>CALXMQ010000003.1 GCA_944389515.1 uncultured Alphaproteobacteria bacterium | reverse complement strand
TCTTATCCGCATCCTTTGCACATAAATAAAAAATCGCCCGTTGGGCGTTTTTTATTTCTGGGGCGGATGACCGGATTATTTCGCTGCGCTTCATCACCTTGCAAAATTGTGCATGCGCACAACCGGCGTACTGCCGTCCGCCTTTTTGCGGCGGTTCGACCGGCTTTTTCGCCGGTTCTTATCCGCATCCTTTGCACATAAATAAAAAATCGCCCGTTGGGCGTTTTTTATTTCTGGGGCGGATGACCGGATTCGAACCGGCGACATTTGGTACCACAAACCAACGCTCTAACCAGCTGAGCTACATCCGCCATACTGTATTTTTTGTGGTGGAGCTGATCGGACTTGAACCGACGACCCCTTGCATGCCATGCAAGTGCTCTACCAACTGAGCTACAACCCCATGCATTGCGGTATTTTATATTTCTTCTTGCAAAAAGTCAAATCAATTTGCTAATCTTTTTGAACATAAGGAGATTTATTATGGATTATCAATCTTTGAAAGCCGAAGTCGAGCAAAAAACACAACAAACATTAGATGTTTTACAAAATGAATATGCTGGGTTGCGTACAGGGCGCGCGTCTGTACATTTATTAGACGGTGTACGTGTGCCTGTTTATGGGTCTGATATGCCGTTGAACCAGGTCGCAACCGTTGCCACCCCAGATAACCAGACTTTGACCGTTACCGTTTGGGATATAAATAACGCCGGCGCTGTGGAAAAGGCAATTCGTGATTCTGGATTGGGATTGAATCCGATGACGGCCGGTGGGGTTATTCGTCTGAATATGCCGCCTTTGACCGAAGAACGCAGAAAAGAATTGACCAAGGTTGCTGGTAAATATGCCGAAGAAGCCAAGATTTCTATGCGCAATATTCGCCAAGATGCAATGGGTAAAATCAAACGCGCGGTCACAGACAAAGAAATTTCCGAAGATGACCAACGTAAATACGAAGATGACTTGCAAAAGGTATTTGATAAACGTGCTGCTGATGTTGACGCACTGGCAAAACAAAAAGAAGCCGATATCATGGCCGTTTAACCATATTACCCCAGGAATTAAAACATGTTGAATTTATTCAAAAAGAAACAAACTGCGCCAATTACAACTGATACCCCAAAAATACCACAACATATTGCGTTTATTTGCGATGGTAATCGTCGTTGGGCCGAATCACGTGGTTTGCCCCCATTGGCTGGGCACCAGGCAGGTATCGCAAATTTTGAAAATTTGGTTGATTGGTTCATTGCACGTGGTGTAACAACGATTACATTTTTCTTGTTTTCAACAGAAAATTGGAACCGTTCCCAAGAAGAAGTCGATTTCTTGATGAATCTGTTTTATACAGAACTAGACAAGAATATGAAACATGCGTTGGAAAAAAATCTGCGATATCGTGTAATTGGTTCGCGCGACAGATTGCCCCAGCGTTTGGCCAAAAAATGCGATGAATTGGAACGTGCGTCTGCTGATGGTACCGCAGGTACGGTTGTTTTTGCATTAAATTATGGCGGCCAAGATGAAATTATTGCCGCGGTAAATGATGCGATTGCCGTGGGGAATCCTGTGGACAAGGCAACGTTTGAAACTTTCTTGGATACTGGCGAATTATTGCCGATTGATTTGATGGTTCGCACCAGCAACGAATATCGTATTTCTAATTTCTTGTTATGGAAATTGGCGTACGCAGAATTGTTGTTTGTGCCCCAGCATTGGCCTGATTTAGTACGCAGCGAAAAATTGTGGCAATATACGTTGGATGAATATGCCAAACGTAATCGTCGGTTCGGTGGCGGTAAGAAAGCAAACTATTCTGGCCGGAAAAAATAAGGATGCAAAATGTCTAATACAGCAAAAAGAATTATTGTTGGTGGTGTAATGGTGGCGATTGCCGCATTGGCGGCATTGGGCGAATACTTTGGTATACATGCGGTCAGATATTTGGCCACATTGGTTGCCGTTGGTATGATTGTTGAAATGATTATTTGTGTTGTGCATACGCCGCGCAATGTTTTATTGCAGCATTGGAAATCATTTGGCGCATTTTTGTTGTGGTTGATTGTTGTTGGTATTTCTGCGTGGTCGGTTGGTACGCGCCCATGGATTATGTTGTTACTGCTGATGATAATTTGCTGTGCGGATATTGGTGCATGGTTCTTTGGGCGATTGATTGGTGGCGACAAGATGTGGGAAAGGTTATCAGCAAATAAAACATGGACTGGGCAAATTGCCGGCATTATTTGCGGAACGATCGCATCTGTGATGTATGGTTTGTTGGGCGCAGATGTATTTATGCCACAGTTGTTGTGGATTGGTATCAGTATTTCATTACTGTCACAATATGGCGATTTAACCGCCAGTGCAATAAAACGCAAAATGGGGCTGAAAGATTTCGGTCGTATTTTACCGGGGCACGGCGGATTATTAGACAGATTTGATGGCTGGATTTACGCATTGCCACTGATTTGGTTTGTTTTATTATGATGTTTAATGTAAAAGGAAGGGTATCATGCAAATTGTTTTGGCCATTGTCGCATTGTTGATTGTTTTGGGCGTCGTGGTGTTTGTACACGAACTGGGACATTTTTTAGCGGCGCGTTGGGCTGGGGTGCGTGTTGATACTTTTTCTATTGGTTTTGGGCCAGCCATTGTAAAATGGCATGACAAACATGGTACGGTATGGAAATTGGCGTGCTTGCCATTGGGGGGGTACGTTTCCATTTATGGTCAAGAAGATATGTTTGACCGTAAAAAGTACAAAGATTTACCAAATGACAAAAAACAAGGACATTATTTATCTGTGCCTGCGTGGAAACAATTTATAATTGTTGCCGCCGGTGTCACCATGAATTTCATTTTGGCATGGTTGATATATTCTGGCATATTTATGTTCCAGGCCAAAGAAGTCCAATTACCTGTTGTGGGTCAGGTTATTCAAGAATCTGTTGCATTTAATGCAGGTGTAAAACCTGGCGATATTATTATGCAAATTGATGACGAAAAGATTACAAACTGGGGTGAATTGATTATTGCCAAAGAATTGGCATCTAATCGCGATGCAGATGTATTATTATTGCGTGATACTGAATTGGTTCGTGTGGAATTATCGCCGGCTGAACGATGGGGCTTGATTGCAGATGGCAGTAAAACAGAATTGCGCAAAAAGGGATTTTTTGATGGTTTGTATGCTGGTGCGCGTGAAACGTATTATCAATCAAAAACATTATTGGTTGTATTAAAGCAAATTGTTACAGGTGAACGTTCGTCAAAGCAGCTGGGGTCGTTTATCACCATTGCAGAAGTATCAGGCCAGGCATTGGCAATGGGAATCGTTGCATTGTTATCAATTATTGCATTGCTATCGGTCAATCTTGGTGTTATAAATTTATTGCCGTTACCGGTTCTGGATGGGGGATATTTGCTGATATTGATTATCGAAGGTATCACCCGTCGTAAACTGGGGGGGCGTGGTATGGAAATTGCGATTATTGCCGGATGGCTGTTTATAATCGGGCTGTTCGCATTGACGATGTGGAATGATTTGGCACGTGTATTTGGAATAAACTGATATGAACGGACAGAAATTATTTTTAACAGCCACTGGAATTATTGTGTCGCCTGTGTTGGCATGTGCGGCGACTGTGTCACGCATAGATGTCACCGGCAATATGCGCATGGACGCAGAATCTGTGCGTATTTTGTCAGATGTGCATGTTGGGGATAATGTAACGTCTGAATCTGCGAATCAAATCGCAAAACGTTTACAGGAAAGTGGATATTTTTCTCGTGTCAGTGTGCGCATGTCGGGCAATGTTTTGAAAATTGATATTACAGAGGCCCCAACCGTCAACATGGTCACAATCGAAGGAAACGATGAAATTTCCACCGATGATTTGAAAAAAGAATTGCGGTTAAAATCACGTGATTCATATGATGAATCTGTTATTGGCGCTGATGTGCAACGTATGTTGACCATATACCAGCGCAAGGGATTCTTTGGTACCAAAATCGAACCACAAAAAATAGAACTGGATGATAATCGTGTAAATGTTGTGTACGAAATTGACGAAGGTCATCCAACATATATCCGCAGTATTGATTTCACAGGAAACAAGGTTTTTCGTGATTCTGAATTACGTGATCAAATTTTGTCGCGCGAACATGCGTGGTGGCGTTTTATGACGCAATTTGATGTTTTTGACGAAGACAGAATCATGTATGACCAACAAATGATACGTCAATTTTATATGCGTAATGGATATGTTGATATCCAGGTTACTGATGCAAATGGCGTATTTACCCCTGATCGTCAGTATTATTCTGTGACATTTACGATTGACGAAGGTGAAAAATATAATTTTGGTAAATTGACCATAAAAAATCCGTTCCCTGATGTTCCAGATTCAGAACTATATGATGTTATCACGATGGATTCTGGGGACGTTTACAATATTGATTTGGTTGATGAAACGATTTCTAATTTGCGTGGCGCGGTGGCAGATCATGGATATGCGTTTATAAATGTAAATCCTGTGCCAACAAAAAATGATGATACGAACACAATCGATATAGAATTTCAGATTGAAAAAACAAATCGTATTTATCTGAATAATATAAATATTTTGGGCAATGTTCGCACATTTGATTCCGTGATAGAACAGTTGATACCAATGCGTTCTGGTGACCCATTTTCATTACAAACAATCGAAGAAGGCCGTCAAAATTTAATGCGCACCCGTTATTTCAAAGACGTGAAAATGGTGCCAAATCGTATTGCTGATGCGAATATGATAAACCTGGATATCCAGGTCGAAGAACAACCAACTGGTGAATTATCTGGTGGTTTTGGTTGGTCGAATATCAACGGTTTTATGGTTGATGCCGGAATTTCAGAATCTAATTTTATGGGGCGTGGTCAAATTGTTCAACTGCGCGGTTCGATTGCCCAGTACCAGCGCCAGGCTTTGTTCAGTTTCACAGAACCATATTTATTTGGTCGGCCGTTATCTGCGGGATTTGATGTTTCATATACAATGTATGATTATACGTCATTGGGTGGATTTGGATATGATCGTGATTCTTTGACGGTGGCTGGACGTATGGGGTGGAAATTGACCGACCATTGGTCACAAACGGTGCGTTTATCCGCATCATTTGACCAGAATTACGATTTGAATTCTGATGATGGTTGGCGTGATGCCAGTTTGTTTACACTGGGGACATATCTGCGGTATTATAATCTGGACACAAATTTTGAGCAAAATACACATACTGGTGTTGTTGGCAATATTGGAATTGCATATACTGGGTTTGGTGGTACTGAAACATATATGCGGTATAATGCTGATATTATTGGCATGGTAAAATTCTGGGATGATCGGTGGCAACTGCGTTCATCACTAGAATTCGGATTGATTCAGCCGATTGACAATTCATATGTATCGCGTGTTTATCGTTATTTCTTGGGCGGTGAAACGTTACGTGGTTTTGATATTGCTGGCGTTGGTTCGCGAAATTGGGCATATACCACATATTCATTGGGCGGATTGTGGAAGGTAAATGGTTCAACCCAGTTGAATTTCCCAATATTTATACCAGATGAATACCAGGTCAAAGGGTTTGTATTCTTGGATTATGGTATTTTGGGCAAGCCACCAAAAGAAGAATACACATTTGCCGGTGTACCTAACTTGATTGACAGTGATTTGCGCACATCTGCTGGGGTTGGTATTTATTGGAATACCCCGATGGGACCGATGAACTTTTCATGGGGATGGCCGTTAAAGATGAATAAATACGACCGGGAACAGCGTTTCTTGCTGTCGTTTGAAACACAATTTTAGTGTTTTATATCTTGACCGGATGGGCGAAATTTTCTTATAATTTATTTATGATAAGGGGGAAAGTCATGAAGAAAGTAATACTGGGGTTATTTGTCGCATTGGTTTTGGCAGGCTGTGGCCAGATTTACGATCGTGAACCGGTTGGCGTTGGATATGATAATAATGAATTGAAATTGAGTCCGTGTGCCTGCATCATGGTGTTCCAGGCATAATCCACCATTAAAATACAGGGGGGACATCATTGGATTATCCAGACAATTTTGACATACCCGCATTTCCGGCGGGCACGCGTATTGCCATATCCAGATTTATGGCGATTGCGTCGTGCGTACTATTTGTTTTGATAATCTTTGCATGTGTTGTGTTGTTATGGTCATTGCGTTCTGGGCGTGTTGACCCATTTATCGTATCTGTGGATGATATTACAGGACAATGGACGGTGGTTGGGCATTCGCATGGAAATGGGCCGATTGAATATCCAGCATTATGGTCGTTCCAGCAATCTGTTGTTGGAAATTTTGCTGCAAATTGGTTTACTATATCTGAAATTACATCTGAAAACGACGCAATGTGGCAAACGTGCAAACGTGATGAAATGTGTGGGGAAAAGTCAAAACGTGGCTTTGACGATAAAACATGTACTTTGTTTTGTTCATCTGGCGAAGAATTATTTAATCGTTTTATATACGATGTTGTCCCAGATTATCAGTCGCGTGTTGCAATAGGGGAATATTGGGTTGTTGACAAGACCCAGTTCCAGATTGAACCGGCCGGCGAAATAAATGTTTCTGGGGGAACGTGGCGAATTTTGGCCACAATAAAATCCAACATATCGGGTGATATGACCGTATTTGCATTTGCCAAGGTTGCTCGCAATCCAGAAAACTATCCGCAAACATTGGGATATTATGTTGCTGATTTTAACGCATACAAGATAAATTGATGAAAAAGTTGATAATGTTTTTTGCTGGTGTGATATTACTGGTGTTGACCGGTGTGGGTATATATTTTGCCGGTGGTATTTTTGATGCTGGGATGAATCAGAATATTTTCCCATATTTCTTTCAGCCGAATAATTTATCAGAACGTCGACCTGGGGTTCCACAAACACCTGAATATATGGGGGATTCAGAATTTTTGGATTTATTGGTTCGTAAATATGTGACGGAATATTTTTATGCTGCGCCGGATGCTGAAAATATCGCACGACGCATGGCGGCAAACGGTGTGTTGGCACGTATGTCTGTGCCGGCGGTGTTTGAAGAGTGGACATCCAACGAAGCGCAATCAATTCAAAAACTGGCCAGGGACAAATCCATGCGCACTGTGCGTGTTATTGATAAAATTTATCAACCCAGCGGCAGTCAGTATTGGGTTGTCAATTATGAATTGACCACATGGAACACGCCTAATGATTTCAGTGTTGCACCGACAATCACACGTGGTACAATGTATATGAATATAACATATGAAATGGGCATGCGCAAAGATGTAAGTATCGCTGAATTACACCGTTTTTTAGAAAATGGTGGCGATCCGGCGGCTGTATTTAACTTTCGCGTGAATCAAATCATACAAGGATAACATTTAATGCGTTTGTGTAATTATATTTTCGCGGTTTTATTATTGGCATTTGTTACGCCAACCTGGGCCGCCACAGATGATTTTGATTTCAGCAATTTTGCCATCACAGATGGTGGAACAACAGATGTGACAACAAATTCTGTGACATTAAATGCTGGGGCGAAACCCATAACTGTAAATAATTTTGATATTGCTGGGGTTATGTTGGGCATGTCATTTGATGATGTTGAAACGTTGTTTTTCAAATCCAAGGGACTGTATTCGCCACGCAAACAAGACAGCATTGTTTATTCAATTCAAAAACAGTGGAAATATAATCTGGATTATGAATGTCGGCAACAGGGTATCGTTGTCCCGTCTGAATTGGAACAGTGTATAAATACTTTGGCCAAAGATCGTGGTTTATTATATGCGGCGGAATTGCATTTGTTGCGCGAAAATACTGGTGAAACAATCGTTGTATATTTTACCAGCAATGCGGATGATAATGTTGTTTGGCGCATTTTATATAATAACGATGTAAATGAAATAGAAGGCGATAACGAAAAATTTGTCGACCAACGTGAAAAGAAAATTTTAACTTTTTGGCAAGGTGTCTTGGATAAATACGGTGCGCCAAATTCTGGGACAGATAAATGGATATCGACAACAAATGCATATGACCCAATGATGACGGCGTATTATGGGTCTTTGGATTTGGTTGATATGGGGCGCTATACATCGGATGTTGCCAAAAATATCCAGGCTGCACGCGAAAATTTCCGTGCCAAACCATACGCATTTTAATTATTTTGATATGTGTTTATTCCAATACTTGGCGTTGTAAATCAATCAGTTTTTTGCATCCTGTTTGTGCCATTTCCATCAGTTTTTCTATCTGGGCACTGTTAAATGGATGCTGTTCACCAGTTGCCTGGATTTCCACGAAATCGCCATTGCCAGATACGACAAAGTTAGCATCCATTTCTGCGACGCAATCTTCGTCATAATCTAAATCTAAAATCAATTCGTCGTTCCACAGTCCGGCAGAAATTGCGGCAACATAATCCCGTACAGGATTTTCATGTATACGGCCAGATTCAATCAATTTTCGAACGGCCAATACCAACGCCACATATCCGCCAGTAATTGATGCGCACCGTGTTCCGCCATCTGCCTGGATTACATCGCAATCGATTGTTATTGTATGCCGCCCCAGTTTTTCCATATCAACAATACTGCGCATTGCGCGCCCAATCAGTCGTGATATTTCTGCGTTTCGATGATCTTTGGCCAACGCGTCACGTGTTTTTCGTGTGCCATTTGCGCGCGGCAACATTGAATATTCCGCCGTAACCCATCCGCCTGTTTTATTTTGCAGACGTTTCCATAATGGCTGATTCAGTTCAACAGATGCGGTACATAAAACCTGGGTTCCGCCAATTTTTATTAAACAAGAACCTTCGGCCCATTTATTTACACCTGTTTCTATTGATACAGGTCGCATTTGTGTGGGTTGGCGCATTGACGGACGCATCATTTTATAAAATCCTTTTGTTTTATTGATGTATTACTATATAATAAAGTGACAGGATTGCAATTTTTTTTGCATTTGATTTTTGACAATCATATGTGTATCCTGTCGAAATTGAAAAAGGATTTGTATGTCAGCCAAGGCAAAGCGCCTGTTCAAAAAATTAGTCAGTTATTCGGGCCTTTTTTTCTTTATATTGGCCGCCGTTATGTTGTGGTGGCAACTGCGTGATTACAGTTTTTCTGATATTTTTCACGCATTGATTGATATTCCGCCTGTGAATTTGATTGCGGCATGTATTGCATGTGGATTGGGTTATTTGGCGTTATCATTGTATGATTATTTGGCATTACGATATGTTGGCGCGCGTGTTTCTTGGTGGAAATGGATGATGGCTGGCATGTTGGGATTTGCAATCAGTAACAACGCTGGTAACGCGGTTGTCAGTGGTGGCGCAATTCGATATCGGCTGTATACACGGTGGCGCATCAGTGGCGGCGATATCTTGAAAATGATAACTTTTTCTGGTTTTACTTTTTTCTTGGGGTTTTCTGCGATTGTTATTGCCGGGTATTTTCTGGTGCCGTCCCATATTTTAGATAAATCAGTCGGGGCCAGTGTTGGTATAAATACTTTATTTATTATATGTACTGCGGCGGTTTTGGCTTATTTGGCGGTAACATTATTCTTTCAGAAAAAGAATATCAAAATCGGTAAAATTAAATTTATGGTTCCCACAACCAGAACCGCATTATTACAGATTTTACTGGGTGCCACCGACAGTATATTGGCCGGTATGGTATTATACTTTTGTTTGATGCCATTTGTGCATATTCCGTTTGGAACATATATCGGATTGTTTGTCATTGCCCAGGCCACTGGCGTATTCAGCCAGGTTCCTGGTGGTATTGGCGTATTTGAAAGTATATTTTTGCTGGCGTTGCCAGATACAGTGGACAAGGCCGATATATTTGGTGCATTGTTGGCGTACAGAATTATATATTATGTGTTGCCATTGATTGGTGTCGGTGGGTTGTTTTTCATATACGAACATTGGCTGCGTACGCGTATGAAACGCTGGTTGGCCGCCGCCCAGGAAAAAATTCCACATATTCCAACCCAAATAAAAAATATTAAACGTCGGAAAAAATAAATGCCTTGCTTGCGTTTATTCGGCATGCTATGCTGGGATTTGACGTATGAAATGGGGTTGATAGTAAAGTGTTTATGTTATCACTAATTTCTTTAATTCGTTATGCGCTGTTTGTCATCATTGCGTATTCCCTTGGCATGGGCATGGACGCCCCACGGGGACGGGTTATTGCCATTACATACGCGTATAAAACAAAAGGATTATTTAATGTCAAAGAAGATTTATGTGGACGCAGTCCACCCGGAAGAAACGCGTGTCGTTGTTGTGGATACCACAACCAATCGTGTTTCTGATTTTGACGTTGAAACAACCACTAAACCCCAGATAAAAGGGAACATTTATCTGGCCAAGGTTATTCGCGTCGAACCTTCCTTGCAGGCGGCATTTGTTGATTACGGGTCGGGTAAAAATGGTTTTTTGCCATTTTCTGAAATTCATCCCGATTATTACCAGGTGACCCCAGAACAAAAAAAGAAATTGATTGAATTGGCACATGCAAATATTGTTGACGACGATGACGATCCAGATGACGATGCCGACGAAGTCGCCGAATACGATGACCACAGTGCTGGCGAAGATAACAAAGAATTATTAAAACGTTCGCATGAATTCAAAATCCAGGATGTTATAAAGCCAAAACAAATCTTGTTGGTCCAAGGCGTCAAAGAAGAACGTGGGCAAAAGGGCGCATCAATGACAACATATTTGTCTTTGGCCGGCCGTTTTGCGGTATTGATGCCTAATTCGCGCAAACGTAACAGTTATGGAATTTCTAAAAAGATTTCGGACAAGGCTGAACGTGCCCGTCTGCGTGAAATATTGCACGAATTAAAAATTCCACGTGGTATGACGGTTGTTTTACGTACTGCGGCGATGGGGGCAAATTCTGTTGATATTGCCAAAGATTATGATTACTTGGTCAATTTATGGAACGAAATTCGTAAAACGACGCTGGAATCCATTGCGCCTGTTACAATTCATACCGAAGATTCTTTGTTACGCCGCGTTGTTCGTGATTTCTTGTCGGACAAAGACGATGTATTGATTATCCAGGGCGAAGAAGCATACGATGCCGCCAAACAGTATTTTCAACAAATGTACGGTCGTGCCCCGCGCAAGCAACTGGTTCAATATCGTGACCCGGCGGTTCCATTGATGGTCAAGGCCGGTGTTGAAAAACAACTGGAAGGTATGCATGGCCCATATGTTCAGTTGCCATCTGGTGGATCCTTGGTTATCAATCAAACCGAAGCCATGGTGACAATCGACGTAAATTCATCACGTGCGATAAAGGAAAAAGATATTGAACAAACCGCATTGAATACTAATTTAGAGGCCGCCGAAGAAATCGCCTTGCAATTACGGTTGCGCGATTTGGCCGGGATTATTGCGATTGACTTTATCGATATGGAAGAAGAAAAGAATAATCGTAAATTAGAATCAAAAATGCGCGAAGTGATGAAGCGTGACCGTGCCCGTACCCAGGTTGCAAAAATCAATAACTTTGGGGTATTGATGTTGTCGCGTCAACGTCTGCGCAGCAGTTTTATGGAATCGTCGTATGTTCAATGTCCGCACTGTATGGGGGCAGGGGTGGTACCGTCTATTCAAACGGCATCAATAATATTATTCCGTCATTTACAGGAAAAATTATTGGCAAAAAGTGCCCAGAAAATTATTATGACGGTTCCAACTGATATTGCGATTTACCTGTTGAATCACAAGCGTGCAGAATTGGCGTCAATGGAATCTGAATTTGATACAGAAATTGTTATTGTTGGCGATGACAGTTTGATGAATATTGACCAATATTCAATCCAACGTGTCGCCCCAGAACAAAATAAAACAGATGATTTGTTGAATGCATATGCACCATCAACAGATGCGAAAAAGAAAAATGCGCAACATGTGGATGCGAAAAAGACAACAATGAACGCACCACATCGTCGTCG
Source organism: uncultured Alphaproteobacteria bacterium (assembly GCA_944389515.1). Classification (GTDB taxonomy): domain Bacteria; phylum Pseudomonadota; class Alphaproteobacteria; order Rs-D84; family Rs-D84; genus Enterousia. The sequence continues at coordinate 99,401 of CALXMQ010000003.1, read as the reverse complement.
TAAAAAAGCACCGGCCAAAAAACAAAGCATTTGGCATAAATTGGTGGGATAAAAATACGGGGCATTTGCCCCGTATTTCATTATATGTATGATATTATTTTATCGTACGTTTGACGGTAAATCACGTACCAAATTTGCCTTTTCGTTCAGACGTTTATTATATTCCATCAAAACTTCTAATTTTTGGCTTTGTTTGCGAATTTCTTCTTCTTTGGCGGCAATTTCAGCGCGTAAGTCGGCAATTTGCGCATCGCGGTTCGCAATCATTTGATTCAAGTTAGCCGCATTTTGCAATAATACATGATTTTGATGTTTCAAAGATTTTGTTTCATCATACAGGCGCGCATTGCGTTCACGTAAAAACTCAATTTGTCCCAATAATGTTTTTTTGTCTGTCATAATTTTTCCCTTGGGTTAAAATGTTTTGTTGGTACATAATATAGTACAAAACAACTTGTTGTCAATATTTTTGTTGGTTATATATAACTTTATCATTGCCATTTTTATATATTTTGACTAATTTTATAGTATATGAAGCGCGAATTATTAGATTTTTTGAATACAGATTTACAGTTTATCAAAGGCGTTGGCCCAGTTTTGGCGACCCGGTTTGATGATGTTTTGCCTGGACGTCGTGTGTTGGATTTTTTACTGCATACGCCGGCATATGTTCGTGCGCGCGGAATCACTGAAAATGTTGCTGATGCTGCGGCTGGCGATATAATTACAATACCATTATTGGTAAAATCGCATAAGCAGGGTGGGGTGTTTCGTGGCCATCGGCGCCCAACACAAATTACATGTGCCGATAAAATGGGCAATACGGTTGTTTTGCAATTCTTTAATGTGAACTTTTTAGATTATTGGCTGAAAAAATTACCAATCGGCCAATGGCGTATGGTCAGTGGTAAATTGGAACGCAGCGCGCGTCCGACAATAAACCATCCTGATTTTATCGAAGAAATGCAAAATGCGGATAAAATTCCGTCAATCCAGGCAATTTATCCTGCGGGCGAAGGATTGACCCAGAAAACTTTTGCCAATGTTCGTGACCAGATTTTTAATTTATTACCCGATAAAATCGTGGGTGAACCAGACGACAATGTTCGCGAATTTTTTGATGCACTGCGCCATGTTCATTACCCAGAATCAAACGAAGATTTAATGCCAAATTCAACATGGATGGTGAAATTAGCATACTGGGAATTATTGGCACATCAAACGGCCATTGTAATCAGTCGCCGTAATCGCAATGATGTTCGTAACCGCCGTGATGTTCGTCCACGTAAATATGATTTAATGGGGCGATTTTATGCGTGTATGCCATTTGATTTAACTGGCGCACAAAGTCGCACTTTGCGTGAAATTTTTGATGATTTGGCACGTGACGTCCCGATGATGCGATTGGTCCAAGGCGATGTCGGCAGTGGTAAAACCATTGTCGCATTGGCGGCGGCGGTTAAAATGGCAGAATCTGGCGCGCAAACGGCATTGTTGGCACCCACAGATACATTGGCGCAACAACATTATGCGAAAATACAACCCATGTGTGAAAAAATTGGCATTGTATGTGATATATTGACGGGTCGGGACAAAGGGGCGACGCGACGTGAAAAATTAGTGTCTTTGCGTTCTGGACGAACCAAAATTATTATTGGTACACATGCGTTATTTTCCGAAGATGTTGAATACAAAGATTTAGGCTTGGTCATCGTTGATGAACAGCATCGATTTGGCGTATCCCAACGCGAAGCGTTACGTGCCAAGGGTAATAATCCTGATTTATTGGCTTTGTCTGCAACCCCGATTCCGCGTACTTTGTCTATGACCATATATGGTGATATGGATGTGTCTGTTATAAATGAAAAGCCGGCCGGCCGGTTGCCAATTATAACCACCAAGTTACCAATCGCACGTATAAATGAACTGATTTCGCGGTTACGTGTTCAAATCGATTCTGGGGCCAAGGTTTTTTGGGTATGCCCATTGGTGGCGGAATCCGAAGTGTCTGATTTAACGGCTGTAAATGCGCGATATGATGAATTAAAAAAAATATTTCCACATGCTGGATTGGTGCATGGTCAAATGGATAAAAAACAACGCGATGCTGTTATGGCAAAGTTTGCAGATGATAATTCTGATATGAAATTATTGGTCGCCACCACTGTGATAGAGGTTGGCATAGATGTCCCCCGTGCAACAATTATTGTAATTGAAAATGCAGAACGATTTGGGTTGGCGGCATTGCACCAGTTGCGTGGACGTGTTGGTCGTGGTAACCAACGATCATATTGTATTTTACTGTATGGCCGTAATATCAGTGAATATGGGTTAAAACGTCTGGATGTTTTAACAGAAACAGATGATGGATTTGCCATCGCAGAACAAGATTTAATTATGCGTGGCACAGGTGAATTATTAGGTACGCGGCAAAGTGGTTGGATAAATTATCACTTTGTTGATTATGCGCGACATCGGGATTTATTCAAATTGGCGGCATCGGCGGCACGTGATATGGTGGATATAGATGCGTGGACACGCGATTTAATGTTTATATTTGATCGTGGGGTGGTAATAGGTGCATAAAATATTTTGCTTTTTGTTATTTATAATATTCGTCGTGCCGGTACATGCGGCATCGCTGATAAATGATACAGAAACAGAACGTATGATTACAGAACTGATTTCACCGTTGGCCACCGCGGCAAATATTCCAAACGGTCGTTTGCGTGTACATATTGTCAATGACAATCAATTCAATGCATTTGTTATGGGGGGCGAAGATGTGTATTTGTACACAGGTTTGCTGACGCAAATAAAATCGCCTGATGCATTACAGGCGGTTGTTGCCCATGAATTGGGGCATACATTGGGTGGGCATATGGCGCAAATGGCTGACCGTATGGGGGCAGAAATGACGCGTACAATGCTGATTCAGGCATTGGGAATTGGACTGATGGCATTGGGGGGCGATCCTTCGTTGGGGGCTGGGGTTTTGGCTGGGTCCAGTGGTGTTGCCCAACAATCGATGTTGGCGTTTACCCGTGACGAAGAACGTATTGCCGATGATATGGGATTGAAATTGATGTTGCGTGCAAAATTAAATCCAAATGGATTTATCGAAGTGTTCGAACAAATGGGGCATATGACTGGTGCGTTGGAATCACGAATAAATCCTAATCGTATAAATCACCCTTTGACCGCAGAACGTTTAAGTCATGTGCGCACACAAATTGAAAAATTAGATTCTGATTATGAACCATCAAATGCCCCAACGGATGCCCAGCGTTCAGAATATGAATTGGTTCGTGCAAAACTGATTGGATATTTAGACAGCGCTGAAAATGTCGCCACGGCATATCCGAATTCTGACACGTCTGATGCCGCATTATATGCGCGCGCAATCGCCCAGATGCAGGTTGGTAACCTGGATGATGCGCGCGTGGGCACATTGTCGCTAATTTCACGTCGTCCAAACAATCCATATTTCTATGAATTGTTGGGGGATATTGAATATCAGTTGGGACATTATGATGACAGTGTTGACGCATATGAACGCAGTTTAGAATTGACAGATGAAAAAGCACCACAAATTGAAACTGCGCTGGCACTGGTATTGACAGAACGAAATAAACCCGGGGATTGTAATCGTGCGATTGAAATGTGTAAACGTGCGTTATTAGTATCGCCAATGCCACTGACGTATTGGGTTTTGGCACGTGCATACGATGATGGTCGTGCAGATTGGGCGCGCGCAGAATATTACGCCATGATTGGCAATTCTGAAAAATCGCGTGAATATGCCCGTCGTGCGCAAAAGTCATTAAAACCAGGCACCCCAGAATATATAAAATCTGGTGATTTGTTAAAATAGGGCGTTATTTTTTATTATCTGGAATTTCAGCCGTCCCCAATAATTGTTGAAAATGCATTGCGGCCAATGCGTCTGAATCCATCCAGTCAGTAATATGATTGATTATATTTTTAATATATTTGGCGGCCGCGCGATGGTTGCGCCGAAATTCATGTTCGTTTATCAGTTGTGATAATGCGCGCATCAATCCAGATAAAGATTGAATTTGATCCCCAGATAATACATTTGAATTCGCATTATGATATATCAGATTATCAATATCATCCCTGCATTGGCGCAGGTTGTTTATTGCACTTGGTGTAATTTTTATTTTTGTGGCGATATGCGTTATGCTGATATCGTCCATATTATTCAAACTGGTAAAAGTCAATTTTCCGCGTATGCCGATAATTTGCCTGATTGTGATAATCAATTTTAATAATAATACATTGATTTTATCACCCATGTTGTCAGCCAAAGTCTTTTTTAACTGCTTTGATACACGATAATTGGAATAATCGTACAACAAAAACACCAATGGAATTGACAACAACGATGCAGCGATGTTATTTATTAAATCTGTTACATTTGGGTCATGAACATCGTCTTTGGTGACAATAAATAACACCAGTCCCCCAGCAATCGATAACACATATGGAATCATTTTTAATAAAAAATCACGCAGGCTGAATTTCATACTTATATTGTGCCCAACCGCGCCATAAAAATATACAGGAAACTATGCCTTGCCAGTGGGGTGTGTGGTTTTGACTGCATGTGCGCCTGGCATATTTGCAATCGCGCATTTGTCGCGTATTCCCACCAATGCCCACAATCCAACACCAATTAAAACCATACCTAAAATCATGATACTGTAACGCCAACTGCCCAATGTTCCACCCAGTCCGATAACCAGGCATGTCCCGATATAAACAATATTATCGCCAATGCTGTACAATGATAAAATTACTGACCGATATGTTGTGGGTACAAAATCTTGGAATCGTGAATACAGCAATACATTTAATCCGCTGAATAACACATATGCCAATCCCAATGCTAATAATCCCGATACAGAATAAAAATAAGAAAAAGCGACAAATGCCAATCCACCGGCGCAAATCAAAGTATATAAAATCCAGTCACGAATTCGGGCAAATCGATATGCAAACGTTTGACCCAATACGGCACAGCCCAATATAAAGAATTGAATCAATCCCACAAATTCTATGGGTAAACCAATTTCTATGCCAATGGGACTAAGATAATCGTCCAGATATGCAATGTTTGCCACAAACAGACTAAGCAGTAACATCAAAAATATGCATGGTGTTTTTGCGCAAATACGCATACCTGTTTTGAACAGTTTCATAAAATGGACTTTGCGTTGACGTGGTGCGGCACTGGTACGTGATTTCAAATCAATACGTGCAATACATATCACAGATAAAGCCAACGCAACCAGCGACGCAAATGTAATCCATCCATATCCAGCAAACATCAATAATGAACCAAACGCCGATAATGCCGTACCGATTGCTTGTAAATTATACCGCACCCCCAGCACCTTGGAATAAATTTTTTGGTGGCGGCGCGCACGTAATTCGTCGTACACCATACCTTCGAACGATACGTTAAAGAACGCCCATTCAACGCCCCATAAAAACATGCCGATTGCAAAACCCCAAAATGTTGGCCATACCAGCCATAATACAAACGCAATGGCCTTTAATAATTGTCCCAACATGATTGCAGGTTTAACGCCCAACTTATTTGTAATCCATGTAACTGGGATTTGTGTTAAAAATGTACCTGCGGATAAAATCACAAACATCAACGATAATTGTAAATCCGTCAGACCATTTTCCTGCATAAATACGGCATACACAGGCGTCAACAGCATAAATTTATTAAAAAAAGAATACCCATATACATTGTGCAAAAAACGCCGTAATGCAGAATTTTTATTCATAAAATTTCACCCCTGCAATTTATAAGAATTATAACCTATTTTGTTGGTTTTGTGTATTGAAAATATTGAATTTTAGACGAAAAAATACTATAATATCATGTGTGAATATGTGGGGTACATCATGGCGGACGTAAAAATGGACGAATTTTTGTTGCAATATTATATGCAGCGGCGTTTTAATACTATGCCGCCAACAGTTCGTGCGCAATTTGATGTATATGTTAAATCAGATGATTTCCGTGGAAATATGAAAACGTGGAAATCTAAACTGATGCATCCAGATGCCAATGGCAAATGGGTTGAAAACGGCATGCCCGATCCGACAGACGTAAATGATAATTTTCATATGGACGATAAAGAGTGGGAAAAATTGTTCAAGGCGTTCCAAAATACGTTTCGTGCAATGGCCGAAAACAAAAGTAAATTTGAAAAAACAAATAAAAACGCATTAGAATTCTTGAACGAATATTTCGGAAATGCCCAGACCAAGTTATTTTCAAATGGTGCCGCGAATCCCCAGGTTCGTGCCGAAGATCAAATACGGCAATTATATCAGTTATTATCTGATAACCAATATCGTGCCACATTGGGATTTTATATTCGTGATATACTAAGTAATGCTGGTATATCATATTCTGATTTGTTGCGCGATATTCAACAGCCGACAAAATATAATACAGATGTAAAACTGCAAGGTGTTATACAGCGTGTTGCAGAATACATGAATTATTATATTCAAAACGATACTAAATTGGGGCAATCACAATACGCACAAATAAATTTTGAAGATATAGATAAATGGTTTGATGACCCCAGTGTTGATCCAACGAAACTGCAAGATTTCAAAGATAACCATAAAGATTTATTGAATACATTGGTCACTGATTCCAAGGTTTATGATGTATTCAAAGAATATGATAACGGTAAAATATCCAAACATATTGACACCGCCAACGCAAATATTGACTATGCAAATAAAGAAAGCAAGGATTATGTTCCGCCAAAGCGTGACGATGAATTGACCCCATGGCAACAGTTAAAAGACAACGTGTCGGACACGTGGTCTGATTATATGGATAAATATATCAAATTACGTGGCGACAGGTTATATTTTTCACCATCTGCAAAATTGATATTCAAGGCATTGACTGGGGCAAAGGTCAAATTCAAACCAACTGATGGTTTGGCCAAGGTCATAGACAGTGCAGGTGATATTAAAAAGAATCTGATGTATAAATCGCCGCGTGCGGTTGACCATTTTGATTGGATGGTAAAAACATTGGATGAATTAAACAAAACAATGCCGCGTGCCTTTGCCGGTGCATTAAAAAATGGTCGCCAGATGAAGGCCATTGTATCTGAATTGATTGTCCAGGCTGTTCGTGAAAATAAAATGGATGAAGCCAAAACCGCGATGGAGGTTTTGTCAGTTGTCAAATACGGATACACAACCAGCAAAATTATGGATACACTGGGTAAAGAAAAATTGTCTATCTTTTCTGATGGTGGGTTGTCGTGGAACAAGAATCAGGCAGTGCAATTTGTTACAAATGCCATGGATAAAAGTATCAAATACGCATTTATGGCCGTTGGTTATGCAATTACCATGGGCGGCAATGCAATTCGCCTGAACGGCAGCAAGTTTAACGGAAAAACCGGACGTGTTGGTGATGCACACACAACATGGATGCAGCAAAAAGATGCAGATTTAAGTCAAACAAGACAACATAATGATACAGAAAATCAAAAAGATAGCACAAAAAAACAGCAATTTGAAACCGCACTGCAACGATTAGATTCGCGTGGATTTAATGCAAATACAATCGGACAAAAAAAGACTGATTTGCAAAATGCAGAAAATCTTGCACAAAGAAGACATGGCGAATATGAACAGGCCCAAGAACGATATGGACAATCTAAATCCATTGTTGATACATATGATGGATATACGCAAACAATGAATAATTTGCATGCAGAAATGCAATCGTTGGCTAATGACGTCGCAGATTTAGAATCACAACTGCAAAATGCAAATACTTTTGCCAATATGCCACCGGCAACTCAAAATGCGTTGGCGGCGGATTTAATGCGTCAATTAAATGAAAAACGGGCATTGGGACAGCAAAAGTTAGCAGAATATAATGACGCATATTCTGCACAACAACAAATGTCACCACAAAATGTTGCACATGCACGTGCAGATATGCAAATCCAGCAACAGCGTATGAATACCGCGTTACGCAGATATAATAATGCCCAACGTCGTGCTGCAAATTTAAGTGCCAAGATAGATGAATTTGAAAATGCAACACAAAGTGTTGCGGAATTAAATCAACGCATGCAGAAACGCGACCAAGAAATTCGTGATTGGGATAAAAATCACCAAGATAAATATCGTGAATTGATGGCATATTGGGACTTTTTGGAAACAGGTCGCGACAGTCATACTGGTACAATGTATTCTTGGGCTATGGGCAGTGCCAAAGAAAAACAAAAGAAATTTGATAAAAATGCCGCCGCTAAATTCCAGGCGTATTTGAATAAATATCAACTGGCGGCATAGTTTTTTCATGATTTTTTACTGTTGAAACACGTCGCGTCGTGTGTTATGCTGAACCCCGTAAAACAAAGGGGATGTTATGTACATACTTGCACTGAATTGTGGTTCTTCTTCATTGAAATACCAGGTTTTTGACGCCGATTCCAAAAAATATGTTGTCGGCGGAAATGTTGAAAAAATCGGATTGCCGGATTCTTTTGTAACCCAAAAATACCCAGACGGCACAAAAACGCGCAAAGAAACAGAAATGAAAAATCATAACGAAGCGTTAAATGTCGTTCTGTTCATGTTACGCGAAGCGTCAATCGATATGAACGAAATTCGTGGCGTTGGCCATCGTGTTGTTATGGGGGGGGATAAATTTGCGTCATCTGTGGAAATTACTGATGAAGTGATGCATACAATCGATGAATTGTCACAAATTGCGCCGTTGCATAATCCTGCGGCGTTGATGGGTATTGTTACCGCGAAACAGTTGTTGCCAAACGCAACCCAGGTTGCTGTATTTGATACCGCATTTCATCAAACAATGCCTGATTATGCATATCGTTACGCGGTGCCAAATGCATGGTATACAGAATTGGGCGTACGCAAATATGGATTCCATGGAACATCGCATTTATATGTTTCAAAACGTGCGGCAAAAATGTTGGGACGTCCTGCATCAGAATGCAATTTAGTAACATTGCATATTGGGTCGGGGGCATCTGCCACTGCAATTAAAAATGGGGTATCTGTGGATACGTCATTGGGTATGACGCCATTGGCTGGACTGACAATGGGTACTCGTCCCGGTGACTTGGACCCTGGCGTTGTGTTGTATGTTATGCAACGTTTGAATTTGACACCTGACCAGATGCAAATGCATTTGAACAAAGATTCTGGTTTGTTGGGATTGACTGAATGCTTTGTTGATCGTCGTGATGTAGAAGAAAATCGCGAAACAAATGATAAATGCCGTTTGGCCATAGAAATGGAAGCGCACAATGTAAAAAAATACATTGGTGCATTTATGGCAGAATTGGGGCACACTGATGCATTAGTATTTACCGCAGGTGTCGGTGAAAACGACGATTTCTTGCGTGAAAAATTCTGCGCCGGCCTGGAAGAATTGGGTGTCAAACTGGATCGTGAAAAAAATGCTGCGGCATTGGCACGCAAAGGTGTTGATGAAATGGAAATTTCCACACCTGACAGTCCAGTAAAAATATTCATGATTGCAACAAATGAAGAACTGGTTATTGTCGAAGATACGATTGCGATTATGAACGGTACATATAACCCAAATCATTTGGAAATGGATTATTCATTTGCGAAATAAAAAACGGGGCATTGCCCCGTTTTTTATTTATAAACTTCATTGCCGTATTATCCATATTGATTTATCTGATAAATTTAATAGCATAATAAACGATGTTTAATGATTCTGAACATATTGTTGCAATATTTGCAGTTGGTCCATACGACATTATCGGTATAGATAATAAATTGCCGTGGCATTCTGATAAAGATTTTTATTTTTTCAAAAAAGCAACTATGAACCATCCGTGTATTTTTGGGGCAACAACTTTTTATAACTTGCCGCATTACCCATTGCGCGGTCGGGGAAATATTGTATGCAGTCGTAAATTCCCAAAATTCCAACCAATGCCAACTGATAATGGAACAAAATATATAAAAACAAACTCGCTAGAAAACGCAATCAAAATCAGCCACATAATATACCCATATAAAACAATATTTGTCTGTGGCGGTGGCGGTATTTATAAATATGTAATTGATAAAAAAATTGCAGATGTGTTGTATGTGTCTGAAATTTATTCTGACGTATTGGCGACAGATGTACAACATAATCCGGAAAAATATACATATTTTCCGGTGGATTTTCGTCGGGATTATGTTCTGTCTGATGTATTAAATGTAAATGGTGCGAACTGGCCATCAGAACATAATGACATTTATGTAAAAATATCGCGTTGGATACGCAAAAAATTCAGATAAATAATCGCTAACCCAAAAAACAAAAAACCGCAGGTTTCTGCGGTTTATCGTGGTGGGGACACAGGGACTCGAACCCTGGACCCAATGATTAAAAGTCATTTGCTCTACCAACTGAGCTATGTCCCCAAAACTGAACTGGAAAGGGATGACATGCATCACCTTTGCCAAAGTTCGGGGCTAATTCTGCCACATAAAAAATAAAAAATCAAGAAAAAATACCGTGCATTGCATAATTTTTTATCAGGTATTTATATCATGTAACATGCCACCGCAAAATACGATATAAATAATGTCGTACTGTGCGGTGAAATCAAACGAACTATTTCCCAATTCGTTTGTATGTTACATTTTCTTTGGCGGACATTACGTTTTCGTCCAACAGGTTTCTGAAATCCAGTATGATTGTTGGATGTTCAAATGTTGCGGATTCCAGTTCGCGGAATTCCGGCCATTCTGTCAAGATTACGATTATATCTGCATTTTCAACGCAATCATGCAATGAATTTGCATATTTAACGTTTGATTCCAATACATTTGATGCATTTTTCATTGCCTGGGGGTCATATGCATAAATTTGGTTATGACGTATGTTTTTAATAATATCAATGGCAGGACTGTATCTGACATCGTCTGTACCATTTTTGAACGCCAACCCCAGAACTGCCACGCGTGCATTTTCACCAATTTTATCAATTTGTGCGTTTATGCGATTTGCGATATTTTGACGGCGTTCATGATTACCCTGGATTGTTTTAGAAACCAATCCTAAATGTACGCCATGCTTGTTGGCCACATATGCCAATGCATTTGTGTCTTTTGGAAAGCAACTGCCACCGTATCCGATACCAGCGTTCAAGAATTTGCGACCAATTCTGGAATCCATGCCCATACCGTCGGCAACATCTGATACATTTGCGCCAACTTGTTCACACAGGTCTGCGATTTCGTTTATAAATTGGATTTTTGTTGCCAAAAACGCATTTGATGCATATTTAATAATTTCCGCAGAACGGCGACTGGTACGAATTATTTTATCTGGTGAAATATGCGGTGCATACAAATCGCGCAGTTTATTATACGCATCGACATTATCAGTACCGATTATAATTCTGTCTGGGTGGAAAAAGTCATGCAGTGCGTAACCTTCGCGCAGAAATTCCGGCATAGATACAACAGTTACATTTTTATTGTCGATTATGCGTTCTATTTCATCGTTTGTTCCAACTGGTACTGTTGATTTTGTGGCAACGATTGCACCGTTTTGCAAGAAAGGTTTTATTTCAGCAGCGGCCTCATATATGTATTGCAAATCCGCAGACCCATCGTCTGCCATTGGTGTGCCAACGGCCAATATAATTAAATTTGCATTGCGAACATCTGACATATCGCCAGAAAATCTGATGTTGCTTTTATTAGATTCATATAATTCTTGCAATCCGTCTTCGAACAATGGCATATGGCCAGATTGCAATATTGCCAATTTTTGTTCGTTGTTGTCGATACATACAACATGGTTACCAAAACTGGCCAAACCACATGCTGTTGGTAATCCAACGTATCCAGAACCTATAACTGCTATGTTCATATAACACCTCCGTCTAAATGTGTATAATTGGAATATTTACATAATCATTTACGGAAATTCAATAAATAATTAAACTTTGCAAATCAGTGATGAAAGATTTATCCTGGGTATCATGATAAAAATAATAGATGCACATTGCCATATTCAATCGACCCAGGATATTGCCCATATGTTATCACACGCCAATGATATGGGGGTGGTGGGGGCAATATGTAATGCCACATCACCACGTGATTGGGACAACGTAATAACAACATGTAATAATTATGATAATGTTTATGGATGTGTCGGGGTGCATCCATGGCACATTGCCACAGTGGCTGGGGATGATACGTGGGTGGCGCATATGTGCGAATTATTACATCAAAACCCAAATTTAATGGTTGGTGAAATCGGATTGGATAAAAATTATCCTGATCTAGACGCCCAAGAACGCATTTTTATCACCCAATTAAATATTGCGTATGAATATAATCGGCCGGCATTTATACATTGCATTGGCGCATGGAATCGAATTTTATATATATTGAAAAATCATAAATCACGATTGCCCAGGATAATGGTTGCACATGCTTTTTCAGGTCCAACGGATATTATTGAACGTTTGATTTCGCAGTATAATTTTTATTTTTCATATTCACCAATGATAACAGATGCGCGTCACCGTCGGGCGATTGACGCCGTACATCATACCCCAGATGGTCGTATATTGGTGGAAAGTGACGGCCCAGATATATCTGGGGCGGCGAACGTTTTACATCATATTGCGAACATAAAATCAGTTGCGGTGGATAAAATCGCCGATACAATTTATAAAAATACAATTATGGTTTTGAATAATGGATAAATTACACAGAACACGTTTATTGTATGGTGATGCGGCTGTTGAAAAAATGCACTCAGCAACCGTTATGGTTGTTGGATGTGGTGCGGTTGGGTCTTTTGCCATAGAAGCGTTGGCGCGTGTGGGTATTGGCAATTTGATTTTGATTGATTTTGATAAAATCGAAGAATCAAATATAAATCGCCAGTTGTTTGCGCTGGAATCCACATGTGGTTTGCCCAAGGTTGATGTTGCTGCTGCGCGCATACATGATATAAATCCAGATATAAATGTTGTTGCGCTGAATATGTTTTTTGATAAAACGACAGTGCTGGATATGAGCCCGTGTTTTGTAATTGATGCGATTGATACTTTGGAATCTAAGGTTGCGTTATATAAATGGTGCATTGCGCGTAATATCCGGTTTATTTCCAGCATGGGGGCGGCGCGCAAGACAGATATATCGCAAATAAAAATAGCAAAAATTTCAAAAACGACAGTTTGCCCATTGGCGGCAAAAATTCGTAAAATTGTGCGTACTGAAAATTTGCCAGATTTTGATGCCGTGTATTCCACAGAATTACCAAATGAAAATGTTTTACCAAATCGAACGTTTGGGTCTGTGGTAACTGTGACAGGTGTATTTGGATTATATGCGGCCAATTACGCCATACAACATATTATAAATCAATGATTACATATGTGGCAATATGTACCTGTTTGTATGAATAAAATCATGTAAAATCAATACTAAGAACCTTTTCCTAAATACAGTATTGCGATTGCAAGTGCATGTAAAAGTGTATATAATTACATTGTCTTTGATGAAAGACGTGTCAAATCTTGAAAAGGAGAAAAAACAGATGAGAGGACTGACAAACTATGTTTTGATACCATTGACGATTATCGGTGCCCTGAACTGGGGGTTGATTGGAATCTTTGGTTTCGACTTGGTTGCGTTTATCTTTGGCCCGGCCAGCATCGCCAGCAGCATTGTATACAGCATAATCGGTATTGCAGCGCTGGCGTGGTTGATTTGGATGATTGTTGACAGAACATCACATCACGACGACAGATAAACTGTATACATATTTTCATGTCATCCGCCCCTGGAAAATTCGGGGCGATTTTTATTAAATGTATCAGGATTTTTTTCATAAATACATATAATCCAGCCATAACCACATACAAAACCAAGGAGGTAAATAAAATGGTATATGGCTATATACGGGTCAGTACTGACCACCAAGATTGCGAAAATCAAAAGTTGGGCATAGAAGCCAAGGCGCGTTCACTGGGCATTCAAATTGAAAAATATATCCAAGATTCTGGCGTGTCTGGCACCAAAGAGCCCAACAAACGCGCATTGGGGTCATGTCTGCGCAGATTACAATCGGGCGATGTATTGATATGTTCCGAACTGTCGCGATTGGGGCGCAAGATGTTCATGATAATGCGAATCTTGGAACATTGTATGAATATCGGGGCGCGTGTATATACCGTCAAAGACGGATATGAATTGGGGGATAATATACAAAGCAAGGTTTTGGCATTTGCGTTTGGATTATCTGCGGAAATAGAACGCGATTTAATCAGTCAACGCACCAAAGAAGCATTGGCATTGCGACGTGCCCAGGGATATAAACTGGGGCGTGCATTCGGCAGTCGCAATAAACGACATAAAATGGATGGCAAATATGAAACGGTTATAAAAATGCTGAACCAAGGTTATACGAAAATGTATATTGCACGCAACTTTCGCGTTTCTGCGGCAACTATAACACGTTTTTTGCGCACAAACGGGTAATTTTTCAATCTAACGGTGGTTAAAATTCAAGAAAAATACTTGATATAAATTTTATTTCCAGTACCATGTTGTTGTTCAAAACAAGCAGACAATCTGACCACCGTCAGTTTATTATTTGGCTAACCACCGTTTGATTGCGCGTGTTTTGCACTAAATACCAGGGGATACACATGCAACAAAAACGATATAAAACATCTGGTGGTACAGCAGGCAAAATTATGAACACAAAAAGATTATTTTTATTTGCTGGCTATGATGCCCAAGGAATTATAGACGATTCCTTGTTACATTATTTGCAATGCCTGTCTGGGTATGGCGATGTTATATTCTTTATGGATAACAAGGTATCTGACCCAGAATTGGACAAGTTAAAAGAAATACCAAACATTTTACATGCCAAGGCCGAACGCCATGGCGAATATGACTTTGGTTCATATAAACGTGGATATCAATGGGCAGATAAAAATAATTTATTAAATAAATATGATTGGGTTTATCTGGTAAATGACAGTGTATATGGCCCACTGTTTGATATCGAAGGAATTCTGGTTGACTTAGAAACACGTGGTGTGGATTTAACTGGCATGATTGATTTTGCGAATCAGGCAACACCTGTCCAGGTTCAATCTTGGTTTGTTGGTTTATCGCGTCGTGTTGCGAATTCTGCATTTTTACATGAATTTATGAACGAAATTACACACCAGGTTGATAAGCAGTTGATTGTACTGAAATATGAAGTCGGTTTATCACAACGCGTATTGCAACATGGGTACCGGATGTCTACGTATATCAGTGGCGAAGTTGGCGATAAAATGCATCGTGTATATGATAAACCACTAGAAATGTTAAAAAGTGGTTTGCCATTTTTGAAAAAGAATTCTTTGCCTAATTTACCGGGGATACAATATTTGTATCCGTATGCATCTGCGGTATTGGTGGATAAAATTTATCAAAACGCCATGCGCGTTGGGTTAAAGTTGGCAATCAGTGAAAAACCGCGTTATGAAAAAAGTTATCGTTTGACTTTTTTATCAATACCATTGGTAACGATTTATCGGCAACGTCATGATATTATAACAACGACATGTTACAAAGTGTATTTGTTTGATTTTATACCATTGATTAAAATTTTTACGCATAAATAATGATTCATGTTGATTTTTTTATGATTTTATGATATACTTATATCCAACAATTCGGGGATAAAACATCCCCGAATTTTTTGTTGTGCGCGATTGGCGCACTTTTTTTATCTGATAAAAGAAAGGAACAAAATGACAACAATAACATACACGGGTGATGGACAAACCAAGGATTTTGTTTTTTCATTTCCGTTTTTTACCGCATCTGATGTTGTGGTAAACGTGAACGGTACGACAATAAATTCTGGGTTTCAATTATCACCCACAGACAGTCCAGAACCATCAGATATTCCATATTCTGGGGGAACAATAGTTTTTGATACAGCGCCAGTTTCCGGTGCAAAAATTAAAATTTCGCGCAATATCGGATTGACACGAATTGTGGATTATCAACCGACAGTCCCGATTGACACAGTTGCATTAAACCAAGATTTTTCTTTTGTAATTGAAAAATTAAAAGATTTTGCCGGTACATTGGATGATTTTGCAACCAAGTATTCAGATATTGTAAATTTACCAGATTTTGATGCTTTTATACAACGACTGGACAACATCGGTCAACAACTGACCGCATTGGGTGGTGTTGAAAACATCGGCACAAAAACAGATATATCTGCATTGCAAAATGCGACCAGTTTTACTGCCGATGGTCGCAACACTGTGATTGGATGGTCACTGATAGATGGTGATTTAATCAGTTTGAATTTCTTGGGCACAGATGCAGGCACATACACATATACACCCGAAGCGCACGGTCTGTTGACATTGGTATTTGTGCCTGGGGCCAATTCGGACGTCAGTATCGAAGCCCCATATGCAAAAACAATATATAATCGTCGTATGACAACCGGCATGCGCGAAACAATTTTGTTACCTGTTTTTGCGGGTCTGGAAATCAAAGTGATTGTACCAAAATTGACAGATATAAATTATCAAAGACTGTTTATATTCCATGGGGCATAACAATGTATTACACAAATAAAGTTACAAATTATAAGTTGGGATCATACACCGATAACCCAAAAATAGCCAAACAATTTGGATTTGACGTTGAAATACCAGATATAGAAATCGTAAATGGCGTTGCGTACGTATCGGGTCACGCACCCCATGCGCCCAGCATGACATATACAGAACAACGGGTCGCGATGTACCCACCAATATCGGACCAGTTAGACATGATATATTGGGATAAAATAAATGGTACCAATACATGGTCTGATACGATAACGGCGATAAAGCAACAATTTCCAAAGCAGTAATAAAAAAAACCGGGCTTTTTGCCCGGTTTTGTGGTTAAAATTACTTGATTTTACGGTGATATATTTTATACTGTATCACTTGTGTAAATCAAAGGGAAAATAATGACGATATCGCATCGCGACAAAGATTATAAAACGATATCAAAATCAAAGTATTTTGATAAAAAATGGTATTTGAATATGTATCCCGACGTTAAACGCGCCGGGATAAATCCTGTGCGTCATTATATGCAATATGGTTGGCGCGAAGGCCGCAACCCCAGCCCTAAATTTGATACAAATGGGTATTTGAAACGTTATCAAGATTGTCACATAAACCCATTATTGCATTATGAACAATTCGGTCATAAACATAATTATACCACGGGTTCATATATTGATGAAAATGTATCGATACAATATTGGGCAAAACACGATGCAATAAAAAATATAAATTGTGTGATTTATTCTTGTATATCTGGTGGATATGATGAAATTATAACTGATTTTTATCCTGATGCACATTTTGATTATGTTTTATTTACAGATAATGCAAAGTTATTAAAAAAGAAGCGTTTTTTATGGTGGCAAATTAAACCTTTGGCGTTTTCTAAGGCAGATAATGTTCGTAATGCCAGATGGCATAAAACACATCCCCACATTTTATTCCCGGAATACAAATATTCTGTTTGGATGGACAGTAATATTCAAATCAGTGGACCTGCGATATATAAATTGATAAACAAGCATATTCGTGCAAATCATAAAATTGCAATATCATTGCATCCACATCGCGATTGTATTTATGATGAAGCTGCGGCATGTATCGCTGATGGCAAAGATAATCCTGATTTGATAAATACACAAATGCAAATATTGCGTGCAGATAAATATCCTGAACATAATGGGTTGTACGAAACAAATGTTTTATTACGACGTCATAATGATGCAAAAATAAAAAAATTATGTGAACAATGGTGGGATTTTATTAAAAATTATTCACGACGTGATCAACTAAGCTTTAATTATTTATTATGGAAAAATGGAATACGTCATTATCCTGTTGATAAAATCAGCCTGCGTTTTCATCCTGAATTCAAATTGGTCTTTCATAATTATAAGCCGTCAGTAACAGAGTATAAAATAAATAAAATCTTGGTTCATTTGCATTTATTTTATCATGACCAGTTGGATTGGTTTTTACATCGATTAAAAAATATAACCCGTGATTATGATTTATATGTTACGGTAACAGAACATGTCGCATCCACAGAATATAAACTGAAACAGTTCAAACCAGATGTTCATATTCTGCATGTGCCAAATCGCGGTTATGACATATATCCGTTTTGGTTGGTTCTGCAACAAGTGTCTTTGGCTGATTACATATTTGTGCTGAAAATGCATACTAAAAATGCCAGGGCAACACCATGGATAAAAAACGGGATTATATACAATGGTTGGCAATGGCATGACGATTTAATAAATCCATTGATTGGGTCGCGTCATCAATTTGAACGTTTGTCACGCTTGATTAAACGCAAAGGCGTCGGCATGGTCGGCAGTGGTAATTTAATTGGTGATACAGAAAAAACGTCTCAGGCGAAAAATACGGAACAATTATGCCAGAAAATGGGGGTAAAATATTTTGCAACTTGCCCATTTGTATGTGGAACAATGTTTGCGGTGCGTTCAGATTTATTGCTGCCATTTCAACAATATCCGTTCAAAGAATCTGATTTTAGTGCAGATTCTAAAACCGGCAGTGTTGGTACCGTTGCCCACAGTTTAGAAACTGTATTTGGTTTGTTGGTGGCTGGGCATGGATTGAAAATCGCAAAAATTCATAATTTTACCACATGGCGTAAACACGCCAATGTACGCGCCAACCAGCTGTTTATAAAATTATTCAAACACAAGAAAAATTATTCATCAAATTTAGAATATATCAAGCATTCCAGATATTTTAATCGGCGCTGGTATTTGCGTATGTATCCGGATGTAGCACAAATGGATATAAATCCTGCGCAACATTATCTAGATACCGGTTGGCGTGTTGGATATAATCCGTCACCAAAATTTGATACTGGATTATATTTATATAATAACCCAGATGTTGCGCGTGCTGGGGTAAATCCGTTGCTGCATTACGAAAAGTATGGCAAATATGAAAATCGTTTTACTGGTATGCATAAATCATTGCGCCCAACATATGTCAAAGAATATTATGATGTCGCGCGGTTAAAGGGCGAACGTTTATGCAAAATTACTAATCCTGTGGTTGTATCTGTGACTTCATATCCGGCGCGTATCGATTCTGTATATCAAACAATCCAGACATTGAAAAATCAATCTGTTAAACCAGACAAAATAATTTTATATCTGTCCAGGGCAGAATTTCCAAAAAAACGACCTTCGTTGCCACGTAACTTGACAGATTTGTTGGATGATACATTTGAAATTCATTGGATTGATAAAACTTTACGCAGTTTTCAAAAGATTATTCCTGCATTGCGCGAATTCCCTGATGCGATTTTGGTAACCGCAGACGATGATATTTTATATACAGAAAATTGGTTAAAACTGTTGCTGGACGCATATTCAGAATGTCCAAATATTATCCATTGTCATCGTGCACACAGAATTGTGTTTAATAAAGGAAAAATCGCACCGTATAACGCATGGAAAATGTCGTTCAAAAATGAATCTGCGGTGTATAATAATTTTCTAACTGGTGTTGGTGGCGTATTGTATCCGCCACATTGTCTGGATAAAAATATATTAAATGAATCTGAATTTTTAGAATTGTGCCCAATGGCTGATGATATATGGATTTGGGCAATGGCGGTAAAAAATCACACCAAGATACACATTATCAATAACAGTTTTTCTGCATTGAATTTTGTCCCCGGCAGTCAAGATGGCCAATGCCTGTGGAAAACAAATACTGTGGAAAAATGTTACAACGATGAACAATTACAAAATGTTTTGACCCGATATCCAGAAGTGTTTTATGAAGTACGCCGTGAACGTCTTGGAAATATTTTACTGGCATATTTGTTATTTCCGTATTATTTATTTGCATGCAAATATATGCGAAATAAAACTAAAAAACAACAACAGGTAAAATCATGAAAAAATGGAAGATATTTTTAATTGTGATTGTCGCTGTGGCATTGGTTGTTGGTGGGGGATTTATGATATATCGTCATCAATATAATAACGCCATGATGTCGGATATTGCCACCACAACTGTTGACAAGAACAAATTTCGACCATATATTTTAGGTACGCCGATATCTTTTGCACGTGATGGCAACAGTGCGGAATATATTAAAACATCTGACGGTTGGGGCGGCCAAGAACCAGAACACAGATGTGCATTAAATATGGAATCGGTGCTGAACCTGTATATTCCAAATGGTGCCGGCACAGATTTACGTGTAACGGTTGATGCGTTTGGGGTGTTTAACCCGAATACCGCCACGTATCAACAGGTAACTGTTTTGGCCAACGGGATCCAGGTTGCTGTATGGCGTGTCGGATATGACGGGCCTTTTGTGGCCAATATTCCGGCATCGGTAATGTCAGACGATACGTTGTCTTTGCAATTTCTGGCAACCCAGCCATATACACCACCAAAAGATTCCAGAAAAATATTTATGGCAGTACGCGAAATAACAGTTGAACGTGTTTTAGGCGCCCAGACAAAACGCAAAATAGGTATATGGATTAAACAGAATTTAATGGATGGTGGCATGCCCCAAACATACGACACAGACATATCAACAAATGATGAATTGATGTAAAATGATGCGGATAAAAAAGATGAAGCAAGATGATAAACAGAAAGCCAGCACCCATAAACTGGCGCGTACTGCAATAGTTAAAAATTATAAACGTATGTGGCCGTATGTAAAACCATACTGGTTCCAGGGTTTATTATCTATATTATTGGCGATGCCGATTGGGGCACTCGAAGGTGTTATCGCCATGTCGCTGAAACCATATATGGATTTGGTGATGATTGATAAATCATTACAGGCGGCATGGTATATTCCATTGGTTATTGTTTTATTTACGTCATTACAGGGTGCATTGACATACGCGGCAAATTATCTGAATACGTGGGTTGGGGCAAAAATTACAAATTTGTTAAAGCTAGATTTGTATAAAAAAATGCTCAGTTTTGATACAAATTTCTTTAACCGCAGAAATTCTGGCGATATTTTGATGATGTTTAACAATAACGCAGATATGGCGTGCGCTGGATTGCTGACAAACTTAAAAAACTTTGTTCAGAAATTATTTACTGCGATATCATTGATATTTGTTTTGTTTTATAATTCATGGCAACTGGCGGCGGTTTGCGTCACGATTTTATTTGTGGCATTTTTGCCGATGACGACATTGAAAAAGAAACTGCAATCTGTATTCGACAGCAATATTATGGCCAGTTCGACCATGATGACCGCATATAATGAAACATATTCTGGGAACAAGACAATTACATCGTATAACCTGGGCGAATATCAACAAAACAAATTCAAAACGATTCTGGACGGCGTTTTCAAATTGCAAATGAAAATGGTGCAAAAGACCCGTTGGTTGACCCCTGTTATGCATATAATTTTATCGATTGGTATTGGTGCGGCGATATGGTTTGGTTCATACCTGGTATTGAATAATTATATCACCAGTGGTGGATTTGTGTCCTTTTTAACGGCATTGATAATGTTGTATAACCCGATGAAAAGCCTGGGGTCAAATTATAACTCTGTATTGATGTCATTTATGGCGATTGAACGTGTATTTGATATTATGGACAAGGCACCTGCGATTGCCGATCGTCCAAATGCACGGGAAATGCCTGCGACGCATCGGGTCATAGAATTCAAGAACCTGTCATTTGAATATAACAAAGGGGTACCAATCTTAAAGAACATCAATTTAACTGTGTCCCAGGGGCAAATTATCGCATTGGTTGGTAATTCTGGTGGGGGCAAGACAACATTGGTCAGTTTGTTACCACGATTTTATGATCCGACATCTGGGGCAATATTGGTTGATGGTACAGATATCCGCGATTATACATTAAAATCATTGCGTAATAATATCGGCGTTGTGTTCCAAGATAATTTCTTGTTTGCTGGTACAATTCGCGACAATATCATGCTGGGCAATGAACATGCCACCGAAGAAGAATTGCAAACTGCGGTAAAAATGGCATGTTTAGATGATTTTATACACAGTCTGAAAAATGGATTGGACACACAAATCGGCGAACGCGGCATATTGTTGTCTGGTGGCCAGAAACAGCGTGTTGCCATTGCGCGTGCATTTTTGAAAAACGCGCCGATTTTAATTCTGGACGAAGCGACATCCGCCCTGGATAATAAGTCCGAGGCCGTTGTTCAACGTGCGATTGAAAACCTGATGCAAGATAAAACAGTGTTTGTAATCGCGCACAGATTGTCAACAATTCGTAATGCGTCCAAGATTGTTGTTGTAAACCAGGGCGAAATAGTCGAAGCCGGCACCCACGAAGAACTGATGCAAAACGAATGCGGCGCATACAAAACATTGTATGATATGCAGTTCAAATGTCGCACAGATACAGGTGCAAAACCAACCCAACAACCGGCGGCTCAGCCAACACCAAAACCGGCGATTGCGCCCACACCGGCGCCCCAGCCTGGGGTCGCGCCTATGGCACCGGCCGCACCACAAAATGCTGCGACACCGCCATCGCCCAACGCCCCCAGTGCCGCATAATAAAAAATACGCCCCATTGGGGGCGATTTTTTTATTCCATTTTTTGTTGAAAAAACAATGGAATATTTCATTTTGACGGAGGTTAGATTTCAAAAAAAATGACTTGCTTAGGATTTTATTTCTAGTACTATTATAGCGTTCAAAACAGGCAGACAGTCTGACCTCCGTCAGGAGGCTGAGTTTTGAAATTTTTAACCTCCGTCAGATTGTTTGCCAAAAATTGATTAAATCAAAGGGAACAGGACATGTTTTTAATAAAGTTATTACGGCATTTGGGACTGATTGGTCGTAAAAAATATGAAAGTATTTTATTACATCACCGGGTTCGTAAATCAAAATTATTTGATGAAAAATGGTATTTATCAAAATACCCTGATGTTGCCGCCGCTGGGGCAGATCCGATTACACATTATGTACAATACGGTTGGCGCGAAGGTCGCAATCCATCACCTAAATTTAATGGGGATGCGTACCTGGCCGATAATCCAGATGTTGCCGTCGCCAAAGTATGCCCATTGATGCATTACATAGATTCTGGTTGGCGCGAAGGGCGATATGTTCGTGCGGTATCCGGTATCGCCGGCACCACCCCAGACGCCATCACACACAACAGTTTGGGTGAACGTATTGTTTACGCATTTCAATATCCAATCCGCGTACGCGATGAATACGAACGCCTGCGTACAGAAATCCGGGCGATGAAACAAAAATAATTCAGCATATATATTCAAGGGAATAACGTGTCATGACCAAGAAAATGAATAAAAAAACTGTGAAGTCACAGAATAAACGGGTAACGAAAAATAATATCATAATTGTCAAAAACGCAGATGGCGACCCAGATACAACCGCAGAAATCATTGTACAGAACAAAATATCGTATAAACCGCGTGTGTCTGTTATAATCCCAGTATATAATGTTGAAAAATATTTACCGCAATGTTTGGACAGTGTTGTAAATCAAACGTTACCAGACATAGAAATAATATGTGTTGACGATGGTTCCACGGACAGTTCGCTGGATATTTTGAAAGATTACGCCCGTCGTGATAAACGTATAACCGTCCTGCGCCAGAAAAATTTGCACGCCGGCGTGGCGCGCAATGCCGGTTTATCCATTGCCCGTGGTGAATATTTGTCTTTCTTGGATTCCGACGATTTTTTTGAATTGGATATGTTGGACCAGTGTTATGCAAAATTAAAAAAAGATAAATCCGATGTATGCATTTTTTCTGGTGATATGATTGATTATAAAAATAACGTAACAAAAGAAATGGGATGGTTATGTGTCCCAGAAACAGGTGTTATACATATAGATGATGTACAAGATAAAATTTTCAATCTGACATCACCAAATTGCTGGAATAAAATTTTTAATGCGAAATTGATTTCAAAATATAATTTGAAATTTCAAAGCATTGAAAATGCTAATGATGTTTATTTTTCTTATGCGGCTGTTGCTGTTGCATCGAAAATATCCATTATAAAAGAAAAATTTATACATTACAGATATAATACAGGCAATCAAATTACGGCAAATTTATCAAAATCAAATCCATTGAATATATACATTGCGTTTGACGAATTAAAAAGATTTTTAACGACACAAAAACGCCAACAATTATTACAACATGGTTTTTATAATCGTATTAAAGATTCATTAAAATATCAAATACAAAAAAATCCTGATAATTTTTATTCGCATTTGGATACATATGCCAAATTATTTGATAAATCGCATATACAGATGCTGCAACAAGAATTTGCATATAACATAGTATTTGCAACAAATGATAATTATGCTAAATACTTGGTTGTTGCGCTGCAAAGTTTGGTTGAAAATTCAAATAAAAATTATTTTTACAATATCGCCGTTTTCCACAGTGGTTTAAGTCAAAAATCAAAAAATGATATATTGTCGGTAAAATCAGAAAACATCAGTATAAAATTTATCAATGTAAATCAATATATTCAATCAATAAACTTATATTCAAAGGCGCATTATTCCACAGAAATGTATTACAGAATTTTGATACCACGTTTGTTTCCAAATGCGCATCGTGTGTTATATTTAGATTGTGATATTGTTATATTGCGTGATGTTGCCGATATTTTCCAGGAACAAATTGGTGACAATTACATTGCCGCGATTCATAATTATGTTGGCCAGAGCATGTATAATTATTTGCAAAAAATGGGTATAAATCCTGATGATTATTTTAATTCGGGCGTTTTGTTGATAAATGTCGATAAATGGAATTCTTTACATCTTGAACAAAAATGCTTTGATTTGGTTGAAAAATATACACAACTTAAATGTCCCGACCAAGATATTTTGAACATGGTATGCAAAGATAATGTAAAATATATTGATGGTGGTTGGAATTTTATGTGGCAATCTGCAATAGGTAACAGTAATGTACTAAGCCAGTATAAAGCATTACAGGAAAAATCTAAGCAAAACATATCGATTGTTCATTATACTTCTGCTATAAAACCATGGAATCACCCAGAATTAGTATATGCCCGACATTGGTGGTATTATGCAAAACACACGTCACTATACAAAAGCTTTGTGGCAGATTTGGATTATAAACAATTATTATCAGATTGGTATAATAAATGTTGTAATAAATATCTGAATTTATATCGTCCTGTAACATTTAATGAAAAAATTCAATGGTTAAAATTATATGATTCAACACCGATAAAAACACGTCTTGCAGACAAATTGTTGGTGCGTGATTGGGTGCGCGAAAAAATTGGTGATAAATATCTGATACCATTGTTGGGTGTATATGACAGATTCGAAGATATCGATTTTTCGAAATTACCAAAACGATTTGTTATTAAATGTAATCACGGATCTGGATGGAATATAATTGTTCGTGATAAAACAAAGTTAGATTTAGCAGATGTAAAGAAAAAATTAGATTATTGGATGAACCTAAATTTTGCGTTCAAATACGGATATGAATTACACTATCGTGAAATTCAGCCAAAAATCATGATTGAAAAATTTATGGAAAATAAAACCATAGATGATTTATATGATTACAAATTTTGGTGTTTTAACGGCAAAGTTGAATATATTCAATTATTGTCTGGACGGAACTCTACTGGGCTTAAAACGGCGTTTTATAGTCCTGATTGGAAAAAACAACGTTTTTATAACAATAATATGTTTGATTCCAGTGTTGCACCACGCCCAAAGTCTTTGGCGCAAATGAAAAAATTGGCGGAACAATTATCTGCTGGTTTTAATTATGTCCGTGTTGATTTTTATCAATTAGATGATGGAACAATATATTTTGGTGAAATGACATTTACACCAGCTTCGGGGGCTATGGTATGGGATACAGACGCGACAAACCTGATGTTGGGTAAAATGTTAAAATTACCCAAACGGGCATATAATATTGATACTGGTGAATATTATAAATTGCCACGGTACAGCATGTTAAAAACATATGCTTTATTCCCATATTACATGATATCTATGTTGGGTCGACGGGCGCGTTTGAATAAAATGAATATCCGTAATATATTTAATAGTTTGAACGTATTTCGTGTCGATATTAAAAACTTTGGGGCATCAACAAATACTGTGGACGTCGTCGCGTCTGGTGCGCGTGTATTCACACCAGATTGGTTCAAAAATGAATCTGGCACCGGCAGTGTCGTTGAATCATCACAAAAACGTCAAAAAATTGTCATAACATCACATGGTGATGGAACATTACGATTATCATTGCGTGGAATTTATAAAATGATTGATGGCAAACGCGTGCCATTATGGGTTACATATAATTCTGTGCGTATTGATGGACGTGAAATATTATCAAAACCAATATCTGTATGGCATGGTGCACCATTTACATATGAAATGCCGGTTAAAAATGGTGCCCAGGTTGTTGTTGATATTGAAACAGAACCATACAGATACAAGAAAACAGAATTGACTGATATTGTGAATAAAATGTATCCGTCATTTCAAAGAAAAAAATTTATATCTTGGTTATACAAACGTTTTAATGC
This sequence comes from uncultured Alphaproteobacteria bacterium, assembly GCA_944389515.1. Classification (GTDB taxonomy): domain Bacteria; phylum Pseudomonadota; class Alphaproteobacteria; order Rs-D84; family Rs-D84; genus Enterousia. Next base: position 72,604 of record CALXMQ010000003.1, on the reverse strand, counting down.
GCATCACATCAAATATTTTTTTCGCCACTTAAAATCAGTTCTGTATGCACGAAGCCGACGGTACATGGTTGATTTGATAAATCAAAACCATGCGGCGGTTATGGGGGCGGTTGCAGATATCAATCGTCGTTGTGATACATTGCAACGGCAACTGGATGGTATGAAAACTGGGATTATTGCGGCAAATTCAGAAACGCAAAATAATATTTTGGCGCGTATATCTGAATTTTCAGATGAAATCCGCAATGTTGTAACTGATGGTACGGCCAGTGTGCTGGATATGGCGGACGTTATGCGTGAATCATCCAAAAAAATCGCACACAGCCTGGAAAAACATGTCACTGATAATGTACGTAATGTGTCTGATACTGTACACACAACGTTGCATGGCGGCATTGTTCAACTGGACGGGCGTATCGCCAGTATTCATGCGGTGGTCAAAGATTCTGCGAATTTGCTGAATAAAAAATTGCATAAATCTGTGGATAATGCACGCGATGAACTAAATACTAAAATTACAGATATGGGTAATGCGGTCAATGTTTCCGTGGCCACTGCATCAAAAAATATGACTGATGCGGTTGATAACATGCGCCATGGCATGGGTGACCAGATTTCTGCATTAAATTCAGAAATTACCACGGCTGTTTCTGCGGTTGGCGACGCAGTGCAACGTAATCAATCTGAATTATCTTTGCGTGATTCTGAACAATATTGGGCGCATGTTTATCATGATACGATATCAAACAGTTCATGGCTGAATAACAAAAGTGTGTCGCCTGGGCGTTGGGCGGTGTCTTATATTGTGCTGTACGTATTGTATCGTGTTTTGGATGAAATGCGTCCCACCAGCATACTGGAATGCGGACTGGGGCAATCGTCAAAATTGACCATACAATATGCGCGTGCCACGGGCGCAAAATTGATGATTTGTGAAAATAATCCAGATTGGTTGAATTTCTTTGCCCGGCAAATGCCTGATGCACCTGATTATACAACTATATTAGATGCAGTAAATGTGCAAATTGTCCCACCATACGAATCCAGAACGTATCATGGGTTTTCAGATGCCATCGGAAAAACAAAATTTAATTTGGTGCTGATTGATGGCCCACGTGGCAGTGACCATTACTCACGCCCAGAAATTCTGGATATCGTAGATAATTTGGATGCTTCATTTGTTATTTTACTGGATGATATGAACCGCGTTGGCGAACAAGAAACATGGCGTATGTTGCGCGAAAAACTGAAATCACGTGGTATAGATTTCAGGGAAGGGCGCTATACCAGCGATAAAGGCTTGGGGATAATTTGTTCACCTGATTTAGCATTTTTGACCAGTATGTAATATGTTTATATGAACAAAAAATCACCGCCGTTCGGCGGTGATTTTGTATTATGAATTATCGTGGCAATAATTTTTCAAAATCATCTTCGCCCCATATTGTTATGCCCAGTGAACGCGCCTTGGCCAATTTAGACCCAGCATCCGCCCCAGCCAACACAATATCAGTTTTTGCAGAAACGCTGCCTTGTACCCGGGCGCCCATGCGTTCCAAGATTTCACGCGCGGCATCACGGGTATAATTTGCCAAAGTGCCGGTTAAAACAACCTTTTTACCAGCCAACGGGCCATCAGATGTTTGTTGTGTGGGTTCTGATTCTGATATATGAATCTGATTCAACAGTTCATCCAACACAGCATTATTGTGCGTATCCGCAAAGAAAGATACAATTTCATCGGCCATTACGTCACCAATGCCATCAATTTGTTTTAATTTCCATACTGGTGCATTGCGTAAAGCGTCCAGATTACCAAACGCGCGTGCCAATATTTTTGCGGTTACTTCACCAACCTCTGGTATTCCTATGGCGAACAGGAATCTGTGCAAATCAACATTACGCGCATTTTCAATCGCGGTGTTCAGGTTTGATACAGATTTATCCCCAAAACCATCCAGTTGCCGTAAATCGTCACCATGCCGTGCAATCAATGTAAATATATCAGCCGCATTTTTTATCCACCCACGTGAAATAAATAATTCCAGTTGTTTGGTCCCCAACCCTTCGATATCAAATCCTTTGCGTGAAACAAAGTGTTCTAATTCACCAATACGTTGGGCCGGACATCCCAATGTATTGACGCATCGACGTGCGACTTGGCCTGATTCTTGGATAACCGTGCCGCCACATACAGGGCATACGTCCGGAAATACAAAAGGCGTTGCATCTGGTGCATCTTCGGCCACACCGACAATTTGCGGAATAACGTCACCAGCGCGTTGTACAATAACCTTGTCACCAACATTTACCCCCAAACGTGCGATTTCATCAGCATTATGTAACGTTGCGCGTGATACCAATACACCGCCAATGTTTATTGGTTCCAGTTCTGCAACCGGCGTTAAAACCCCAGTGCGTCCAACTTGAACCGTTATATCGCGCAGTGTCGTTATTGCACGTGCCGCCGGGAATTTATATGCAACTTCCCATCGTGGACTGTTTGCGCGCGCACCCATGCGTTCTTGTAAATCTATATTATTTACTTTTAATACCAATCCATCGATATCAAACGGGATATCAGCACGTATCATCATGGTGTCGTTATATATGCGCTGAATTTCATCCATTGTTTGCGCATGATGTGCCCATGCACGTGTGGTTTTGAATCCCCAAGATTCCAGTTTATCAAAATATTCAGATTGTGTTGTCCATGTACGTTCAGATAATTCACCATACGTATACGCAAACGCAGATAAACGCCGGGCCGCTGTTATTGCAGGGTTTAATTGACGTAATGACCCGGCCGCTGCGTTGCGTGGGTTGGCAAAAACTTTATCCCCCACTGCGTCGGCCGCCGCATTTAATGTTAAAAAATCTGCGCGTGACATGTATACTTCGCCACGCACTTCGATAACATCAGGAAAATCACCATGTAATTGCTGAGGAATATCCAGAATTGTACGCAGGTTCGCAGTAATATCTTCGCCGGCAATACCACTGCCACGTGTTAAACCACGTACCAAACGCCCATGTTCGTATCGGGCGGCATATGATACACCATCAACCTTTAACTCAATAAAAATATCTTTGTCCGCCAGTTTATTAAACCAATCAGCCACATCAGATTCATCAAAAACATCAGATATTGACAGCATTGGCACACTGTGCGGATATGATTTGAACTTATCAGATACAGGCGCACCAACATGCGTTGATGCCCCATTTTTTGCTAACTCTGGATATTGTGCCTCTATTTCCAAGGCGCGTTTTTTTGCCGCATCATATGTTGCATCATCAACAATCGGCGCATCATTTTGATGATATGCAATATCCCATGCAGCCAGTTTTTTAATTAAATCGGCATGTTCTGCCAGTATCAATAAATCAGGTGTTTTACTCATGCCATAATTATAAAAGAATCCAATGTTTAATACAATGGAAATATATGCTGTTATATAAAATCAGTACGCCTGCGTTCAGGTGGAAAATATTTTGCAAATTCTGTCCATGTGGTATTTGTTGCGTTCATTATTTTTACTAAACTGCCGACCGACATCCAGTGTGGTTTACCATCACTTCCTTTGCGTTTACTTTTGTTTAATGCGGTGATATCCATACCACTGATTTGCGCCAAACGTGAACAAGAAATATTATGCGCCGCCGCCAAATTATCAATCGCGCGCCAAAACATAGAATTGGTCAGCATTATATTCTCTCCCTTGTTTTTCTGCTTATAAGTAAGGTTATGTTCTAATTATGATTGTATTCTTATATAAAATCAATTATTTTTTACAGGAAAATATTCAAAATAAAAAATCCCACATGCGTGGGATTTTTTATTTGTATTTACAGTGTATTATTTGTTTTGTTCATCCAAACCCTTTAATAAAACTTCTTTTAATTCGTTTGGAATCATCCCAGTCGTAGAATAACCACAATCAACATGGTGAACTTCCCCAGTAACCGCACTGGACAAATCACTGAACAAATAAACTGCGGCACCAGATACGTCGTCCAGTGTCATATTGCGACGCAATGGTGTTTGTTCTGCGTTCAGACGCAACATAGATTTCATACCGCCAACACCAGATGACGCCAATGTCATAATTGGTCCCGCACTGATTGCGTTGATACGAATTTTATCGCGTCCTAAATCAGATGCCAGATAACGTACACTGCTGTCTAATGCAGATTTTGCAACGCCCATCACGTTGTAATTTGGAACAGACTTTTCACCACCATAATAGGTCAGGGTGACAATACTGCCGCCGTCTGTCATCAATTTAGATGCACGCCGTGTCAAATCAACCAAAGAATACACAGAAACATCCATTGTGTTTTTGAAATTAGCACGTGTTGTATCTGCATAACGACCGGTCAGTTCATTTTTGTCTGAAAACGCGATTGCGTGCAGCATACCATCTAATTTGCCCCATTGTTGTTCAATATTATTAAATAAAGAATCTATTTGTTCATCATTTTGAACATTGCATTCTTGGACAAATTTTGCACCAATAGATTCAGCCAACGGGCGCACACGTTTTTCCAAATTTGGCATGGCATATGGCATTGCAATTTCTGCACCTTCGTCATGGGCGCGTTTTGCGATTGCCCACGCCATAGACCAATCATTTGCAACACCTGTGATTAAAATCTTTTTTCCTTTTAATAACATTTTGCTTCCTCTATATTTTTATTGGACGGGTTGAAATATATCACCAAAAAAGTAAAATCGCAATGAATAAAAAAAATACTTGAAATGGGATTAAAAAGGTTATATGATAAGCGAGCTATTCGGGCATAGTTCAGTCGGTAGAACAACGGACTGTTAATCCGTATGTCACTGGTTCGAGTCCAGTTGCCCGAGCCACAGATTTCCGCAGGTTTCTGCGGATTTTTTATTACCCATTGTTTGCATTGGGGGCAGGGGGGGCTTAAATTGTCCCAGTAATAAAAACTTGGATTTTTTAACGCATAAATCTATCATAGGTTGAACTATTATGTGTATTCGACTATTAGTTGTTAGGTCGCGCTAACATTATATTATTATATGCAGTGATTCAATCACAGGTTGAATATGAGCCCAATAAATAAAGTTGGTGACAATATTAGAAGTGTTTTTCTAATTCAACCTATGGTTGAAGCATTCTGGAAATTTTAGCGCAAAGTCTCTTTTTATACAAAAATCGGGTAAATCGCACCCTAAAATGTCCTGGCTATAAAACAAAAGTACATATTTGACACATTTATAATTTGTGTGGCCATATCCTTGGCACAATTTGTATCTGTAGACATACAGTGTTTTTGCCAATTCACATGCTTAAAATCACATGAATAGTGGTAATAGTCTTGGTACAAACGTTCCCAGTCCAACGCTTCATTACCATTCATTATTTTTAATTTGATTGCTGATGCCATACTTTTTATATTTCCTCGTCGAACACAATTTACATACCAATCTGCAACATAATTATTTCTATTTGTATAATCAGTATCCGAAATAAATGTCGCGTTCTTTTTTTTGGTAAACTTTATAAATTTTGTGCATTTATTCGAAGCGTAATTCAATCACAGGTTGAAATAGTAAAAGTGTTCTTGTTTTGGTTGATAGTGTGTCTTAGGGCATCATAACCACTCATACAAATCAAGATTGTTATGTATGATAGTGTGAGTATCGGATTATGCGGTTTTGCCATCGGCTGCTTTTGTGTTGTGCAGGATTAAAGCCGTGTATTCAACCGTGGGTTGAATTTAGCGCATTGTGACCGTTTGTGTCCTGTTGTAAATAAGAAAGACAACGTAAATTCAACCATTGGTTGAATTTGGTGGACTCTTTCTGCCGATACAAAAATGTATTTATTACAATGTGCGTTTGTATGTTACGTGATTTTAGTAAAATGTTCAACCATGGGTTGAATTTATGCAGTCGGTGGAAATAATAGAATTGTTTTGTTTGTGCAACTTATGGTTGAATTTGGTACCTGTTTTGTTGTTGCAGAAAGATGTTTATTATGATGTATTTTGTGTAAAAATGTGGCCATGCACTCAATCATAGGTTGTGTAAAAACATATTTTCAACCTACGAATAATAGAAAACAACGTACGATTCAACCACAGGTTGCGACAGTGGTGTTTTTGTCGCGTGCTATAATGTGTTTGTGTGTTGCAAGAGTAGGGCGTTTAGCCGGCAGTTCTAATACAGGTTGATTTATTACAAAAGTTCAATCGTAAGTTGTTGGGTTTGCCGCCACAACAGAACAAATTACATGTAAATATCCCATAGTAAACATGTTGAATTTGGATGCTTTCTCTGTTGGTGATACAGACTGTAATATTATTCAACAAATTCATCGCATGGGTTATTTTTTGTGGCTCTGTTGATGAAAAAAAGGGGGGGCTAATCTGTGCCCAGTTCGATAATTTCTGAATCAAAATGGCAGATTTTTTATTGTCTATCGGTTGTCACGTTTTTATGCAAAGTTATGCGAAAATATTCGGGCGTTCCATGAGAGCCGGAATTTTTTAACGCGTAAATCTAGTATAGGTTGAATTAGTGCAGGTGTTCGATTATAAATTGTTATAGTGTGCAAACATCATGTTGTTACATGTGGCAATTCAACCATGGGTTGAATACAAACCCAATAAATAAAGTCGTGTAAAAATATTAGAGTTATTTTTTTATTCAGCCTATGGTTGAAACGTTCTGGGATTTTTGGCGTAATGTCTCTTTTTTATACAAAACCGGGCAAATCGCGCACCTTAAAACGTCCCAGTTATAAAACAAGTAAGCCAATGCCACTGATTTATAATTTTTACGTCCGGCATTTTTTGATAAGTACATGAAAACAATATGTTTTTGGGGTTAAATACAACCCGTGGTTGAATTAAATACGCTGTACCGGGTGTCTGCGAGCAGGTTGTACGAGAAAGATACTAGAATTATTATTAAAATTCGACACAGGGTTGAACGTGGCGGCTGCTTTTAACATTGTGCGAAAAATAGAATAGTGTAAACAATTCAATCGGTGGTTGAATTGTTTCGGGGCGCCTGCCAACTAAGCAAAACTGTGATAACAATAAACAAAATATTTGTTACGATATTTTTTTAAGGCCTGATTCAATCGCAGGTTGATTAAATAATAAAATTCTTGTCTATGTTGATGCAAAATCTGGTGAAACGACAATCGCCGAATAAATCGAATTTTCTGACGATTATATGGGATAAGGATATCGGATTTTGCAACCTGGCCGCTTATTACATTTCGGGCATCACGGAAAAAATCTGAACATCACAGGATGGCGGTGTAAAATTATTTTTGTTCAACCTGGGGTTGTGCTGTCCCGTGGTATTTAGGGCAATGTCACTGTTGTATTCATGAATTCCAAGATGTATAACAGTGCGAATAACTTTTGGTCTTTATGCATTGCCTTTGTAAAAAGTACAGGTTGGTGTTTTGGGCACCGCCGACGTGTTTACCAACCGGTCATCCCACAACCATGATATTGGGGGATGTGGGTTTAATCGCTTGCCCATTTATGGGGCATGGCCTTGATTTTATATCAAACACAATCTGTGGTTGATTTAGACGACTAATTCTAAAACGATTTGCGTATATATTGTATGACAGAAAACTTTCTGGTTTATTAAATGTTTCTGCTGTAACGTGATGTCATGCATATAAAATGAAAACAGAATTCAATCATAGGTTGAATATTGTATCGTACACAATCAATTTATATCGTTTGTAATCACATGTCGATAATACAAAGTGATGTATGCCATAAAATCAAGACCCAATTCAACCAATGGTTGAATTGTTTCGCTTTTGCATGTTTGTAATCAAAATGCGCATAAATACAGCAATCGATTTGCGTATTTTGCATCGTGTATAGTTTTGAAATGTTGAAAAAAATGCTTGTAAAATGCGTCTCGTATTCAACCCAGGGTTGAAAGTGATGTAACGCAATTTATGTTCAAAATATGAAACAAAAATCAAAATTTTACCCGTAACCGCATCGAACACAACGGCCGATAATACCAAGCGTGATTAAAGCACAGGTTGAATCAATGCTTTAATTTATAACTGTTTTTGGGGTGCGTCGCGCGCAACTTACCCTTTTACACGTTCGCGCATACGATTGCGCCAAAAATCATGAACAAGTTGCTTTTGGCTAAAATATTCTTGTCGCGCCTTAACAAATTTACTATTATCAGGTCCTCGTACACAACTGTGTTCATGTTCACAAGGAACATCAAAACTAAACCCAGGACAATAGAATTCTGACCCGATCGTACTACGTTTAATACATCCCAGACAACTGTAGAAAGCCGGATAATCAAATGGGATCGTTATCTCTTTGCACCGGTATTCCAGTATGTCGTCTAAATTTTTTAACTTTTTACGCTGGTCGGCATATTCTTGTTTGTCCTGGACGCGTATTTTGCGGTCTGTTTTGAAATAATATCTTAATCGCAAAAACATATTACACCTTTTGTATCGTTTTTTTTTGCAATTATAGCAAGCAAATACATATTGTCAATAATTGGCAACCCGGCGCGTCACTGAATAACAAATCAGAACAAAAATAAGATCAACCATTATAAAACCGCCATAACGGCGGTTTTGTTTTTATAATTCTATCAGTTCGTATTTTGTTGTACCCAATCCAATTGATTCTGCGTACGGCAATATGTGTCGCCCCATTTGCCGGTCGATACGTTCCTGTAATTTCTTGGCGCCCGGGTCGGTGGATGCGTATATCATATCCACGAACGCTTGGTCGTTTGCAACTGGGTCAGTGGACGCAATAATGCCCAAATCCGCCATAACAGGGTCTGTCTGGTGCGCGTCACAATCGCAATCCACAGATAAAAAGTTCATCACAGTTATATAAACTATCTGCTTGTTTTGTGACGCGAAATAATCGCTGACTGATTTTGCGGCCTCGGCCATAGATTCTATGAACGCCCGTTGTTCTGGTAAATTAGACCACGCGGCATCTGGATCCGCTGTGAATCCAGCAGAATGGATGTACGCTTTGCCATTTCTGGATGCGATACCAATAGATTGATTTTTCAGATTCGCGCCGAAACCACCCATCGCGTGTCCTTTGCCATGCGCCAAGTTCAAGATAGAATCATAATTATCCAAATGCGTCCCGACCAGGTTGTATTTCAAGTGCTTTCCATTATTGACGGGGATTTTCATTTCACCATCTGCATCCATAATATCGACGTTTGCGATTTTGGTGAAACCGTGTTCCGCGGCAACCCGAATGTGGTCGGCCGCGGTGTTACGTTGCCCAGCATATGCGGTATTGCATTCTATAATCGTGCCATTTAATTTTTGCACCAACGGCCCAATTAAATCAGGTTTCAAATAACCGCGTGATCCGGCTTCGCCAGTGGATACTTTGACGCCGACGTTACCTTTTAATTCAACGCCCAACGCGTCATATATTTTTATCAGATTTTCTGGTGTGATTTCTTTGACATAATATACCTTGGCAGGTGTGTTTTCCATTTTATCCCCCGATTTAATCATGTTTGTTGCAAAATACTTGTATATGCCCATTGTGATTGCGGTAATTCCGATTAAAGTTAAAACGATTGTTACCCATGGTTTCATATTTTGTCCTTTGCTATTTTATGCTTTCTGCCCAGGTTTTCAGTTCGTCTGTGCTGACACTGGCCGGGAAACGCCGGCCATTTATGATTTCAGGGTTACCAGTTGCATCCATCTGTAAATCAGACGCCGTATCGCCCAGACCACTGGACCCAGACGTCGCAAATAGAATTACTTTTTTGCCCGTCAGGTCATAACTTTTTACAAATTGGTTTACAATTTTTGGTGACGTTCCCCACCATATTGGAAAGCCCAAGAATATAGTGTCATAATCTTTGACCGGCGCATCCAAATCTGCCAATTCAGGATATGGGATTTTGCCATCCATTTCTAATGAACTGCGACTGGATTCATTGTTCCAATCTAAATCTGCATCTGTATATGGTTGCGCGGGTCTGATTTCATAAACAGGTGCATCCAATGCCGATGCCAATTTCTGGGCAACATTTGCTGTTGTGCCTGTTGCAGAAAAATACGCAATAAGTACAGAAGATAAAATACTGGTCATTTACTTACCCCCTTTGGTTATTTAACAGTGAAAATATTGTTTGATATGCAAAATCATAAACACGTTTGGTTGGAAACTTTATCCCGGCTAAAATCATCGCCTGTTTTTGTTTTGGGGTGACGTTCGCATATGGATAAAGCCCAAACATAAATGGAAAGAATATATATATGAACTGGTTCCTGGCCGAATTGCACATCTGGGGAAAATATACCACCAATAAATGTTCGACTGTATCCAACGCACGTTTATATTCTTGTTTGAATATCGTTAAATCATCTAATGAACAGTTTTCTTCTAAATCATACAGATTCATAGACAGCAATTTTAACAACACAGGGCGATTTTCCAATGTTTGTGCCAACTTATCCGCAAAACTTTTTATGCTCAGTTTTTTATATTTTTTTATAATGCCATCCATGTCATCACACCAATGGGCGTATTCTTCACGGAATATTTCCAAAAAAATACTTTCTTTGGTTGCAAAATAATTATAGATAGACGGTCTTGAAAAACTGGTGTATTCACTGATTTCTTTGATTGTAATATCTTTGAAAGACATTGTCTGATATAATTCACGACACGCGCGTACAATTTCAGACCTGCGTTTGTCAGTGTGACTGGCGATTGACATTTTTTATTTCCTTTCCATATTCTGACACAGTGTCAGAATAGCGCATAATCTGACACCGTGTCAAGTTTTTATTTGGTGGCTATTATAACGTTGTATATAAACGCATTGGCATTGCCACAATTCAATGGAATATAAAAATATGTTTTGATATGATACGATAAAACAGCAAAGGTCAGATAATGAAAATAATCGCTATTGGTGGTGGTGAAAATGGACGTGTCAAAATTTTACCAGATGGCACCAAAAAACAATATCCATTGGATAATATTCCAATAAATAAAAAAATCATAGAAATGACGGGCAAATCTAATCCAAACATATTGTTTTTGGGAACCGCAGGCAAAGATTCGCCGAATTATACAGACTATTTGATGGCGCATTTTTCGTCGCTGGGTGCAAATGTGTCTGAATTGCGTTTGGTTGAAAATCCACCGACAGAATCTGAAATTCGCAACATTTTATCCAACACTGACGCCATCTATGTTGGTGGCGGTGATACCAGGTTCATGATAGATTGCTGGCAAAAAATTGGTTTTGATAAATTATTACAAGAATATGCCGATACCGGTATGATTTTATCTGGTCTGTCCGCAGGTGCGATATGCTGGTTTGATTATTATGATAATGAAGATTATATTCAAAATGAAACTGGACAAATAGATTGGAATAAACTGGATTTGTTGCCAGGTTTGGGTTTTATACATGGTTTTTGTGTGCCACATTATAATACCAAGACCAAGATAGAGCAGGGATTCTTTGACGCATTGGCGAAAAAACATAATATCCCAGGTTGGGCAATAGATAATAATGCGGCCATTATATTTGATAATGGAAAAATAACAACTGTGGCCAGTCAACCAAATATGTCTGTGCATTACCTGAATACATAACCAGGACAGTTTTAATATAACTGTCATGCCCCCGATCAAATCCCCATGTGGGGTAAGAATACTTTGTATAATCTTTGTATAATTAAAGAAAGTAGTTATACAGATATTTTTACGATATATAAATGTTCTTGAACTTTGTCATCACAATCTTTGTAATGTCTATTATCATTATCTTTTTCTGTTCGAAAGCGCCTATAAGGTTGAATATATTCTTCAACAATTCCAACAGAAGATAATATTTTTATAATTTCTTCTCTACTTATTATGCCTTCATTATTATAGCTTAGTATAATATATTTACATTTAGCTTTATGCACTAGATCTTTTAAGGCTGTTGATGCTTTGCTTTTTTGACAATAATCAGATTTTTTATTGCTATAATCACGCTGGCCTGTTTTGCCAAATAATTTTTGTTTGTCCCATATTGCCAATGTTTCTAATACATGAAAATTCGGAGCATATTGTCTTTGATTATATGGGGGATCCAGATATAAAATATCCCCAGTAATGTTTTCTATTAAATCATTGGCGTTTAATTGGTATATTTTATTGTTTTTTTTATTATCTGTTATTTTTGGTATTTTTAGACACAATGTTTTTAACGCCATGGATCGCCATATTTTTAAGTAAGCCCCATATGTTCCAGAAATATTAGCTACGAAATCCGCAGCATCTATAAGCATATATACTAATACATAATATTCATCTATAGATAATTTTTTTTGTTGATACCATTTTTCTATTTGGTCTCTTACGGCGTCTATGCGCATCGCATTTGCGTCCGAAAAATATTGACGTTTATAACTGCCGCCCGGAGCAAAATTATCATAAATATATCCACGGGAACTTAATTCAGGATTGTTTAAAATATCTAAAACGCCACAGATGCCATTTGAAGAAATCTTAGAAAATGTTGGCATTTTATTTAAATATACATTTACATATTGGGCTATGTACGAATATAGCATTAAATCATTTGATATTATTTGATAACCTTTGCTTTTAAAGAATTTTCCTACAGATCCTGTTCCGCCAAATATATCAATAAACACCCCACTAAGTGGAACATTGCTCTTTTGCATAGAGGTATTTATAAATTCTAATAATCTTGTTTTATTTCCGATATATTTCATTGTGCAAAATCCAAATCCAATATAGCTTTGATGTGTTTATCAAAATTGGATGAATAAACTAACTTAAATGCGGTTTTTCCATGTATGTCATTATATACAATGATTATCACAAAATTTGGTTCAAATGCAATATCATCAAAATGCCCCAACCGAATAGCGTCAGCCACTGTTTCTGCTTCCTTTTTTGCATAATACTCTGGATTGTTATTTTGTACCGTATTCAAAGTATAAATAAAGGCATTAAAGCTTATATGATTATTGCTATTGATATGTTCACTCGCTGTTTTCATAGCGGTTCGAATTTTCTTATCTCTTAACAAGTCTTGATAGTTATTTTTTCCTTCTGCAATCATAAATAATGTACTATTTTTATCCGGGTATTGTGTGATTAAGTCTACTTTGGTAGACTTTCTGTGTATTTTAGATTGCGTGTCTTTTGTATCGTTATGTATGACAAATTGTTGCCATGAAGAATGATGGGTATGAATAAAACACAACTGCCAATTATCTTTTATATTTGTTTGTGTCAGGTATGTAGATACGATACCAACTTCTTCTGTCGTTCCCATCGGGTGTACATCTTGTATTGATTTTGGTACAAAATGTGTTTCAGTTATGTCTGTTTTTTTTAAGTTAGTAATAACTTGGTTGTTATTTATTATAAGAATATCTATATATTCGGCCAATGCTTTATATAATTTTGTGCCACGTTTATTTTCTATATTAAATTCTTCTCCCGCATCCACTGTGACGTAACCGATAACAGGGTATTTCTTTTCTTTTTTTGTTGTATAACCAAATAATTCGCAAAACGCTGCTATTTCCCCACTTTCTGGATCTGGTGAAAATGTTAAATTACCATTTGATATCTTGTGTATTCTCAAAGGCATTACTAACGTCATAGGGTATATTTTAGAATTTAAAATTCCATCAATCGCGTTTACGCTATTTGGGAAATTCTTACTGATATAATTTTTACATAATTCTGTATCGACAAATCCGATTTTTGCCTGTCCCTTAATATAGCTTTTTGCATGCTGTCCCCGATCTTCTAAAAATTTTAATAAATTAGAGATATAATTTTTATTTCTGTAAGCGGTCCAATTTACAAATTTTTCTGTATCCAAATTATCTATTGGATATTTTTCTATAAAATCTTTATCATCATCATATATATATTTCAACAAAGACGAAACAAAATCATCTGTGTGTTCAATGATTCCATTTCTAACCCCAGGATTTATTACCCTAAAATCACTTAGTATCCTAGGTTCGGTTCCTATGCTGTGTGTATTAGAATATTTTCCTTCGGTTAAATATCCTAGCATGTGTTTGAAAAACTTTTTTTCTAAGTTTCTTTTTTGATCATTTTGATCTGGTCTTACATCAGTTACCAGTACAGATTGAATATAATTGATAAATAGTTCTTGACTGTCTTTTGGGGTTCTTGATCTTGGGTTTGATTGTTCAAAATTATTTTCAAAATAAGCTACAAAAGATGGTGCCTTATAACGTATAGAATATACCAGATGATTATAAACCTGCAAAGATGTCGGTTCTCTAAGTGTTTGTTGGGATTCGTCTTTCCCAGAATAAAAAGTTTGATAAATAAAAGGCACACCATTTCTTGCCGCACCTAATTTTCTTCCCTCTCTTTGCCACTGAGAATTTCCTACGGATGCTGTTTCTGTGTTTTCACCTGCAAGAATCGCTTTTTGGGAATTTATCGAATATAAGATATAATCTGGTAAATCGATAAATTGTTTTATTTTATTTACTTGGTTAGGCAGTTGCCATTTTTCAAAAGCACCACAAATTTTAATTGAATAAATATTTTCTTTGGCGTCTTTGAACAAATAGATTGGTTGATCTATTGGTTCGTATATAACACCATAAAAATGTAAAAGATTATCGTGTGAACTTAGTATGTTTAATAAAACTATACCTTCTAAAATATTGTCGCTATATAAAATAAATTCATGAACATTACGCAGCTGTTGATAATCTGCCATAGAAAAAATATTTTTTTTTGTTATTCTGGGATTCACTAAATGGGGCTGCATTTATTCTTCCTTTCTAAAAATTAAAATATGTTGATGTATTACAGAAGGTATATATGCAAAAGGATAACCATATATATGTAGTGTTTTAGAATCATCATGCCAAATGATGTCAGACTTCAAAGTAAACTCATTGATTTCAGAAATGGTCTTAGCCAATTCACCCGCCAAGAAATGATATTCTTTGCCACGATACATATCCCCAATAAAAACTGCCATATATCCATTTTTTTTCAGTGTTTTGGCTACTTTAACAAATATATCCTTCATTTCTCTTAGCCATTCTTCTTTTGTTTGCAAGTTTTTTTCATTAAATTTTGATAAATTAGAAACTCTCGTAGCAGAAGATCTTGTTTTGGTTACTTGATCCATTATCCAATATGGTACATCAGTTAGTACAAAATCTATACTATTTGGTAAAATATATTTTAATTTATCATTAGCGTCTCCTACAATAAAGGGATATTCTTCTAAATGTTCTAAATTACATACTTGTTTATAAATATTTGCCCATTTAGGATTTAATTCGATACCTATCGCTTTTCTATCACATAATGCAGCACCAAGCAAAGTTCCACCAACTCCTGCTAAAGGATCTAAAACTAATTGACCCTTTTTTGTAAAAATTTTTATTAAATCGGCACATAGTTGTGGGGGTTTTTGACCACCATGTTGAGAACGCAATTTATGTTGCATATTTGAAGGATAGCTTTTTGAAATAACTGTTTTAGTCCAATATAGCCATTCGGCACCAGTTAAATCATTTATTTTATTCCTATTGTCATAAATGGCGCCCTTTTTATTAGAATGTGTTTTATTTATTTTTATGTTTGGGTTGCCGAACAGGTCAGTCATAAGAATACTTCCTTTCTTTATCCGAAGAATTATACAAGTGTACAAAATTAAAATCAATACAATATAGTTTACTGATGTTGATGATAGTTTTATCCTAATATTTTTAATAATAATTCGCGCATGGGTTGAATAATGTGTGTATTTCGTATTTTGAAATTAGTATATGTGTTTTTTTACAAAAATATTCAAAAAAAGAATCTTTACTTGTTGTATGTTTGGGGGATGTGGTGGTATAATACATTTGTTGTCATGGGGACAGAGGAGAGAGAGAATATCAACCCATAACAAAATGTACTTGTTTATTTATGGATACAGAAAAAACAGCCGCCCGTTTGTTTGGGCGGCTGTTAAATCATAGTCAATAATTATTACAATCCAAATTTATATGCGGCACTGATATAAAATTCTGTACCGTCAATTTCAACAGGCGCATGTGTGCCATCGTCGCTGTTATACATGTCTAAATCACCATAGTTTTGATATTTAACCCCGATGTTCAAATCAACGCGCGCATTCAGTGCAAAATTTACACCAATCATTGCCGACCAAGACATGTCTGCCGTGGCGTCTGATGCATGCATCGTGCCATTGGCATCGCCCCACAGACCAGATACACCAACACCCAAACCTGCATATGGTTCAACCGCACCACCGAATTGTTGGTATAAATACACGTTCAACATATTTGACCATATGTTAAAATCATAATCTGTGCCGTACTTTTTTTGTCCGCCATATGTATATTCTGATTCAAATTCAATTTTTATATGGTTGGTCAATCTGTTGCCGATAATCAGCCCGACACCAAAGCTGTCATCACGCAGCGTTGTTCCGTTTCCATATTCTGGTTCAACACGAAATGCAATATTTTCATTTTTATGCATGCGCAAACCGACATAGTTATCGCGCCGTGGCGCATCGTTATAACCATATTCATAAGAATCATAATTATCTGCAAATACCGGCAATGTGATAACTGTCAATATTGTGGCAATCAGTTTTTTCATCTCTCGTTCCTTTGTATGCATATGGGCAATTATAGTTTTAATTTATGGAAAAACGCAAGCCGTTTGTGATATAATTCCATAAAAGGTTAGGGGAAAATATCAAGTGTTCAAAAAAAGCAACACATCACGTACCAGCAAGCGCACCAATCAAAATCCCGGCCCATCACGTGGGGTTCGGTTATTTGTATGGTGTGTTGATTTATTTATGTTGGTACTGGTTGGGGTTGCGATATATGTTGTAATTGTATTTTTACAAATGCCATCGTTGGATGCAATTTTACATGAAACACGTCCGGCGGCGATTGTGTTTTTAGATAAAAGTGGCAATGAAATTCGTTCTTCTAATCGTATAATGGGAACGCCTGTATCTGTGGATACATTGCCGCCACACGTATGGCAGGCGATTGTTGCAATCGAAGACAAAAGATTTTTTGAACACGGGCCGGTGGAATTTCGTGCGATTGCGCGTGCGATGGTGTCTAATTTGATGCATGGCCGTTTGGCGGCTGGGGGATCAACAATTACGCAACAAACGGCCAAAAACGTATTTTTATCGCGTGAAAAAAAGATTTCACGTAAGGTTCAAGAATTGATTTTGTCATATTGGTTGGAAAATCGGTTTACTAAAAACCAGGTTCTGGATTTATATATGAACAGGGTATCATTGGTTGGTGGCATGCGTGGGATTGATGCGGCGGCGCGCATGATGTTTCAATGTTCTGCGAATAATTTATCTGTTGCCCAGGCGGCACAAATCGCCGCGATGTTAAAAGCACCAACCACATACAGTCCATTGGTAAATCCCGATAAAAACATTGCGCGTGCACGTGTTATCTTGCAAGAAATGGTACGCCAGGGTTATATCACGTTGAACCAGGCGCGCATTGCAGCGCGTGAATTGGCGCCTGCGGCACCTGCGCCAAATACGAATATATATCGTTACTGGACAGATTTTGTTTTGGACGAAGTTAAATCAACCATCGGCACATTTGAATCAGATTTATATGTGTATACTACGCTGGATATGGGTTTACAGGATCGTATTGCCGATATATTACCAACGCGTGTTGGTGAACACCAGGGCGCGGTTGTTGCAATGGAAACCGATGGTGCGGTGCGTGCAATGGTTGGCGGCACAAATTATCAAGAAAGTCAGTTTAATCGTGCGTTGGCATTGCGTCAACCCGGCAGTTCTTTTAAGCCTGTGGTATATTTGGTGGCATTAGAAAATGGTATGACCCCCGACAGTTATGTAAATGATTCACCGTTTTCAATCGGTGATTATTCGCCACAAAATTATAATAAAAGATATTATGGTGATATAACATTGGCAACCGCATTTGCAAAATCTGTAAATTCAGTGCCATTAAAATTGACCCAAGAATTTGGTATTGATAACGTACTGGATATGGCTGGGCGTTTGGGTGTTGGGAATAAGTTACGTCGTGAATATTCAACTGTGCTGGGGGCGTCTGAAATGTCGCTGTTGGATTTAACAACGATTTATGCCGTTATTTGGAACGATGGTTATTCTGTGCGTCCATATTCAATCACGAAAATAACAGACCCACGTGGAAATATAATTTATGAACGCAATCCATCTGAACCGTTACAGGTTTTATTACCACAAACTGTGGATTATATGACAGACTTGCTGGCCGATGTTGTAAAGGTTGGTGGTACCGGGCATCGTGCGATGGCGCCTGGGGTGTTGGGCGGAAAAACAGGCACCAGTAATGATAATCGGGATGCGTGGTTTATTGGTGCATGGCGCGATTTAATAATTGGCGTATGGATGGGAAATGATAATTTTACATCTATGACGTCCAAGGTTACAGGTGGTACAATTCCGGCCACAATTTTCCACGAAATTGTAAAATAAACCACTTGAACAGATTTTTTGATTTTTGTATATTGCGTACGTCATGTCGTACGATTACAATAAAAAATTACCTAAATCTTTGTGGAAATTTTATTTCAAATATGCGATGCGCGGCCATTGGCCATTGATGATTGGGTATGCGATATTGTTTATGTGCGTTATGTCAGACGCCGTGTTATTCCCAAATTATCAGCGTTGGTTTATCGCATTATTTGAACAAACGCCACCTGGGGGCGAAAGTTTTGTTGACTTTGCGTTACCAACAATTTTATTTATTACAGGGTTATTTATACTGTGGGATGTGTGTCTGATTTTACGTGGCATGTTGCACGGTCGTTGGCAACCGATAATATCAAATCAAATATCTGATGTGTTAAATGACTTTGTCCAACATCAGTCTATGTCTTTTTGGACTGGGCGTATGGCTGGAAAAATAAATTCACAGATTACATATGTATCAAATGGTTTCAATGTTATTATGAATTTTTTGGAAATATTTGGTTCCATTGTGATGATTTTGATAAACGTGGGATTAGTATTGGAAATAAATTCGTATGTTGCATTGATTTTTGCGGCCGTTTTTATATTCAGATTGGTATATGGTTTGGCACTGATGAAACCGATGAGCAATTCTGCCAAAACCGCCAGCGAAGAAAACAGTTCATTGTCTGGTAAAATCGTAGACAGTATTTCAAATTATTCAGTTGTGAAATTATTTGCCGCCGCAGATGCCGAACGTGAATATTTGAAACCTGCACGTAAAAAGACCATTACTACACGTATTTATTCGTTTTTTATTCAACGTTGGTTTTGGGGATTGCCGAATTTTGTATGGGATATTGCGTTTGGCATAACGATGTTGCTGTGCGTGATTTTGTTTTCCAATGGTAATATATTGGTATCTGAAATAGTATTTACAATGTCTGTATTCTTTAATGTTATGGGGATGATATCGCGCATTATTGGGCAAATTCCAAATGTTGTAGAATTATTAGGCAGTGCCAAGAAATCGTACGATGAATTAAATATAGAATTGGCGGTGCGTGATGTGGAAAATGCGCCTGATTTAGTCGTGACACATGGCAGGATAGAATTCAAAAACGTATGGTTCAAATACAAACGCAAATGGGTTTTGCGTGATTTTAATCTGGTTATTGAACCTGGTGAACGTGTCGGATTGGTCGGGCCATCGGGCGCAGGTAAATCAACATTGGTGCATTTGCTGATGCGGTTTTATGATCCAACACGTGGTGAAATTTTAATTGATGGGCAAAATATCCGCAATGTGGCCCAGGATTCTTTGCGTCGCAGTATTGCGTTTATTCCCCAAGAACCAACATTGTTCAATCGGACTATTCGTGAAAATATTGAATATGGCAAACCTGGCGCCACGGATAAGCAAATTCGTGATGCGTCGCGTCGTGCGGCCGCGCATGATTTTATCATGGGAACCGAAAAGAAATATGATTCAATGGTTGGTGACCGTGGAATTAAATTATCTGGTGGTCAAAAACAGCGTATTGCCATCGCACGTGCATTTTTGAAAAATGCCCCGATTTTAGTGCTGGACGAAGCGACATCCGCATTGGACAGTGAAACAGAAATCGCAATTCAAAAATCTTTTGATGAATTGGCGCATGGGCGTACAACTTTGGCAATCGCACATCGGTTATCAACGTTGCGTAATATGGACAAGATTGTCGTGCTGAACAACGGTGTGGTTATAGAACAGGGGACACATAACCAATTACTGCGCAGACGTGGTGAATATGCACGGTTGTGGAAAATGCAGTCTGGCGGATTTATCCAAGAATAATTTTATCAGTAAAATCTGTTTTTATTGCATGTAATTTTGTGATATAATAATAGGCATGAGATGCAGGAGCATATTATTTTTACCATTATTATCATGCCTGTTTTTGGGCGCGGCACACGCAAATTGGGAATATCCCGGATATTATGTGGGTGATGGTGCATATACTGATGATGGCAGCCGATTTACCGTGTCTGTACGTGGTGGCGCATCATTTGGTATGGGTGGAATAAAAAATGAAATTGGTGAATTGACCCCGTTGTATTATATGAGTCCTGATGGCAGTACAATTATGTCCGAATTGGGGTATTATCAATGCCAAGATCGTGGTGATTGTGGTGATTTTGTCCCGGCCGGATATGTAAATATTGGCGATTTACCTGCGACCCAGGATTATGAATCTTTTGGTTTTGCCGCTGGGGCCAGTGTTGGTTGGACTGTGCCGAATAAACCGCAATGGCGCATAGAATTGGGGTGGGATCATATTTCTAAAAGTGAATATAATGCATCCCCATTTATCGAAGGTGATGCCACTTTGTTCAGTGGCGATGCGGCCGGTGCCATCGCAACAATTTCCAGTGGCGCGGTGCAATCCAGTGTTACAACAGATATATTCAGTGTAATGGCGTTTTACGATTTTTATTCTGGAATACAAAAGCCTGTGCGTACCGCAATACCATATTTTGGGTTTGGTGTTGGGTATGCTGATATTGCAACTGTGTTAAATTTATCTGATCCGTATGGTGATTTATCTGGGTTGTATGACTTGTTGCCATATGGGGTCAAAGAACAAAATGATGATGTTATTCAATTTTATCGTTCTGAATTAAATACGCCAAATATCGCTGGGTTGTTGGCATTGGGATTGTCGTATGGTATAACAGAAAATATGTATTTAGATTTTGGCGTTCGTGCGGCATATATTCCACGTATTCGTTGGGCACTTAGTAATGAAGACGGTACATTGCATCGTGATTGGTTCAGTGCAGAAAACACATTTTTTATAAATGCAATGTTGGGAATACGGTTTGAGTTTTAATAAAAAAAGTCCGCCAAATGGCGGATTTTTTATTTTATGCCATATTTACCACGATTTATTGGACGATATGATAATGCTTCGGCTAAATCAGTCATCTCTATATTTGTTGCGCCACGTAAATCGGCGATGGTACGTGCAATTCGACGTATACGATTATATCCACGTGCAGACATGCCCATTTTTTCTGCGGCGGTATTCAAAAATTGGGTCAATTCATCGGATAATTTTGCAACCGTGTCCAACAAGGTGCCATCCAGTTGCGCGTTTGGGGTGCCTTGGCGTTCAATTTGGCGATTACGCGCGGCGATAACACGTGCCCGAATTTGTGCCGATGTTTCAACATGTGTATTGTCATTTTTATTCATTTCCCATGGATTGACCGGGTCAACATCCACATGTAAATCAATTCTGTCCAATAATGGGCCAGAAATCTTGTTTTGATACGCTTCGGCGCAACGGGGTGCGCGTGAACAGGACAGGGCGGCATTTCCCAAATGTCCACATGGACATGGATTCATTGCCGCAATCAGTTGAAATTGTGCCGGATACGTTGCGGTGCGACGTGCACGTGCAATCATTATTTTCCCAGATTCCATAGGTTGACGTAATATTTCCAACGTCGTCCGATTAAATTCTGGTAATTCGTCCAAGAACAAAACGCCATTATGCGCCAATGAAATTTCGCCTGGTCTGGCATCTGCGCCACCACCGGCCAAAGATATTGCACTGGCAGTATGGTGTACACTGCGAAATGGGCGCGTTGTAATTAAAGATTTCCCGTTCAGTTGCCCTGCGATTGAATATATAATAGATGTTTCCAGTATTTCATCAGGTGTCATTTCTGGCAATATTGTTGGCAACCGTGATGCCAACATTGTTTTCCCAGATCCCGGTGGTCCAACCATCAACATTGCGTGCCCACCGGCGGCGGCAATTTCCAATGCGCGTTTCGCAGCGGACTGGCCGTGCACTTCGGCCATATCCATATGTGTTGATTGTTCTGCACATGGCGTGGATAACGGGGGTATGGGTAAAATTTGCGTTCCTTTGAAATGATTTATCAATTCCAGAACGTGAAACGGCGCCAATATATTTGTGTGTCCGGCCCATCGCGCTTCGGCGCCTTGGTCCCCAGGACATATTATACCCATGCCGTGTTGGTTTGCCCAAACACTGGCAGGTAATATTCCATTTGTTTTTACGATTGTACCATTCAGTCCAACTTCGCCGATAATTATATATTTTGATAATTCTGATTCCGGCAAAATTCCAATCGCGCATAATATTCCACATAATATTGGCAAATCAAAATGCGAACCTGATTTTTCTACATCCGCCGGCGACAAATTCACAGTCAGTCGTTTGGGCGGCAAAGATAAATTTAATGCGGATAAAACGTTTCGTATTCTTTCCGCAGATTCTTTGACAGCACGATCAGCCAATCCGATTATGTTAAATTCTGGTTTTGACAAACCTGTGGATAATTGAACCTGGACGTCAATTTGTGTTGCGTCCATACCGTTAAATATGATTGAATTCAAAGAAATCATATTTGCATATTAAAACTTGCGCAAAATCAATTCAAGTTATAAAATGGTGCCCGTATAAAGCCCAAGGATAAAAACATCATGCCCGTTAAAAAGAAATCAAATGTTGCACGTGATTGGTTTAATACCATATTTTATGGTGCGCTGATTGCGATTGCGTTTCGCAGTTTTTTATTAGAACCATTTAATATACCATCTGGGTCAATGATACCAACGTTGCATGTTGGTGATCATATATTTGTAGAAAAATGGCCATATGGATATTCGCGTTATTCGTTTCCATTTGGCTCGTGGCACTTGTGGAACGGGCGTTTTTGGGGTCATGAACCAGAAATTGGCGATGTAATAGTGTTTCGTAATCCAATCAATGAATCCCAGGATTATGTTAAACGTTTGATTGGAAAGCCTGGTGACACAATACAAATGATGGACGGTCGGTTGTATATAAACGGTGAAATTGTTCCACGTGAAAATCCACGTCCATATATTATTGCCACCTTGCCGAAATCATTACGCAGTGCTGGTTATCATATCCCAGAAAAAAATATGATGATACAGGGAAACAAGGTTTGGGTTGATAACAAGCCTGCGGAATTCAATTATACCATTGAATACAAAGATGATAAATTCTGTAACCAGAATCAATGGGCGTGTGGGGTATTCGCTGGCACAGAATACACAGAAACATTACCAAATGGTGTCGCGCACAGTATTGTTGAAATGACTGACAAAGGACCATTGGATAATACAATGATGTTCACGGTGCCTGAAAATCATTATTTCTTTATGGGTGATAATCGCGATAACAGTGGGGACAGTCGTGCTGATATCGGATATGTCCCACGTGACAATGTGCTGGGGCCGGTTTGGTTTATATGGTATTCGCATAATTATTATTCACCAATGTTGGCGTTTTGGAATTGGGGAAATAAAATGCGCTGGGACAGATTTGGCATGGGAATTGATTAAAGTGAAAAAATTAAATTATACTTTCAAGAATCCTGAATTGTTGGAATTGGCATTGACCCAAAGTGGGGCAAATGCCGCACATAATAATGAAAGATTGGAATTTGTTGGCGATCGCGTGTTGGGGTTGTCGGTGGCGGCATTGTTGTACGAAATGTTCCCAACTGAACACGAAGGGGAATTGGCACGTCGGCATGCAATGTTGGTATCCACAGAAACATTGGCGCATGTTGCCATGGAATTCGGATTAGACAAAAAAATACATCATGGTCACATGACTGCTGGTCGGATTCAACATATCTGTGCCAACGCGATGGAGGCTGTATTTGGTGCCATATTTATTGACGGTGGGTTTGATGTTGTGCGTGATATAATCGTTGATATTTGGCGTGATTTGGCGGCGGCAGATGTTATCGCACCCAAAGATGCAAAAACAGCATTACAAGAATTGGTTCAAAAACAAGATAATGGTGCATTGCCAGAATATGAATATTTGCCGGCAACTGGGGCGTCGCACAAACCGACGTTTAATGTACGGGTAACCGCCATGGGGCACAGTGCCACAGGATGTGGTGCATCTAAAAAGGCTGCCAGTATCGCTGCCGCCGAAGAATTATTGAAAAAACTTGCAATTTAATGTTTTGATATATAAAATTGATTTCAAATCAAAGGGTATTAAATGTTCACAATTTTATTGGTTTTATTGATAATCGTCGCAATTTTAATGACTGGAATAATTTTACTGCAAAAGTCAGAGGGCAGTGGTATGTCCGGATCGTCTGCGGCATCAATGTTTGGTGGCGCGTTGACGGGGGCGGCGGCCGGTAATTTTTTAACGCGTGCCACGGCGTGGCTGGCAACAATATTTTTTGTATTGTGTGCGTTATTGGCGTTGGTTTCTGCAAAATCTGATATGGCAATACAGCAAAGTGATTTGCGTAATGAATTGGTGCAACAGGGCAACGCCCCGGCTGAATCTGCGATTCCTGGTGCAACGGGCGATGTATCTGATACCACCGCGACAGATAATGCATCAACATCTGATGCACAATAAAATACCCCCATTTTGGGGTATTATTTTATGTGTTTATTGTGGACTGGTATCGTGACAAATACAGGTTTACCAGGTTTAATTACAGTTTATGGTTCGTGATGTTATAAAATTTGTAACAATAAAATAAAAATCCCACGATTGTGGGATTTTTTTAAGATTTTTTGTTTTTTGATGTTTTCTTTTTTGTGGTTGTTTTTTTAGCAGGTTCTTTGACCGTGGCGGAAACCGTTTTCTTGCCAGAAAACGCATCACGAAACGCGCGGTATAATGCCGCACCACATACGTATGCGACCAATGCGCTGAATGCCGTAATCAAGCCCGGAATTAAACCGTCTGAAAAATATGCAAAGAAGATCATTGCAACAACCAGTACGATTGTATATCCCAAATTTTTCCCAAAGACATTTAATATTTTTTCAAAAGTATTCATTTATTTTATCCCCTTGTTCGGATGCAGATATTATAACATATTTTGTATAAAAAATCCATAAAAAACGGTTGCGATTTCGCAACCGTTTTTCAGGGAGAAACAAATGAAAAACCAATAATTTTATAAAATTACTTGGCCACCAATGCGTGCATTGCCTGGGATTGGGCCAAATGACGAATCTGGTGTAACATATATATTTCCTGTCACGGTAAATTCGCCGCCAAATTGCAACATACCCATATTGCGCAAGAACAAGTTACCTTCGATACGAACACCGCGTGGCAATGTATATTTACGCATGTGTTGCAGATACAGATTACCTTTGACCACACTGGATGGTTTTAACATTGTTGCGGCACCCCGGCTGTCAATAATTACATCGCCATACATGGTGTTTTTGCAACGTGCAGTTTGCTGGATGGCAACTTTGTCTGGACGCACCGGCATAACATCAATCGTTTTACCAATAAAGTTGCGATTTGCATCTTTTTTTATTGGTAATGTTTGAATTTTTGGTGTGCGTTGACGTACCGTACGATTTGCCGCATCAGAATTCATAGTAATCTGGGGGGCGTTGCGCTTTGTGAC
Organism: uncultured Alphaproteobacteria bacterium; assembly: GCA_944389515.1. Taxonomy (GTDB): domain Bacteria; phylum Pseudomonadota; class Alphaproteobacteria; order Rs-D84; family Rs-D84; genus Enterousia. Next base: position 46,572 of record CALXMQ010000003.1, on the reverse strand, counting down.
AATAACCACAGGGCGTTTGTTGCACCCGATTACATCGATTATCAGCATTGAAAATAAAACGATTATCGCAGATAATAATGCAATATTTACCATGCCGACTAAATCCAGTCTGCAAATCCATTTCCAAAATGCGCGAAACCAACGACTGATTGCGCGAAATGGGGTGCATATTGTATTCCATACGCGATTCCAAAATGATTTGTTCGTGCTGCGGCGCGCTTTTTTAGTGCTGGATTTACGAACGTTACGTTTGCGTTCCATGCGACGCGCGGCAATTTTCATTTTCAATGCTTTGAACATACAAACACCTTTTTGTTTTTTTATTATGTACAAATTATGCACCAAAAAATATATTTGTCAAGTATTTTGTCAATAAAATTTGTCAAATAGCTATTTTATACAGATTGTTTGACTGGGGATGTGTTTTTCATTATGATATAACATACTATGTCGCATGGCAGGTCACTGTTAGTTTTATTGTTATTATGTGGTTGTGTTTCTGATTGGCACGCACCAAGTAATTTTGTATATAAATCAATTCGTGCTGGGGATTTTGAAATTGCCACATGGCAGAAAATAACAGATTCAACCGCCCCAATTCATATTTATATCGAAGGCGATGGCCACGCATTTGACGGGCGCGGTATTCCAACCAGTAATCCAACACCACGTGGCACATTTATGCGTGATTTGGCCAGTTCAGATTCTGCCGCAAATGTTGTATATATGGCACGTCCATGCCAATATATAATGTCTCCAAATTGCAACCAATCAGATTGGACATATGGTCGATTTTCGCATCGTGTGATTAAATCTGTGTCTGATGCGATAAAATCGGTATCTGGCATACGTCCGATTATATTGGTGGGATATTCTGGTGGGGCAATGGTTTCTGGTTTGGTTATTCAAAATTATCCAGAATTAAATGTGCGTCAATGGATTACAATCGCTGGTGTTTTGAATCACCAAGATTGGACTGAATTTTTCGGTGACAGTCCGCTGAAAACATCGCTGAACTTAGACGGATTGCCGCATGTGCCCCAGTTACATTATGTTGCTGAAAACGATAAAACAGTACCTGGGGCATTATCTGCAAAATGGACTGGGGGGACAAACATGATTGTTGTACCAAACGCAACGCACGATAACTTTGATAATATAAAATTGGATTTTATATATTGACAGAAAAGATTTTTTGTACTAATAATAGAGACTGCTATGAGTGATATAAGTATTTTACCGATATTTAACCAATCAAATCCAAACGTATGGGATGATTTTTTATATATTCGTGCGGCTGCATTTCGACATTCTTGTGGATATATAATGACAGATAAAGATTACGATGATGCATTAAAGGATTTTTTAGATGGTTGGCGTCGTCGTAAATTTAATTTTGCATTTGGTGCGTATGATGATGCGGATATGGTAGGATTTATCCAAGGTGACTGTATGGATAACGTCGCAACAATACGCAGTTTATACGTGTTGCCTGAATACACATCACAAAAGATAGGCAGTCGTTTATTAAAATCTGCGGAAAATGCAGGTGCATTTGGTGCAAAAATGTTAGATTTAATATCTTTGCCACGTGCACAAAAATTTTATGAACGTTATAACTATACCCCTATTTATCAGGGCAGTAATCATTATATCAAAGATATAACAAACGAAACGCGTACATGTTGTTCGGTTGTGCCGGTATTCAAATCAACCCCGTCAATAACGCGTATGTGCAAAAGAATAACCAGTTTTACTGGCAATGATTTTAATCCATCGCACATAAATGTAAATCACATGCCAATGTTCGTGTACCTAGATTCTGATTTTACAATCCAGGGATTTGCTATATCAACCCCAACAGACACAGATTCTGTGCAAATACACATTGCACCAAATCAGCCACAAACATATATGACCAGAAAGTTGAATAATAAATTTAACGAATTAAAAAATCTGCGTATAAAAAGTATGGGGCGCAATCGCGGCGAAAAAAGGAAATAATGGAATAATAAACCATGGTAAAAATAAAGAAAACAGAATACGGTTTAATGGATATTCCTTTGTCATGCAGTGTGTTTTTAGAACCTGCACTGAATAAATATGTTCGCACAATCGCACCATTGTCACGCGATACGAAAAAATTTATCCATGAATGGAATCGCGCGCTGATTGATATATTAAAAACATCTTTGTACAGTGCACATTTGGGTGCCGTTGGACATAAAATAATATCCAGAACATTAAATTCAGACGAATTTCCAACCAGATGTGTTGAATCCGCGCGCAGTGTTCCATTACACTCGTTACATTATTGTATTCGTTTTTCAGAAAGTATGAATTTTTTGGTCAACAAATTAAAATCTAATCCAGATATAAAATTTGTTGATTTTGGATGTGGATTTTCACCATTGGCGCCAGTTATGATGGCGGAATATAACTTGAACACCGACAACGTTTATTGCATAGACAATAAACCCGAAATCATAGATGTATATTCGCGTGTGTCTGAAAAATTGTCAGGACGTGCACCACACAGTATTTCTTGGGCAGATGCAAAATCAATGGCAACATCTGGCAATTTGAATACTATTGTTGCAATGGGGGTATTGCCATATATTGCCTTAGATGAACAGGTTTCCGACTTGAAATTTATAAATGCGCATTTTCCAAACTTTTTGGTGGAAATAAAATATAATAATAATTCTGATACCGCTGGTGAAAATGTGTTTAATTTGACGCGTTTACAAAAATTGCGATTGTCTGTTGAAAATACCCAAACATTAGAAACAACAATGATTCAAAATTCATTGCGATATTTGCATAAATTTATGTGCGCCATGCCAGACAAACGATATTTCTTGGAAAATGACCGCAGTCTGTTTTTAAGCAGATAATGGCACACGAAAATCAAATATAACTACTTATTATTCCTTGCATTTATATAACTAACACGATAATATAATAATCGTCAGCAGGTGTTCTGCTGATGGGGTGTGAGAACCCGTTCCAATGCGTCGGGAAACAAACCTGTGGCGCACATATGCGCCGGTTTTAATATTACGACGAAAAATAAAAACTCCTGGCATTTGGTCAGGAGGGTCGTGAATATAAAATAAACGACACAATTCATTGGATTGTTCTCAACCTCCTGACCACCAAAATTTTGGTGGTTTTTGTTTAACACAAAAGTCAGGGGATTGAACAATGAAACAAAAAATATTTTTTATGGCTGCTGTATCTGTGGCCTATTTAATAACGTCGATTACACAATCATTTGCGTTATCTATTGGGGGTTGTCTTGGCCGGGTGTGTGAAAGTGGTGGCACTGTTGTGGCCCAGGGTACTAATTGCTCGTCCAGTTCGCGTACGTGTTATGATGACCAGGCTGTCATTTCATGTTCGGCATGCAATTCGGGCTATACGCGCACTGCAAAAACGGTCACAGTTGATATGTGCGACGACCCAGTAACATATTATACATGTACCAGCGGTGGCAATATTGGCCAAGCGTGTGGCAGAAAATCATGTGGTGTTGGCGCAAATATTGTTAGACGGGGATTAAATTGTTTATCATATGCGTCTGAAACTTGTTTGGATTCGCCATCAGGCGACCAAGGGGTGCAAAGTTGTGCCACGTGCCAAAGTGGATATGAAACACAAACATCAACGGTCAGTATTACAGGGTGTACAAACACACTAACTTTTACAACATGTGTAAAAACATGTAACGGCACATGCACAAATTGTTCTGATACAGATTGGACGGCGGCTGGAACAGGATATGAAAGCCGTATAGAAGCAACGTGCAATACATTGACATGTATATGCACTAAAAAAACACAATACAGATGTGCCAATAATTATTATGGCAGCCCCAGCAATAACATCACTGGATGCACCAAATGCCCCGACAGTGGTTATTCCGTTGCCGGTATGAATGCCGATATTACCAGATGCTACATAACCGGCGGCAGTGACGCCAGTGGCACATTTGTATTTGACCATGGCCAAGGTTCATCGTATATAGACAATAACAGATGTTATTACAGTAACTAGTGACAAGCCCCACATCTGCGCTTTAATAAAAAAACGGAGCGTTTGCCCCGTTTTTTTACATCATGCCTGGCATACCGCCCCCCATTGGTTGGGCTGGTTTTTCTTCTGGTATTTCTGACATTACTGCACCTGTTGTCAACAGAACGCCTGCGGTACTGGATGCCGCCTGGATGGCTGTTTTTACAACCTTGGCTGGATCAATAATCCCAGATTTCATCATATCAACATATTCGCCTGTTTGTGCGTTATATCCAGTGTTGTAATCTTTGGCTTCCATAACCTTGCCAACAACGATTTCACCAGATACACCGGCGTTTTCTGCAATCTGGGCACATGGGGCAACCAATGCGCGACGAACAATGTCGATACCGACATCTTGGTCTGCATTTGTTCCATGCAATTTTTCCAGTGCGGCCGTTGCACGTACCAGTGCGATACCACCACCTGCGACAATGCCTTCGGCCACGGCGGCGCGTGTCGCTGCCAAAGCATCATCAACGCGGTCTTTCTTTTCTTTAACTTCAACTTCGGTCATGCCGCCAACCTTGATAACTGCGACACCACCAACCAATTTGGCCAAACGTTCAGCCAATTTTTCGCGGTCATAATCACTGGTTGATACAGACATCAGTTTACGTATTTCATCGGCACGTGCGTCAATCGCATGTTTGTCTCCGCCACCTTGGGCCAACAAAGTAGAATCTTTGGTGACAACAATTTTTTTCGCCGTACCCAATACGTCTGGGGTTATATTTTCAAATGTCATACCCATGTCGTCGGATACAACAGTTGCACCCGTAACTGCGGCGATATCTTTCAACATTTCTTTGCGGCGATCGCCGAATCCTGGGGCTTTGACGGCACAAACCTTTAATCCGCCACGTAATTTATTCAGAACCAATGTTGCCAACGCTTCAGATTCAACATCTTCGGCAATAATCAATAATGGGCGACCTGATTGTGCAACCGGTTCCAATATAGGCAATAATGCTTGCAGCCCCGTGATTTTCTTTTCAGAAACCAATATTTGTGCGCCATCTAATTCCGCCAGCATTTTTTCAGTGTTGGTTACAAAATATGGCGACATAAATCCTTGGTCAAATTGCATACCTTCGACAACGTCGATTTCAGTATCCAACCCTTTGGCTTCTTCGACGGTTATAACGCCTTCTTTGCCAACTTTTTCCATTGCGCTGGCGATTTTTTCACCAATTTCAGAATCTGAATTTGCGGAAATAGTTGCCACCTGGGCGATTTCAGAACTGTCTTTGACTGGGCGTGCATGCTTTTCAATATCTGCCACCACTGCCGCTGTTGCCATATCAATACCGCGTTTTACATCCATTGGATTCATCCCAGCCGCGATAACGCGACGCCCTTCGCGGATAATTTTTTGTGCCAACACGGTTGCGGTTGTTGTTCCGTCACCAGCATCATCGCCGGCTTTTTTTGCAACTTCTTGAACCATACGGGCACCGATATTTTCTTGCGGATCTTTTAACGATACTGCTTTGGCCACAGTAACACCGTCTTTGGTTGCGACGGGCGCACCATATGATTTATCAATTACGACCGTGCGTCCTTTGGGCCCCATAGTAATCTTGACGGCGTTGGCTAATTTATCAACCCCAGCCGCCAATTTATCTGTATCAAATACGATTTCTTTTGCCATGATTAAATCCTTTTTATTCTAAAATTCCCAAAATATCAGTTTCTTTGACCAGCACATAATCTTTGCCGTCAATTTTTACTTCATTTGCAGATGCCGCCCATTTTGCGAATAAAACAACATCACCCACTTTGACTGTCATAGGAATTTTGTCATCGCCATCAAATGCGCCATCACCCACCGCGATTACACGACCATGCGATGGTTTTTCTTTTGCATTATCAGGAATAATAATTCCGCCGGCTGTTTTATTTTCTTCTTCGATACGTTCCAACAGAACATAATTATGCAAAGGCTTAAACATATTTATTTCTCCTTGGTATTCTAATTGCTTCTGGGCATAGATATAGTGCATTGATATTTGATTTCAAGCCCCTTGATTTTATTCTGGGTATATAATATTCTGGATATAACAACCCAGGGGGAATTTATGTACGATAACAATAATGTTTTTGCAAAAATCTTGCGTGGCGAATTACCATCAACCAAGATTTATGAAGATGATTATGCGTTGGCATTTCAAAATATTTCGCCACGTGCCAAAACACATGTTTTGGTTGTGCCAAAGGGCGAATTCACAGATGTTTACGATTTTACTGCCAATGCCCCCACAGAATTACAGGCTGGATTTTGGGCGGCGGTGCGAAAAACTGTTGATACGTTGGGGTTAAATAATAACTTTCGCATTGTTGCAAATACCGGCCCCGGCGCAGGACAAAGTGTATTCCATTTTCATGTGCATATTATGAGTGATGAACGATTCAAAACAGACTTTTAATATTCGTGTTATACCGCGTGCGCGAAAAAATGAAGTATCATTGGATGAAAACGGTGTATTGCGCGTGCATACAACCGCCGCCCCATCAGATGGCGACGCAAACGTTGCGGTAATAAAAATGCTGGCGGAACATTTTAATGTTCCAAAATCCAGCATTAAAATCATACGCGGTATAACATCACGTAATAAAGTGATTCAGTTTTAATATCTTAAAATACGACCAATTAAATCGTCAACTGAATTTGCGCCATGAATATTATAATCATGGATTGTTTCGATAAATCCAGACTTTTGCATATGGATAAACAGACGAACAAAAGGAATCCAAAAACCGGCGGTATTCAAAAAGAACAATGGTTTTTTTGATTCACCAATTTGCTGCATTGTCATAATATCTGTCAATTCGTTCAATGTGCCAATTCCGCCCGGCAAAATTATGAACGCATCAGATAATTCTATCATTTTTTGTTTTCTTTCATTTACCCCGTCAACAATTTCAACATCAACCCCATTGTGCACAGGTTCTTGGCGTTCAATAACATTATTTGTTGAAACACCGATAACATGACCGCCAGCATTCAATGCCGCCGTGGCAACCGTACCCATCAGTCCGACATTTCCGCCACCAAATACCATTTGTATTTTATTTTTTCCCAAAAATTCACCGATTTTTGCAGCGTCTTGTGCAAATTGTGGATTTGTGCCAAACTGGTGTCCACAATATACTGCAATAGATTTCAATTTACCTGACATATTCCGATTTTCCTTTATTTTTGCAAATTATATCATAAAATAACGTTGTTATGAATCAAAACTTTTTAGATTTTATTCGCGATTTTTCAGGTGTCCGTATGGCTGTCGCGGTCAGTGGCGGTGTGGATTCTGTATGCCTGTTGTGTTGGTTGGCGGCATGTGGGGCGGACATTGTATGTTTGCATGTAAACCACGGATTGCGTAAAAATGCGGCGGTGGAAACAGAATACGTTCGCGATTTATGTAATCAGTTAAATGTTCCATGTGAAATTTTTTATTGGACAGATGACAAACCCACCACTGGTATCGAAGCGGCCGCCCGTAACGCGCGATATAAATTTATGACAGATTTTTGCCATAATAATAATATCAGTATATTGTTGACCGCGCACCAGGCTGATGACCAAATTGAAACATTTTTAATGAATTTGGGGCGGGGCAGTGGACTGTACGGATTGGCGGCAATGCGCCGTGTAACATGGCGTGATGGAATTAAAATTGTTCGACCGCTGTTGTATGTACCGCGTGCAGAATTAAAAAAATATTGCGACGACAATGGCATAAAATATTTTATGGATGAAATGAACAGTGACCCACACTATACCCGTGTGCGAATTCGCCAAAATCGTCACTTGTTGTCAGAAAAACTGGGCATCAGTGATGCGCGTATTTTATTGGCTGTTCAAAACCTGGGGCGTGTGCGTGATGCGCTGGACGATGAAATATCAGAAATGGTTGCGTCGGTTACAAATAATCAGCGTGCTGTATTTATTGATTCTTTTCTGTTTGACCCAGCCCCAGATATTAGATTAAAGTTGTTGGGAACATTGATTCAAAAAATTGGGGGGGATGAATATCAGCCACGCTTGAATTCATTATCAAATGCACTAGATAAATTGCAACACGATTGCAAATTTACATTGGGGCATTGTACAATTCGGCGACTAGGTAACAGGATTTTAATCGTTCCCGAAGGTGCAAAAACAAGTTTTAGGACAAGACATGGAAAATCAAAATCAGAATCTGAAAAATCAAAACAAAAAAAATAAAATATTCAAACGTGGTGATGGCGGCAATATCTTTTTGATTGTGTTTGTTGCATTATTTGTTGCAATGATTGCGCGGTCATTTATTGGGGGGGGCGTTACAAATCAATTTTTACCAGGTGGCGCACCTGTGCCCCAGCCGGTTGAATTGACGTTTTCTGATGTTTTACGTCGTGCACCAGAAATTAAAACAATGGATATTCGCGGTAATGATGCATCTGGTACATTGACAGATGGCACGCCATATACTGCGACAATCACATACGACCCGGAATTATTGACTCAAATTGCAGAAAATGGCGCGACAATTTCGATTGATACATCTAAAACATGGGTGGATTACCTGGGGACATGGGTACCGATTTTAATGGGATTATTCTTTATATGGTGGATATTCCGTGGCTTTCGTGGCGGCGCCGGCGGTATCAGTCGCAGTTTGGCGCAACAAAATCCAACCAAGATTACAACCGGCAAACCCAAAACGACATTCAAAGATGTTGCCGGCATTGATTCTGAAAAACAAGAATTGATGGAAATTGTGGATTTCTTACGCGATGGTAAAAAGTTCCGTGATGTTGGTGCGCGTATACCACGTGGAATATTATTATCTGGTGAACCTGGTACTGGTAAAACATTATTGGCGCGTGCCATTGCCGGCGAAGCAAATGTTCCATTTTTTGCCGCATCAGGCAGTGATTTTTCTGGTATCATCGTTGGTCTGGGGGTGGCCAAGATAAAAGAAATATTTGATATGGCCAAACGTAATGCGCCGTGTATATTGTTTATTGATGAAATCGATGCAATCGGTCAACGGCGCAGTACCAGTTCATATAACGACCAAGACCGTGAACAAACATTGAATCAGTTACTGATTGAAATGGACGGTTTTGCCAATGATACAGGTATTATTGTTATTGGTGCAACAAATCGCGTAGATATGCTGGATCCTGCATTGTTGCGCCCAGGGCGCTTTGACCGCCAGGTATATATTGAATTACCAGATTTGGCCGGACGCCGGGAAATTCTGGATTTATATGCCAAAAAGGTAAAGGTTGCAGATGACGTCAATTTACAAGATTTGGCGCGCGGTACAACTGGATTTTCTGGTGCCGATTTGGAAAACCTGTTGAACGAGGCCGCATTACATGCCGTTCGCAATAATCGTCAAGAAATAACATCGATTGATGTCGAAGAAGCGCGTGATAAAATCCTGATGGGTCCGCGCAAGGTTCGCAAAATGCGTCCCGAAGATATCAAATTGACCGCATATCACGAAGCCGGCCATGCATTTGTCAGCATTATGTATGCTGATATTACCGACCCGATACACAAGGCGACAATTATCCCACGTGGTCGCGCATTGGGTATGGTTCAACATTTGCCGATTGATGACAAAGTATCAATGACTATTGCCGAAGTGCGCGCGAATTTGGCCATTGCGCTGGCTGGACGTGCCGCCGAAGAGGTTTTCTTTGGCACTGATAAAATCACCACTGGCGCAGAAAGTGATATTGCCATGGCAACACGTTTGGCGCGTTATTCGATTACCACGGCCGGTTTGTCGTCTAAAATCGGGTTGGCTGCGATAAACCAGGTAAACACATTTGGTACGCGCAGTGCATTGGAAAATGCATCTGAAAAGACGGCTGAAATGGTTGATGCCGAAGTGCGCGCGTGGTTGGATTCTGCCCATGCAGATGCGACCAAATTGTTAGCCAAGAATAAAGATACTGTTCGTAAATTGGCCGAAGAATTATTGGCGCGCGAAACATTGACCGGTGATGAAATCAAGGCCATTGTTACTGGTTCTGGTACTGCAAAGAAATCTGGCAAAAAAGCAACCACGAAAAAGGTTAAACAAAATGCCACAAAATAATACCGCACCAAATTTCGAAGTTTTACATATGCCACCAGAAAATACGAATTCTGTGTTGGTGACATATGGTAACGATGCAGTGATTTTTGATGCGTGGGGTATGGCGCACGATTGGGAAAAATTATTGGAATCGCGTGGATTGCGTTTACGTGCGATATATTCCACACATGGTCATGGCGACCATATTTCTGCGGCGCCAATGTTGGCAGAAAAATATGACGCCCCATGGTTTTTGAACAGCGAAGATAACGATTTGATTTCCTGGTCTAATAATTTATTGAAATATTTTGGATTACCAGAAATTGAAAATAATTACCGGCGTCCCACAGATATTGAATCTGGGACATTGGAAATATTTCCTGGCATTTACATGGATGTGATTGAATCACCAGGACATACCCCGGGCGGTGTAATGTATTTTTTCCCAGAATTTGGTATTTTAATAACTGGTGATACTTTATTCCGCGACAGTTGCGGTCGATATGATTTGCCGGGTGGCGACGCAAATGCGTTGATGCAATCTGTTTCCAAGTTATATGAAATGAATTTGCCGGATGAAACATATGTTGTGCACGGTCATGGTGTTGATTCAACAATCGGGATATTAAAGCGCGAAAACCCATATTTCAAATAAAAAAATCCGCCGTTTGGCGGATTTTTTGGGGGACACCAATATTAAACTTGGTGGGTGGGTTTGGATTGAACTGACAGCAGGCACCCACCCATTATGAAGAATTACTGTAATTTACAGTTGCGTTGCTTGTTGACTGTAATGACAATTCCTGTCATATACCCATGTGCCAGTTTCGTCGCTGCCGCCAACGCCGGCCGGAACATAACATTCGGTAACGCTGACTCTGCCTGTTGTTCCACCACCAATGCCGATACCATTGTCTGCCACATCGCCGGGGCCAGCCGTTGTTTGGGCGCCTGATGGATCCGATGGACATGGTGTACAATATGCAGTGATGTTGTTTTGAAAATTTATATTTGGGGTGCCGTAATATCCTGTTGGACAACGCACTTGGTCTGGTATGACTGTGGTACATTTACCAGTTGCCCCACAACCACGACTTGTGCGGCGCTGAACAGCATTATTGCCACTGGTTACCCATGACCATGCGTCTGGGATACATGTTGATTCATCGCATTCATCGTCTTCGTTGGGTGCTGTATAATTATACACGCATTGATAATATACAATGTCACTGCAACCATGGATTACAAATTTTACACGGGAATAGTTTGTTCTGCATGATGTTGCAGATTTTTTGTAATATTGTACGCCATTTATATCAAAACAAACGTTTGTTGAACTGGCGATACCTATATCGCTGACGGTGGCGGCGCTGCCGGTATCTTGATATTCCGTGCGACCAGATATATCGGGGCATTGGCTATACGATGTACATGCGTATCCATGTCCCCCACCACCACCCGTACTGTCGCCACAGCGGACACAACATTCGGCCGTTCTGTATTCCAAACATTGTACACATCCACTAATACAGTTTGATATTTCACCCCAGTTAATATCTTCTGAGCCATCTTCGCCACTTGCCGCAAATGACATCTGGGGGGTAACCAGTAAAACAACTAAAAGTAAAAAAAGTTTCATAATTCCATCTCCTGATTTTTGTAATTAAAAACCACCAGAAAGTTCAGGTGGTCAGGAGGTTGGAAACAATCATGTGAATTGCGCCGCGTATTTGATATTTCGCGACCCTCCTGACCAAAAGCCAGGAGTTTTTTTCGCCGTCATATTAAAATTGGCGCATTTCAGCGCGCCACAGGTTTATATTCCGACGCACATGCAGAGGTTTCCACGCCTCATTGATGGAACACCCATCAACGAATTCATTATATATTTGAAAAAAGATAAATACAAGTTGAAACTTATATCGAAAAAATCAACACGCGTTCAATGCCGGCCAAATCATATTCTGCGCGATTAAAAATCCAACCAGAATCAGAAAATATTTTACGAACATCTGTGCCCATACCGTCACCAATTTCCAGATAAATTTTACCACCATCACGAATCCAATGTCTGGCGTTACGTGCAATATTTTCATATGCCGCCAATCCATTGTTTTTTGCATATAATGCACGCATTGGATCATGTTTTGCACCAATGTTTACGCGTGTGTCACCCATGGCAATGTATGGCGGATTAGAAACGATGATATCAAATTTATCATTTGTCATTTTGGCATTATTAAAATTTCCATATGCAATATGTACAGATTTTCCCAATCCTAAATTTTTTATATTACGTCGTGCCACGCGCAATGCGCCACGCGATGTGTCAACTGCGATGCCAGTTGCGCCATAAATATTTTTCACCAATGCAGAAATTATGCATCCTGTTCCTGTGCCTAAATCCAATATATGTGGACGTACGTTTTTTCCACAATCTGCAATCACCGCAGATACCAATGTTTCCGTATCTGGACGCGGATCTAATGTGTATTGGTTGGTATAAAATTTTAATCCATAAAACCATTTTTGGTGAATTATTTTTGCCACAGGCACCCCACGCCGCAGGGCACGTGCCATACGCCAAACTTTTATTTTTGAAAAATTATCAGTGTTTTCAGTAATTATCCGTGCGGCACGTATATCGCCGGCGGATTTAAGAATTTCAAACGCTTGATTTTTTGTCATAAGGCAATTATAATCGCCGATATGAAAAAAGCAAAAAATATTCTGAATCCGACTAATATTGCACGCGGTGTTATTGCATTGGCGATAATATTGGTTATTGTGGCGGTCGTATTGGTTTTTGCCCGACATTTTGGTACGTCTGGTGATGGCGTTGGTATATTATCATCTGATGATGAACATCGTTCGATTGTTGTTGTGGCGGCTGGCGATACATTGTCAAAACTGTTGACAGACCAAGGCTTTTCTAATGCCCAGGTTTTAGAAATTGCCAAAGTATTGAAATCTGATGCAGATATAACCAGTTTGCGTGCCGACAGTGATAAAATCGAATTTGTTCGTGAAAATGCGGATTCGCCAGTATCAAAGATTGTAATAATTCCGTCGCCATGGCGCCAGGTTGAAATAACATGTGCGCCAGACGGCAAATGGCAATGCCAAACGATTGATATAAAACCTGATACCCGTGTTGTATATCGCGCTGGGGAAATCATGGACGGGGACAGTTTTTATTTAGCTGGCGCACGCGCCGGAATACCAGACGGCATTTTGGCCGAAGTGTATGATTTGTTGGCGTTCGAAATGGACTTTGAACGTGATGTGCGTGCCGGTCAAACATTTTCTGTATTATACGAAGAAAATTATTCTAATGGGAAAAAGGTTGAAAATGGCCGTGTTTTGGCCGTTCAATTCGAAGCATTGCGTGGAAATGTTAAAATGTATCGATTCCGCACAGATGATGGCAAAACAGGATATTATGACGAAAATGGCAATGGCGCAATAAAATCATTAAAACGTACCCCAATCAATAATGCCAAAGTAACCAGCAGTTTTTCAAACAGTCGTAAACACCCTGTGTTGGGGTATACACGTGCCCACAAAGGGGTTGATTTCCGTGCGTCAACTGGTACACCAATTCCTGCTGCTGGTGCTGGACGTGTTGTTGCACGTGGATACAACAATGGACATGGTAATTATATAAAATTGCGCCATAATTCGTCATTTGAAACGTTGTATGCGCACATGTCGCGCTTTGCCAAGGGGGTTGTTGTTGGCACCACTGTAAAGCAAGGACAAACAATCGGATACGTTGGGTCAACAGGTTTGTCCACCGGTCCACATTTGCATTATGAAATTATCAAGGATGGCAAGCATGTAAATCCAATGACGGTTAAATTACCTGCAATCAGTAATTTAGGCAAGAAAGATAAAGAACGTTTCTTGGAATATCGTAAAACATTAGATGCCAGCATAGAACATTTATCTGAACATCCAAATTGGTTTATTCAGTTATAAAGAAACACCGCCTGAACTTGGCGGTGTTTTTTTATCGTTGTATTTGACTTATTTTTTCAATCGGGATTACCGCGGCTGGGGTTGGACCTGTTTGACCATTATAATGACTGGCATGGTTTTCGTTATATGGTTTGCGTGCACCGGTAAATTCTTCGTAATAAATTTGACCTATGCGCATATTTGGATATACGACTGTTGGGTACATTGTTTTAATTTCTAATGTCCATTGACCACAAAATCCATCGTCGCCACGCCCAGCCGTATGGTGATTTAATATAAAGTTTCGTCCAACTGATGATTTCCCATCTATGTATGGAAACAAGTTATATGTTTCAGTATATTCAACAGTATGTCCCAAATATCCAACGTCTGGCGATAAAATCAACCCACCATCAGGTATTTCGATGTCTGTTGTTTTATGTTGGTCTGCGTCACATGGATCTAATAAAAATCGTGGATTGCGTGGGTCATATTTTTCTGGATATTTACGGTATTCTAAATATGCGCTGTAATCCCAAAACCAATCACGCATAGAATAAACCCGGCCACGCTTATATTCAATCGCTGGCAACATGCCATATGGCAAAGTATGCTTGTAAATCTTTAATTGATTTCCCAGATGCAAATCATAACTGTTACTGCCCAGACATTTTTCATCAAATGGTGTAATTACAATATCTGGCTTGCTTTGCGGATTGTCAGGGTTCGGCATTTGCATGCGTCGCATAATTTCAGGCCCGGTCAGTTGCATAATATAAATCCTTTGTACTGATGCCTCTCTCGATGTCAGATTCTACAATACATGTATGTGTTTGCAAGATTTTTATTCACTTTTGCTTTTGGTGTGCTATTGTACGGGGTATGGAAAATACATATTCTGGATTTGTGGCCATTGTGGGGCCAACGAACGCGGGTAAAAGTACCCTGATAAACCAAATAATGGGGCGCAAAGTATCAATCGTTTCGCACAAGGTGCAAACGACACGTACTAATTTACGTGCAGTAAAAATGATTGGCGCGCGTCAGTTGATATTTGTTGATACGCCTGGAATTTTTCGCCCGTCGCGCCGTTTGGACAGGGCGATGGTTGGTGCCGCCATGGACGCGACGTCTGATGCAGATGCGATATTATTGGTAATCGATGCACAAAAGGGCATAACCAACACTGTACGCAGTTTGGTTGAAAAAATACGTGACCATAAAAATCTGTTTGTCGCATTGAACAAGGTTGATGCTGTATCTAAACCGGATTTATTACCATTGACCGCGGAAATAAATGAATTAGTGCATCCGCATGATATATTTATGATTTCTGCGCTGAAAAACGATGGTGTGGATGAAATGTTACATGCATTGGCGGACGTTATGCCGGCCGGGCCGTATTTATTTGAACCACATGATGCGACTGATGTGCCAGATAAATTGTATTTGTCAGAATTGACCCGGGAAAAGATTTATAAATATATTCACCAAGAATTACCGTATCATATCAATGTGGTGACTGAACGCGTTGATGTGGCGGATGATGGCGTGCTGGATATATACCAAAAAATCGCTGTTCAAAATGATGCGCATAAAAAAATAGTAATTGGCCGCGGTGGTGCACAGTTAAAGCAAATTGGTACTGCGGCGCGTCACGATATTCAAAATCAGTGGGGTGTAAATGCGCGTTTGCATTTATTTGTGCGCGTTGAACCAAACTGGGAAAATATCGCTGAAAATTACGAAGATCAAGGTCTGGAATTTAAGAAATAATGTTGCATACATCTGATTTTGATTTTGAATTACCAAACGAATTGATTGCGTCGCACCCATTGCAACAACGCGACGCATCCCGTATGTTGGTGGTAAATGGCCGTGATTTGGCCGATAAACATATTCGTGATTTTGTGGATTATTTACAGCCTGGTGATGTTGTTGTGTTTAATAATTCGCGTGTAATACCGGCGCGTTTTGATGCAACTGATTCACGTGGTGCATTGCACGAAATTACATTGCACACGGCGGAAAATGACAAAGTTTGGTGGGGATTGTGTAAAAAGTTTAATAAAATTCCAATCGGTGAAACATTGACTTTGGCGGATGGCACAACCGCGCGCGTATTGGATAAAAACGACGACAGCGGATTAAAACTGGAATTTATGTGCGATAATATTTTTGCGGTACTGGACGTGGTGGGTAAAATGCCATTGCCACCATATATGAAGCGTGATGCAGAAACCGCCGACCGCGAACGTTATCAAACTGTATATGCCGAACCATTGGGGTCAATGGCCGCGCCAACGGCTGGATTACACTTTACCCCCGAATTGATGGATGAAATTGAACGTCGTGGCGCAACAATAGTAAAAATAACTTTGCATGTTGGGGCAGGTACCTGGATGCCGGTAAAGACAGAAAATCTGAACGAACATAAAATGCACAGCGAATGGTGTTGTATCACCACGACTCAGGCCGATATAATCAACAATGCAAAACGCGTAATTGCGGTTGGAACAACGTCTATGCGTACACTGGAAAGTGCGGCAATGGACAACAGTAATTTGCCAGAATCCGCGCGTTATAAACGTGTTGCACCAATTTGTCGCAGTACTGATATTTTTATCACACCTGGATATAAATTTCGTGCAGTTGATGTGTTGCTGACAAACTTTCATTTGCCAAAATCGACGTTGTTTATGTTGGTTTCTGCGTTCGCTGGGTTGGATGAAATGAAATATGCGTACGCGCATGCGGTGGCGGAAAAATACAGGTTTTTCTCGTATGGGGATTGTTGTTTGTTGTTTCAAAAAAAGGACATACAATGAAATTTGAACCGCAATTACACAAATTGCCAAATGGTTTGACGGTAATTCTGGATCCAATGGATTTGGAAACGATAAATTTCAAAGTATTGTTTCGCACTGGTTCCCGTGATGAAAAACCAAATGAATATGGTCTGACACACTTTTGTGAACATATGCTGTGCAAGGGCACACCACGTTTCCCAGATAAAAAATCAGCGGAAGATTATCTGGATTATTACAGTGGCACCCGTAATGCCAGCACAGGTAATGCGCAATTATGTTTTTATGGTCGTATTATTGCGGAATACACTGAAAAATTGGTGGATTTTATTGGCGATCAATTACAAAATTCATTGTTTGACCCGAAAAAGATAGATATCGAACATGGCGTTGTTTGTGACGAGTTACGTCGTGCATTGGATAATCCTTTTCGGCAATATGATGATTTTTTATCAAAAACTTTGTTTAATTACGCGATTTTTTCGGTGCGCAGCTTGGGGACAGTTGAATTGATAAATTCATTTAATCGCAATCAAATAATAGAATTTTTGTCCCGTCGTTTGTCTGCAAAAAATTGCATAATTTGTGCATCTGGGAAAATAGACGACACAGATAAATTATTAAAATATATTGAAAAAACTTTTTCATTTTTGCTGTCGATTGATGTGTCTGAAAATGAATCAATTAAATATACGCCGGCTATTGCGCATAATTCAAAGCCTGATAATACAAATGTAAAAATTCGTATATTATTTACAGATAAATGTGGTAATGATTTCAGCGATTTATATCAGAACCATTGTGTGGGCATTTTTGAACGATATATCACACGTGAATTAAACCGAATAATTCGCTATGAAAATGGATTGGTGTATGGATTTGAATGTGTTGGGTTTGGTAACGAAAAGTTTATGGTCAATGGATTTGGCACAGAAACATCGGCCACAAACGTGGAAAAATGTGTTGCATTGATTGCACAAAATGCCTATCGGGTATATACAGAAAACAAAATCAACGCGGACGATTTGGATCGCATGTGCCGGCGCAGTAAATTATCACGTGCGAATTTTCTGGAATCCGCCGGCGCGCGTTGCGATAAATTGATTTCGTTTTACAGACAATATAATCGCCTGTACGATTTTTATGGCATAAATAAATTATATGATTCTGCGACGGTGGATGATGTGATTAAATATTCACGTGGATATTTTGATGGTCCAATATCTATTATAACCCAAGGGGCAGATTTTAACGCCGATTTGGGGGCGGTTTGGCGCGAAAATTTCAAATAAAGTAGGAATAATAAAATGTCGTTAAAATTTACATTATTGGCAACGGACGGGAACGCGCGTCGTGGCGCGGTGGAAACGGCGCATGGCACTTTCCAGACACCTGCGTTTATGGCGGTGGGCACGGCTGCCACGGTCAAGGCATTGACCATGGATATGGTTGCCGCCACAGGAACCCAGGTTATTTTGGGCAATACGTATCATTTAATGATGCGTCCAGGTGGCGATTTGGTTGAAAAAATGGGCGGATTGCATAAATTCAGTGGTTGGCATGGCCCCATATTGACCGACAGTGGTGGTTTCCAGGTAATGTCTTTATCAAACTTGGTCAAAATGAAGGAAGAAGGTGTAGAATTTACATCACACATTGACGGTGGTGTAAAACATTTCTTGCGTCCCGAAGATTCTGTACATATTCAACATCAACTGGATTCAAATATAACAATGGCCTTGGATGAATGTTTGCATTTGCCGGCACCGCGTGAACGGGTTGAAAAAAATGTGGAAATGGTTGCCCGTTGGGCGCGCCGCAGCCACGATGCATTTATTGACCGCCCAGGGTACGGTATTTTTGGCATTGTCCAAGGTGCGGATTTTGCAGATTTGCGTAAAAAATCGGCCAAACAGTTGACGGATATTGGTTTTGATGGATATGCGGTGGGTGGATTGGCCGTTGGTGAACCCCAGGATGTTATGTTTGATATGATTGCAACCACAACGCCATTGTTGCCCACGGACAAGCCACGATATTTAATGGGTGTTGGTACACCACTGGATATATTGGGCGCGGTTGAACGTGGTATTGATATGTTTGATTGTGTTATGCCAACACGTGCCGGTCGTACCGCCCAGGCATTTACCCGTCATGGCACAATGAATATGAAAAATGCACGATTCCGTGATGATGCTGCGCCATTGGATGATAAATGTGGTTGCCCAGCATGCAAACTGACGCGTGCATATATTCATCATTTGGTAAAGTGCAATGAAATATTGGGGGCAACGTTACTGACACAACATAACTTGTGGTTTTACCAAGATTTAATGCGTGATATTCGTACGTCCATAGAACAGGGGCGATTTGCCCAATTCAAACAAGAATTTATATCAAAATATACAGGTAAAGAATAATGCAAAAAAATCAGAACAAAAATATTACTATCAATGCAAATACATCTGTCAAACCGGGCGCGCCCCGATTGATATTAAATGCAAACGACAAAATATATTTGGCCACGGCGGTCAAGTCTGTGGATAAATTGACGTTTATTTATACATTGGCATGCATGCGTTGCGATGGAAACCGATATGAAATAAATCCAACAACGGAATTGGCGGCCTTTGACAATGTGCGTGATGCTGCTGTGTATCATAAAACCATCAATGAAATTATGGCGTATCAACAAAAAATGGTTGGTCCCCAGAAAATAAAAGAATTATTATCCGCAGAAATCGCGCAATTTACTGAAAACTTGCGATAAAAACAGTTGAAATAAAATCTGGAACTTTATTACACTGTTACATATCAGGAAAGGAGAAGTATCATGCCAAAAAAGAAAAAAGAAGTCGAAGTAATCGATATGGGCGGTGCAAAAACCGTTAAAAAGAAAAAATCGTTTATAACACGTGTCAAAGTCATATTTATGATTATATCCATAATATGGGTTGCGCTGGTTATATCTGTGCCATTATGGGTGAAAAATACATATTCCCAACCAATCAAGAAATCTATTGTTGTGTCGATGTTCTTTGACCTGCAACGAAATATTGTTGAACAGTATGAAAAATTACTGGACGGCATCAAAGACGCAATCAATTTAGAAGAACCGGTTGCATTTGCTGTGGACAAGGTTCGCATGGTTGGCGATGCGGTTGATGTCGTAACAGATACCACAGACAAGGCCAAAGATGTTACTGCTGATGCCAGTGCGGCAACAGACAAAGTATCTGAAACCACGGACAAGGTTGGTAAACTGACCGGGTTGGCCAACATGTTCGGTATTGATACCAGTGGCATTGATAAGGCGTTGAACGAAGTAGATAAAGGTGTTGACCAAGTAAATCAAGGAATTGATAAAGCAAATGAAACCATTGCCAAGGTTGATAATACTGCTGCGATGGTAAATGAAAAATTAGATGAAATAGAAACACAACTGACCAGTGTATTACAGGTTCAAATTGATGACATGATTGACGGTGTGATTAAATCCCAGCTAGATAAAAATACTGGCGGACTGGGGACAACGTTGTTGACCAATTATGGCATTGAACATGTGTATCCATGGCGTCCATCGTCTTGGCCGGTCGCAACCCAGATATATGATGATTTGGCGGAATCAGATGTTCAGGTTATAACCGTAATCACAGATACAGTTGATGATTATTTCAATTATGTCGCATGGGGATTAGTAATCGCAGTATGGGTATTGGGATTGTGGATATGGCATGCCATGTTCAAGAAAACCAAGGCTGTAATTGCACCGTTTATCGTTTGTCCGCGATGTGGGCATACATTTGCAGATAAACGCACTGCATACGGATTTTTGCAAATATTGCAACCATGGAAATGGCTGTAAATACATGTCTGAAAAACGTGTGATTTCTGGCGATTTTATCAGCGATCCGGTCAAAGTTAAATTGACCGGATTGCGATATTTTCTTGTTGCATTGGGAACAATAACGTTATCGTGGGCGGCATGGGAAATTGCCGGTGCATTAAATGATGCAAATGAATTAAAGCGTTCAGAACTGGAAATACAAAAACAACGTTTAGATTTAGCCAAACGCCAATATACATTGGATTCGTTACGGTATTTTGCGCCACAAAAATTACGATAAAAAATTTACTTGCAATATAAAAAAAGATATGTCAAAATACCCCACACAGTGCGAGCGTAGCTCAGTTGGCTAGAGCGCAACCTTGCCAAGGTTGAGGTCGAGGGTTCGAGCCCCTTTGCTCGCACCAAAGTTTTGTGTGGTGAAGTACAGTCCGTAACGCAAAGGGGCGAGAACCCGAAGGGTTGCGAGGCGAGCCGCAGGCGAAGTACTTTGCTCGCACCAAAGTTTTATAAAGGTCACATTAGCAATGAAATTTGTTTTGAAATTCTTTTATTGATACGGTGCGACCATCAAAAATTGACGGACGCACTTTTCATGCGTCCGTTTTTTATTTTTAACACCCAGAAAAGGAAAAACAATGTCAGAAAACGCAAACAACACAACACAAATCTCTACAAATGAATTACAGGCGCGTCTGCAAAAGGCTGAAAATATTCGTGCACGCGACGGTGTTGTTTGGAAAGATAAATATGAACGCACACATAAAATTTGTGATGCCCGTGAATTGGCGGACGGAACACATGTACGTTTGGCTGGTCGTGTAACGGCGTTGCGTTGGCTGGGTAAATTGATGTTTGGCCGCATTTATGATATCGAAGGTGAAATCCAATTTTCTATGTCGCGCGAAGAATTGGGCGAAGAACAATATAAGTTTATGAAGGCCAATGTTGATTTGGGTGATTTTATTGGTATTGATGGTGAATTGTATCATACAACGGCTGGCGAATTGACGGTTCGTGTTGCAAAATATGATATATTGGCCAAGGCATTACGGCCTTTGCCGGAAAAGTTCCATGGTTTGACAGATATGGAAACGCGTTATCGTCAACGTTATTTGGATATTATTTCTAATCCTGAATCACGTAATGCATTGCTGGGGCGTTTCAAAATGACGCAATATTGGCGTGATTTTATGAACGAACACGGCTTTTTAGAAATAGAAACACCAATCATGCAGAATATCGCCAGTGGCGCGGCTGCACGTCCGTTCACAACACATCATAATGCGTTAAATGCTGATTTCCAGTTACGTATATCGCCAGAATTATTCTTGAAAGAGGCCATCGGTGCTGGTTTTGATCGTGTGTACGAAGTTGCCAAAGATTTCCGTAACGAAGGCATGGATGCAATGCATCTGCAAGAATTTACCATGGTTGAATGGTATGCCGCATATTGGGATTTTAACAAAAATATTCAATTTACATGGGATTTGATTCAATATTTGCTGCAAAAATGCCGTGGCACATTACAGATTGAATACCAAGGGACAAAACTGGACTTTTCAAAATATGAAATGATTGATTACACCGCCAAAATGAACGAATTTTTTGGATGTAACATTTTGGATTTTGAAAACGTTGATGAATTGCGCGATAAATTAGTGTCGGCTGGTATGTTCCCTGCGGATGAATTGGAAGACTTAAAGTCGTTACCGGCGCTGGTGGATTATGTTTATAAACGTAAAATCCGTGATAAAATCGTAAATCCAACGTTCTTGTACAATTATCCTGCGTATATGGTGCCGTTGGCGCGTCGCAATGATGCAGATGTTCGTCGTATTGATATGTACCAGTTGTTGGTATGCGGCGCCGAATTATGCAAGGGGTATTCTGAATTAGTAAACCCGATTCAACAGTTGGCAGCGTTCGAAGAACAGGCTAAAAATATCGCCGATGGTGATGAAGAAGCGTTTAATCCTGATAATGACTTTGTGCGCGCAATGGAACACGGTTTTCCACCAATCTCGGGCGTTGGCATGGGGGTCGACAGATTGGCCAGTATTATATTTGACCAACCGACATTACGCGACGTTGTATTATTTCCAATAATGAAATAATGGGGGCAATGTGATGTCTACACCGTATTCCGAAGGTTATGCCGCAGATTTAACGGCAGAACACGACCGGAAAAACCAAGAAATAATTGAAAACGCACGGCAAAACGGTCGTATAAATGATGAAGCCGCCGCATATTTGTCTGAATTGTATTCAGATGGATTGACATGGTTCCGCGAAGTCTTTTATTTCTTAGGCAAATGTTTTGGTGCGCCCAAGGCGCCTGTTATGCGATATGATTATGCCACAGACAGTGCGATTGACGAACCAATTCGTGTTGCAGACATAAATCCATTGTCGCCGTATATTGTGCATCACCGTTTGGACGCAGACCCAATGCGTAACCAGTTTTTTACCAGTGGTGCTGGTCACAAAATTGATTTGGCGGTGTCATCCATCGTAACTGTTATTGTTGGTGCACAAAAAAGTGTTGAACGTGCGCTGGATAAAGTGACCGGGAAATATTACGCTGCGTATGTTGATGAAGTTGCGTCAACTGTTTATCGTGTTATTGCATCGCATGACCGCGAAGCGTCCGCGCGCGCCATCGCAGATAAAATACGTGCAAAGCTGAACGAAAAATATATTTCAACACCGGCCGAAACAGTTTTATCCATTATTGGTTCTGGACATGAAAATATCGCTGTTGAATTGGTGCGTGAACTAGATAAAGTGCCGCGTCCGCGTATGCGATTACAAGATGTGTGGCGTGTGAAATGCTTGTTTGATTTAATCCCCCAGGCACGAACATTTATTGAACGTGTTTGTGACATGATGCCAGACCGGATTTTATCCGTACGTGACAATTTCTATGATATGAAAAATCCGCGTAATTACCGCGATGCAAAACTGGTCATCGATATTGGCAAAGATGGTCGCGTTGTCCCAATGGAAATTATATGTCAAGTTCGCACTTTCTTTGAATTTGAACGCAAAACACATGGGCATTATGAAATTTCGCGTAAAATAGAAACTAAAAAAACACAGAAAACTGCGACAACCAGTGCGAATATTGAACGCCAGTTGGCGGACTTTATGGAATGTGGGGTCAAAGAATATAATTTAATGATTTGCCAGTGTTTAGAAGATTTGTTTGATCGCGTTGGATGGAATATCTTGTACAGCCAAGGTACTGATGTATCCATGTTTGATGGATTTCCAAAAACATGCAAACTGTATTATCCACCAAAAATTTTGGATATAATCGTTGATAAATTGGATAACGCCATTGAAAATGAAGTATTTCACATACAAAATGCCCCGGCTAAATTGACCCAGGCCCAAGAAAGCGAAATATTCCATTTTATGGCACGATTCATATTGGTGTCTGCGATGCCTTACTTTGGAAATGATTGGACGGTTCCGGCTGATACAATGGCAGGAAAATTGTTCAATTTTGTTATGAACGAAGTCCAGCGATATTATAAAAAATCCAGTAAATAAAACACATTACACCCCAGGAAATAAAACACGGATTTCATGGGGTGTTTTTTCTTGCTTTCATATACTTTATCGGTAACAATTATTACAGGTTCACAGTATTTTGGGAACCATAACAAGCATAAGAAAGGAAGGCACATTATGCGTCAGGGTAAAGTAAAATGGTATAATGGTAAAAAGTGCTTTGGCTTTATTACGCCAGACACACCGAACGAAAACGGCAATACGGATGATGTATTTGTTCATTCCAGTGCATTAAAGGCCGCCGGTATCAGATTTTTGAACGAAAACGACATTGTCGAATTTGAAGAAGAAGTTCGCAATGATAAATTGTCTGTGACGACATTGAAATTGATTCATCGTGACGAAGAATCTGCCCGTCGTTTCCAAGAACGTCGCGCGGAACGTCGTCGCGCAATCGAAGACCGCAAACAACGCGAAGAAAAATCCGAACGTCGCAGTGGATTTGCGTTCTGGAAAAAATAATTTTTACAGATATATACATCAACCGCCCATATGGGCGGTTTTTTATTTGATTTTATTTGTTAAAAATAAAGTGCTGATAAAAAATCAAAAAATAAACTGTTTTTTTATTCCAGATTTGAAAACATCGGCGCATTAAACCGATCGGTCCAATCAGAATTGCTTAAAAAGTTTGCGCAATAATCAGAGCAAGAACCACGGCACCACTGCCCATCATTTGAAAATGCATTTATAAAAATCCATCTTGATACAGCTGGCGTAATCATACGGCACCAACAGTAAAAATTATCGTTTGCATTTGCGCTGACCTGCAATGCTGTGGCTGTTGTGCCGACCGATGTTCCAGATGTTGACGCACATACACCAATCCCATTTACCTTGGTTAAACCGTTGCACGTCACAGACCAGTCAACCCCCAGTGTGTCAAAATCTGGATTGCTACACGCTGATGTTGTTGACAATCTTACGCATTTTTTTATTCCAGTTTCAGTGCCGGCAACACCTATGGGTGAAATACCTGATGTATACGGGCAAGCTGATGTATATTGATATGAACCATTGCTTTCCGTATATGTTGTGTTTGTCATAGTGGTAACAAAACATGTTGGGCTTACAGAAGCGATGTCACTTCTGTAACATAATGGTGGTTTACCATACCCGGCGGGCCATGTCCCAAAATTGGACAGGCCGTTCGAAAAAAACAGACCTTTTTCTATAACTTCTATATATCCGGACGGGCATGATGTCGTTGGCCCGGCGGCATACACGGTGCCTATAAACATTAGTCCTAAGCAAGAATAAATTATTTTCATATTTCCCCCCAACACAAATCAGTAATCAACAAGATTTGACAATATAATTTGACGGAAATCATTTGTGTTATTTACAAAGTAATTTGAACAAAATCCCGCGCAAGTTGTCAGCGTACCTTGGGCAGCAATAGAAACCCATTTTGATACCGCCGGTGATAACATTTTGCACCAACACATCCCGGTACCAGCAGAGTTATATTCTATTTTATCTGCAACCGAACCGAAAGTACCAGTGACTGCGGCTATAACACCGATTCCCTTGACCGCATATCCACCACAAGATACCGTCGGATACCAGTCTATATATGCTGTTCTGCCGCCACCCGTACAGAGCGTTTCCGCATCAAAAGGTAAATACGGTGCAAAGTCTACCGTTGGCCCATCACCGAGTGCTGCAAAGCCAGCACCGATAAATAATATAACGCCAAACAAGAAATAATTCGACCGTTTGTTTTCGGCAAAATATAGGGAACAAAAATATGCAGAAATCTGGGCTTTTTTCAAAAATAAAAACACCGATACTAATCGGTGGTTTATTTTCGGCATTTATTTATATTTATTTTATCCCAAAATCCGCCCACAGTCAAATCATTTTTGGCGGTGTTTTTATTTCTCCTTGCAATTATTTGAAAATATACTAATATTATTGGGGTAAGAGAGATTTGGGGTTTTCCCCCAACAAAATCCCCGTTGTTTTAATTATTTTTTTGATTATCGCGGGGTAAATAAACCGCGCCGCCCCAGATTCACTACAAATAAAGATGATTCTTTATTGGCAATGGATTTTGTGGTGGCGCAAATGTATAACAAAACAAAAAGGATTTAATTGATGGTAAAAGTTCGTGAAAAACAAAGCGCACCAGAAACTGTCGCCAGTTCGGTGCCGCAAAAACCGGAAAAAATTACCGGTATGAATAAATTTGAAAACGATAAAAACGATAAAAACGATGAAAAATTGTACTTTATGGCATTGGGTGGTTTGGAACACGTCGGCCAGAATATGTACGTTTATAAATACAAGGGCAAATATTTGGTTGTTGATTGCGGTATGGGTTTCTTAGAAGAAGAAATCGGTGCTGGTGATGTACAATATTGTGATACAACATGGTTGGAAAAACGCAAGAAAGATGTTGTTGGATTCGTTATTACCCATGGTCACGAAGATCATATCGGCGCATTAAAATTTGTGTGGCCGAAGTTCAGAAAGCCAATATATTGTACGCGTTTCCCAGCAGAAATTCTGCGCCAGACGTTTCGTGGTGTTGAAATAGATTTTAATCCGGACAAAGATATTGTTGAATTTGATTATCATGGTGCAACATTGGATTTGTCGCCATTTACGGTTGAAACATTTCATGTTTCACACTCTGTACCAGAAGCCCAGATGATTATAATAAAAACCCCAGCAGGCAAGGTTTTACATACAGGTGACTGGACATTTAACGATGATAATCCAATCGAAGATCCAACAGATTATGCGCGTTTGCGTGAAATTGGTTCTGATCCAAAATTATTGGCATGTATGTGTGATTCAACATCTGCATCGCGTCAAGAACCGCAAACTACCGAAGTTCAGGTTCGTGATACTTTGACAGAAATTATGAAAAATGCCCCAGGCCGTGTATTGGTGACCGGGTATTCACGTTCAATCGCGCGTATGAAAATGTTTGCCATGGCGGCCCGTGCCGCTGGTCGTGTCGCCGCGATAAAAGAACGCAGCAATCCGAACCCTGTGCCATTTGTTGGGTTGCCAGAATTTCGTGAAATGGGCATTGAATTTGGTTATCTGAACAAAGATGATGTGTATCTGCACAGTGATATCAAAGATTTGCCGGCTGAAAAACAGGCGATATTTTTGACCGGATCCCAGGGCGAACAATTCGCCATGTTGACACGTCTGTGCCGTGGGCATGTAAAAGAAATGAAATTGCAACCCACAGATACCGTGTTATTCAGTTCTATTATTATCCCGGGGCGCGAACAAGATGTATCGTATCTGTACAATAAATTGGCGCGCATGGGTATTAAAACGCATACGATTTATGACACCGACCATCTGCATGCCAGTGGACACGCCGGTCGTCCAGAATTTGAACGCTTTTATGATATGGTTCACCCCCAGGTTTCTGTGCCAATGCATGGTGATTACATCAATGAAATGTTGAACGGAAAAATGGCAATGGAACGTGGTGGCGCAAAGTATATGATGGTTGTTCATAATGGTGAAATGATTGCTTTGTCTGATGGCGAAGCGCCATATATATCTGACACCATTGAAACGGGCTTTGTCGTTATGGAAGGTGAAACCGAACGCAGCACAGATGACCCAGTATATAAAACACGTAAAAAAATTGCTGCGAACGGTGCGATATTTGTAACATTGCCTGTTGATAAGCGCGGATTTTTGAAGGGCACACCCGAAGTTTCCAGTGTTGGTATTTTCGAAACAGACGATACTGGGTTTATGAAACGCCAAATCCAGATTGAAATTACCAAGTCCATAGACGGATTGACCAAATCAGAACGCAAGGACAGGGGAAATCTGGTTCGCGCGGTTCAGATTGCCGCAAACAAAGTTGTGCGCGCTTCATTGGGTGCGGATAAAAAACCGCAATACAGTGTGCATTTTGTTCAAAAATAAAGTGCATAAAAAAACGGGGCGTTGCCCCGTTTTTTATTCTGCCATTGTTCCAACAGACATCGTTATGCGACGGATACCACTGCTGATAGATTTTTCTTTGTTTACACGGGCGTGTAATATTTCACCAGTGTGATAAACGTGTGTGCCACCACATAATTCACACGAAATATCCCCAGCGGTAATAACCTTGACTACATCGCCATATTTTTCACCGAATAATGCCATTGCGCCGCGTTTCTTTGCATCATCAATGGACATTTCTTCGTGTAACACAGGCATGTCCGCGTCAATCCATTTGTTTACTAAATCTTCCACAGCTTGCTTTTCTTCTGGTGTCATTGCGCGACCAAACGAGAAATCAAAACGCACAGAATCTGGTGAAACTTTGGAACCGCGTTGTTCAACGTCTTCGTTTAATACGTGACGCAGTGCCGCCTGTAACAAATGGGTTGCCGTATGTGCACGTGCAGTTTGTTGACGCGTTGCGGTATTGATTTTTGTTTTTACTGTATCACCGACAGACAAATCTGCGGATAAAACACCCTTGTGAATTACGACATTATCAACACGTGCTGCTTCGGTTACGGTCATAATTGGTGTGTCGTCACGTGTTATTTCACCTGCGTCACCAACCTGGCCACCCTGGGTGCCATAAAAGTTTGTTTTATCCAATGCAACTTCGATTTCATCGCCAGATTGCGCGCTGGATACAAATTCACCATTTCGCAATATTGCCAATACCTTTGATTCCAGGTTTTCATCTGGTGAATATTTATATGAATCATCTGTTGCGGTCAAATTGGTTTGTGATTCCCATAATGTCCGGGTACCTTTGGTGTTGGCGCGACTGCGTTCTTTTTGTTCGGCCATTGCACGTTCAAATCCAGCAACGTCAACATCAATATTTTTGTCGCGCAGAATCATTTGTGTCAAATCCAATGGGAAACCATATGTATCAAATAGTTTGAACGCAACATCACCCGGCAATATACCATTTTGAACCTTAGGAATTTCAATATCCAATAACTTCATACCGTTTTGCAGCATATCAGCAAACGCGTTTTCTTCATTTTGAATAATTTCAACAACGCGTTTTTCTTCACGTGCCAATTCTGGGTATGCGTCACCCATTTCAGTAATCAATGCTGGATACAGTTTTGATAATAATGCGCCACGATGCCCCAGTATTTGTCCATGGCGCATTGCGCGACGTAATATACGACGAATTACATATCCGCGATCTGTATTGCTGGGGATTACACCATCTGCAATGGCAAATCCCACCGCGCGCAGATGGTCTGCAATAACTTTGAACGAAGATGTATTTTCATCTGTTTTCTTTACACCAACGATATCTTCGGTTGCATGAATCAGATTTGTAAACAAGTCAGTATCATAATTATCAATCTTGTCTTGCAACAATGCGGCCCAACGTTCTAATCCAGCACCAGTATCAACGTTTTGTTTGGGTAATGGTGTTAAATTGCCATTGGCGTCACGGTCGTATTGCATAAATACATCGTTCCAGATTTCAACCCATCGGTCGTCTTCGTTATCAAATTGGTCGCCAAAATCATAAAATATTTCTGTGCATGGCCCACATGGTCCGGTATCACCAGCCGACCACCAGTTGTCTTTATCGCCCAGTCTGATTGCTTCTTTGCCGGCAACCTTGCGCCAAATTTCTGTGGATTCGTCGTCGCTTTCATGTGTTGTAACGCGCAAACGTTCTGGATCCAGGTGTAAAACCTGGGTCAATAATTCCCACGACATTTCAATGGCGCCGGCCTTGAAATAATCACCAAAAGACCAATTTCCCAACATTTCAAAAAATGTGTGATGGCGACCGTCAAAGCCAACTTCGTCTAAATCATTATGTTTACCGCCAGCACGTATACATTTTTGAACATCGGCAACACGTGGCGCAAATGCTGGTTCGGTACCTTGTAAAATACCTTTCCATGGAACCATGCCTGCAACCGTAAATAACAATGTTGGATCATTTGGAATCAACGATGCAGATGGAACAATTTTGTGTCCGTGTGATTCAAAGAAATCAAGAAATGTTTTACGAATATCATTATATTTCATTTTGTAAATCCCTGGGTTTTATCGGTGCAATTTTATACGCATTACACCGTTGTTTCAATCAGATATTTTGTTTTTTATAAATTAAATGTAAATTATTGTATCAGCCCCGCAGGGCGGCCGCATCCAGCACAGCATGTAACGCAGTATTATATTTATCCAACGCGCGATGATAATGTTCGCGTATATTGCGTGCAGGCTTTGCCAATAAATTATATTTTATGCGAACTGTATCCAGTTCGTTTTTTATATAGTTTATTTTGTCCATATAAATTGGTACTGCGTTGTGATTCTGGTGGCGTGCATATATGTTTACAAAATTCCACATCATTGCATCAACCGGTGGATAAAAATCTAACTTTTCATCAATTTTGTGAATCATATCATACAAATCTGGCAATGTGCGCGCCAATCCAAATAATATATTTGCGCGTACCGGTGTACCAGCTAATCCAACATGTGGACGTACCAATTCAGTATTTTCACCATCTGGTTCAATATCGTTTGGATTTTCCATCGCGCGCAACAAATCCCCCACGCGATGGCGTAATATAATCGCATTTTGAATTACTGCAAAATTATCGTCTGATACGTTCGGAATATCAATATCTGATAAAATATCGTCATCATCACAAAAAACAATCCAATCAGGCCGCATTTCACGTGCCGCATCAACGATTGCCATGCGTGCGCGAAATTCACCGATATTTTCATCTGAATTGATAACTGTTAAATCACCACAATACCCCAGTTTTCTGATTTGTCTGCGTGTGATATTTGTCATTGGATTATCATTATAAATTATCAACATAAATTTTTGGCGCAATTTCCCCAGTGCCGGCACAGAAATCCCCAGCATTTCGGTATTAAAAGTTGTCAATCCAACGACAATATTATTTTTTTTGCGCATCATGGTGATAATTCTAAATAAAAGTTTATCAAATTGCAATGTATTACTTGTTTGTGATATAATATAAAACAAAGATTTCAAGGAATCAAATATGAAACCTGTAATGCTGTTTTCAATCGTTGCATTGGTCGCCATTGTTGTTGTGGTGTCTTTTGGGTTACAGTTGGCGCCAAATCCGGCAATCCAGTTGGCCCCAGATGTTGCGGCGAACGCATTATATATATGCCCAACGACCAGTACGTTTTGGGACGGCTTTTCATCTGCATTGATACCATTTCACAAATATATGATAATTGCATTATTTGCAGCGGTAATGTTATTGGCGTTCAGTTGGGGATGGGCGTTATACCAGAATTTATTAAGTGATTCTTTCAAGCGCGACAGTTTTGCAAAACCATGGCAAATGACCAAGTTTATATTTTGGGTATCTGTGATTGTGCTGTTGTTTGTGATGACGCCCAATTATTTCCGCAGTGTAACCGTTGATGGTTTAGATGGCCAATATGTTCTGTGCGAATCCGATACACCGGGTGCGCGTGCGGTACATGCGGATGCGGTGCATAATTAAATTGATTTTGTCAACATTTATAAAAATTATCAAAAATTAAATATACTCTTGACTTGAACGCCCGAATTCTCTACGATTCGGATAAGCAGCACAGGCAATGTCCATGGAATACAATGGATTGCGTTATACGATGTGTTAAAATGTGCGTATAACTGGGACGTTTGATTCCATTGGCATTGCTTGGGGACTGCCGGACACCTTATATAAATTTATATGAAAGGAGAAAACACAATGAACAAACAGCAACTGATTGAAGCAATCGCAAACGAAGTCGAAGTAACCAAGGCAACCGCTGCGGCATGCTTGGATGCATTTATCAACACAGTTACAAAAGTTCTGAAAAAGAAAGGCGAAGTTCGCTTGGTTGGTTTCGGTACATTTACAACCGCAAAACGCAAAGCGACCACAGGCCGTAATCCTCAGACTGGTGCCGCGATTA
Organism: uncultured Alphaproteobacteria bacterium; assembly: GCA_944389515.1. Lineage (GTDB taxonomy): Bacteria > Pseudomonadota > Alphaproteobacteria > Rs-D84 > Rs-D84 > Enterousia. The sequence continues at coordinate 14,302 of CALXMQ010000003.1, read as the reverse complement.
AGATTCCGGCTTCTACTCAGCCGAAATTCAAACCAGGCAAAGCTTTGAAAGATGCTTTGAACTAAATCGTTTGATTTTGTTTAATAAAAATCCCACCGATTGGTGGGGTTTTTATTGCCTGTCCCCGACCACTTGACCCCCTTTATTAGATGACTGCCCCCAGGACGGGGTGGTTAAAGAATTCGAAAAAAAGTACACTTATTTCCATGCTGTGGCGTTGGAATAATGTATACGCTGTGCACAACAAATGCCCCTTGCATTATTCATGTCAACGCGGTATTATAAAAATGTCGGTGGGTGTTCCACCGATGGGGTGTAGCAACCTCTGCCTTAGCGTCGGACGGAGAAACTGGCGCGTATGCGCTGTTTTTATGCGACGTAAAATAAAAACTCCTGACCATGGGTCAGGAGGGTTCGTGGAATATCCAATACACGACACAATTCTAAGGATTGTTGCTAACCTCCTGACCACCAAGTTTTTTGGTGGTTTTCTTATTCAGAAAAAACAGGAGTTAGAAAATGAAATTAAAAATCATCATTACTGGCGCAATATTCTGCGTTGTAACCACCACCAGCGTCCACGCTGTAACAAAATGCGTCGCATTGAACAGCAGCAGTACGACATGTACATCAGATGCTTCACAAAACACAGGGCACCCCGAATGGGATGCGACGTGCACCACAAATGGGGTAAGCACACCGATAAGTGGCATAGGCGTATGCAGCAGTAAAAGTGGCAGTTCAATAGGACAAACAGCAACGGAATTAGCCACATCGTCAACAAGTGGCGCTAACAAATACTGTTGGTGTAAAATGATAAGTCCTGCCGTGTCGGCACGCTGGGTATTCTACGCCAGGTTCAGCTCGGTTGATTCTTGCGTCTGGGGTTGTGCGCAGGGTTGTGCGGATTATCTTAAAGAATATGCGTCCTTTCGGAGTGGGATGTTTGGTTCTCTTTCCGACTAATGGGGGTGCATGATGAAACGAATGCTGATTTTATTTGTATTATGTTGCCCAGTGTCTGCAATGGCTTTGGGCATTGAAATTCGTCCGCCTGTGCAGGTAATAAATCCCCCATCAACATCATGCCCGTCGGGCTATGTCGCGGTTGTCGAAGAATATATGGATATTGCGAACAGTTCATGCCCATCGGGCTATACGTCCGCTGGCACAGCCACCAGTTGCCTTGTGGCCAGCCCAGAAGGATCGTGCATAATGTACGCGCCGGTGGGTGTGTCCTATACAGACGCCACTGGCACATATGAATACACATCTGCCTGCGCAATGGACTAGAAGACCACCCCGTCCTGCGGACACCCCTCCAATAGAGGGGAACTTATTCTGCAACGGGACGAAGACCAAGTTCCCCTCTGCGGAGGGGTGGGCGAAGCCCGGGGTGGTTAGAGAGTTCAAGAAATTCACTTACTCTCTTTCCTGTCATGCGCGACGCTTTATTTGTTGAATATCGATTTGATTTTATTAAATCATGCGTATACAATACACATATAATAATCAAAGGAGTTTTATATGTGGATTACGATTGCCGTTATTGCGGTTGTTTTGTTATATTTTATTATGGTGTACAATGGACTGGTTGCGCGCCAGAACCAGGTACGCGAAGCATGGTCAACAATCGATACACAATTAAAGCGTCGTTATGATTTAATACCTAATTTGATTGAAACTGTGCGTGGCGCGGCCAAACACGAACGCGAAACTTTGGAATCTGTTACGCGTGCGCGTGATGCGGCAATGGCGGCTGGGGGTGCAAATCGTGCTGATGCTGAAAATAAATTGACAGAAACATTAAAGAACTTGTTTGCGATTTCAGAAAACTATCCAACATTACGTGCAAATGAAAACTTTTTAGAATTACAACGTGAATTGACAGATACAGAAACTAAAATTCAGGCGGCGCGCCAATTTTATAACAATGTTGTAATGGGGCTGAATACGCAAATAGACCAATTTCCATCAAATATTGTCGCGCGTATGTTTAATATTACGCCTGAAAAAATGTTTGAAATGGATGAAACAGAAAAAAAGACACCAAAGGTTAAATTTTAATGTAAAATTTTACTTGGTATACATAAATGTTTTATTTTGATTACGAAAAATATATTTGGAATTTGTAATTTTATAAAGTTACAGAATTTGCTTGATTTTTCGCAAAAAACAAGATAAACTGAACGCCGCTGGATAACCAGAACTGAATAAGCAATATGGATTTTGGTCATATTGACGATAAGGATTCTGTGAAGTGTCTGGCACCAAAAAAACCAAAAAATAAAAGGATAATATTATGGCAAGAGCAGGCGCAAAGCGCAGCACACGTAAATTAAAAATCGGCCGCAGTTTGGGTGTCAATCTGTGGGGCCAGGCGAAATCGCCATTTAACAAACGTAAATATAAACCTGGTCAGCATGGGCCAACATCCCGTGGTGGTAATTCGTCTGATTACGCAAAACAGATGCGCGCAAAACAGACATTAAAGGGTTATTATGGCAACATTGGCGAAAAGAAATTCCGTGCATATTATTTAGAAGCAAACAATATGCGTGGTGATACCCCAGATAATTTGATTGGATTGCTGGAACGTCGTTTGGATGCGGTTGTGTATCGTTCAAAATTGGCGCCAACCGTCTTTTCTGCGCGCCAGTTGGTCAGTCACGGTCACATCTATGTCAATGGTAAACGCGTAAAAATCGCTTCTTACCAGGTAAAACCAGGTGACGTTATCACCGTCAGTGAAAAAGCAAAACAAATGCCGTTGGTTGTATTGGCGTTGGAATCTGCTGAACGTCAATGGCCGGATTATATCAATGTGGACAGTGCGAACTTTACCGCAACATTTACACGCGTACCAATGTTTGCAGACGTTCCATATCCTGTCCAGATGTTCCCGGAACTGGTCGTCGAATTTTATTCTCGTTAAACATAATGCGAATAAATTTAATCCCACCGATTCCGGTGGGATTTCTTTTTACTGGCAAAACAAACACAAAGAATATATCATTACAATCAAAAGGATTTTTAACATGACACAGCAAATTGTATTGACTGGAATCAAGCCCACTGGTACCCCACACATGGGAAATTATGTTGGGGCATTAAAACCATTGGTTGAAATGGCAAAAACGAATAAAACATTTGTTTTTATTGCTGATTTGCATGCGTTAAATATTATACATGACCCAAAATTGATTAAACAGCATACTTACGAAATTGCGGCGATATTATTGGCATTGGGGCTGGATTTGAATAATGCGGTATTGTTCCGCCAATCCGATATTGTCCAGGTTTCACAATTATCTACGATGTTGATGAACGTCACCCCAAAAGGTTTAATGAATCGTGCCCATTCGTACAAGGCCGCCGTTGAAAAAAATGATGCTGCTGGGGCTGACCCTGATGCTGGGGTAAATATGGGGTTGTACACATATCCGATATTGATGGCGGCGGATATACTGCTGTATGATACAGATGTTGTTCCAGTGGGTGCCGACCAGAAACAGCATGTTGAATTTGCGCGTGATATTGCCGGATATTTTAATCATACATATGGTGAAACGTTCAAACTGCCAGAACCAATAATTGGTGCAGATACTGGTATTATCCCAGGACTGGATGGCCGGAAAATGAGTAAATCGTATGATAATGTAATTCCGTTGTTTGCGCCTGAATCAGAATTAAAAAAGAAAATTATGCGTATTATCACAGACAGCAAATTACCGCAAGAACCTAAAAATCCAGACGAATCCACAATATTCCAATTATATAAACATTTTGCCAACGCAAATGAAATTGCAGATTTACGGGCACAATTTGAACGTGGTGGTATGGGATATGGTGATGCCAAAAAGATATTATTTGAAAAAATAAATTCTGTATTATCCGCCCCACGTGCAGAATACGAACGTTTAATGGCAAACACGTCTGAATTGGATTCTGTTTTGTCAGATGGTGCCACGCGTGCACGTGTCGTTGCAGAAAAAACATATGAACGCGTTCATCGCGCCATGCTGGGATAATTTTATTACCAAGGGAAAGGAGACGAAAAAATGAAAAATGCTTTGATTTGGACGGGCAGTGTAATTGGTGTTGGTGCCGTATTGGCGTTGTTATTTGGATGGTTGGACAAACCAGATATGCCGCGTGAAATTGTGGTAAATGGCCAATGTTTAACATCTGCGCCCAAGGACAGAACTGCAATCACATTACGTGTAACAACGTTGGATAAATCTGCTGCGGCGTCAATGAAAATGGCAACTGCGAAAATCAATGAAATTACAAATTTCTTGAAAACCCAAGATGTCCAGATGCAAACAACTGAATTTAATTCATATGAACGGTCAGAATGGAATCGTGAACTGGAAAAATCTGTTGTATTGGGTACTGAAACAACCATTGCAGTCGAAGTTTCTGCGGATAATATTGAAACGATTGAAAAAATTCTGACCCAGTTTGCAGGTCAAGAAGATGTTTATTCTGAAAATTTGCGTATGTATACCAGTGCCGAAGCCATGAAACCAATATTAGAAGGCTGTCTGTCGGCGGCGGTTGAAAACGCCCGTGAACGCGCGAATGCATTGGCCGCAGGCGATGGTCGCAGTGCCGGAAAATTGTTGCGCGTATCATACGATGTTGGCGGTTCTGCATCTGTTCAGCCCCGTTCGTCTAATTTCTTGACTGCGTCTGCAAAAATGGCTGTTGCTGATGCCGAGGCATTTTCTGCCGCTGGCAGTATTGTTGCCAAAGATACCGAAGTTTCTGTCAGTGTATCTGCAACATTTGAAATAAAATAACCAATGAACGAATATGTCGCCGATTTCATAGAATATTTAACACAGACCAAGAATTATTCTGTGCATACGGCGACTGCGTATGAAACAGACATCCGTGATTTTATAGCTTTTTATACTAATTATATTGGCGCGGATGTTTCGTTATCTGATATTGCGCGTGCGGATACGATTTGCTTTCGTGCATGGTTGGCGGATCGGGCGCGTCGTAATTTGGCGCATAAATCGACCGCACGCGCATTATCGTCTTTGCGCGGATTTTATAAATATCTGGCGCGATATCATAATATTAAAAATGATGCGATTGGATTGATATCTTCGCCCAAGGTTCCACGAAAATTATCCAAGGCAATCGATGTATCTGATGTTGAACACATGCATGATGCAATTCGTGAAATTGATAAATCTGAACCATGGATTGCCGCACGTGATTGGGCATTGGTGGTGTTGATTTTTGGTTGCGGCCTGCGTATATCCGAAGCGTTATCGTTAAAAAACATTGACGTTCGTGGTCGGCCAAATTCTTTGCGTATCTTGGGCAAAGGGTCAAAAGAACGCATTGTCCCAACATTACCAGCGGTACTGGATGCGATTGAAAAATATATCAAATTGCGGCCATTTGGTAACGCCCCAGATGATGAATTATTTCGCAGTATTCGTGGTTTGCCTATGTCATCACGCATGGCGGAAAAAGTTATTGAAAAGTTACGCCATTATTTACAGTTACCTGATTATGTAACGCCACACGCATTGCGTCATACATTTGCAACCGCGTTATTGGCTGGTGGCGCGGATTTACGCAGTCTGCAAGAATTATTGGGGCATTCATCGTTATCAACGACCCAACTGTATACCAAAGTAAATATGGCAGAAATAATAAATATTTACGAACATGCCCATCCATTGGCAGATAAAGAATAATTTTGTTACTGACACGTTCTTTTTTATCCCTTGCATTATATTGCGATAGAATATAATATATTTATTGTCAACGGGCATTCCGTTGATGGGGTGTCGAAACCTCTTAAAGGGAAAAAATCTCCAACCACCTGAAAATTCGGTGGTTTTTTCATTGAAAAACAAATGAAAAATACAAGGAGGTTTCAAAATGAAAAAACATTTACTAATCCTGGGATTATCTGGTGCCTTGGTGGTGTCGCCGGTATGTGCGGCGGTAACAAAATGCGTCGATTTGAATTCGTCGTCCAGTTGCACTATACAAAAAGCGCAAAGCGGTAAAATAGAGTGAGGGTTATTATGTGACGGAACTGTTTCTGTCCAAGGAATCAGCGCATGCAGCAGCCGCAGTGGCACATCAATGGGTACCACATCATCAGATATTCCAACAGTATCTTATTCCAGCGGAAATGTGAATTGTTATTGCAGGATGATATCGCCGGCTGTATCACAATGGGTGTATTTTTCCGGATATTCAAATGTTGACGCGTGTATGTATAACTGCGCATCTGATTGTGCATATATGACTTATAACAATGCATCTATGCGTTCTGCATTATTCAGAAATTTATCTGATTAAAAAATACAAGGGAAAATAATCATGCAAAAGTTAGTTGTTTTATATTTTGTATTGGTGCCTGGTGTAATTTTTGCAGCGGCACCATCAACATCGTGCCCATCTGGGTATGTTGCGATAACAGAATCATATATGATAATATCTGATGGTTCGTGCCCGTCGGGATATACGTCTGCTGGCACTGCCACCAGTTGTTTAAGCAGCCCCCAAGGCAACTGTATAATGTATGCACCGGCCAACACGTCATACAGCGACAGTACCGGTACATATGAATTTACGTCATCGTGTCCAATGGGATAAAGAACGCCCATATATGGGCGTTCTTATTATTTTGAATAATTTTATTCTTTACATATATTCCTGGATTGAATACAATCAATACGTTAAACAAAATAAAAAAAGGAAGGAATAAAATGCCAACTAAGCCAGTTAAAAAAACAACTGCAAAAACAACCACCGCAAAAAAAACAGTAACTAAAAAAACTGTTGCTGCGAAAAAGCCAACTGTAAAAAAGACGGTTAAAAAAACTGCACCTGAATTACAGGAACCAGTTGTTGCACCTGAAATGGCGGCATGCAAATGTGGGGCTGGTTGCAAATGCGGTGAAAATTGCGCATGTGGTTCAGATTGCAAATGTAATCGTGGTGGGTCACGTTTTGGTCGTTTTATGATTAAACTGATTATGGTTTTAATTATATTTGCATTGGGATTTGGCGCGGCAAAATTGCTGGATTGCAACGAATTTCGTGGTCCACGTGTGGATTTTGATGATGGGTGTTTGGATGTATCATCTGTTAAATGTCCAGAATTACAGCGTGCTTTGCCGATGATGGATATTGACCATGACGGATGCATAACACGCGAAGAATACCGTGCGGTAAAAACAGAATTACATCGTCAAATGCGTGCAGAAATGCGCAAATAAATAAAAAATCCGCGTTTTGCGGATTTTTTATTTATCGTTGTAATATATGTTTGTTATATTCGCGTATATATGCATTTATTGCGCGTTTCCAATGGGGCACTGATGCGCGTAACATGCGTGCGGTAAATTTATCATCTGCAACATGCGACATTGTATTAAATGTATATTCGCAATTATCATAATTATTTAATATATACAGTGCGCATTGTTTGATTTCTGCATGGTCATAAAAACGAAACAGGTTTTTACGTACCCGAAATTTTGTATCCCCACAGTACAATACAAATTTAGCCCGGTTATAGTCATCGGCTGAAATTATATTTTTTATCAATTCATATCTTTGTGAATAATTCATGTTATCCATCTGTTTAACCTTTTAATATTCGGGATTTGCTTTTTTCCCATTCGCGACGTTTTATCGTTTCGCGTTTGTCAGCACGATTTTTACCATAACCGATGCCCAATAAAACCTTTAATTTTCCGCGGTTATTAAAGTACAACTTTAATGGTACGATTGTTGCGCCGCGTTCTTGCAATTTACCAATCAGCCGATTTATTTGCGCACGATGTAATAATAATTGCCGTGGACGACGTTCGTCAAAATTCACAATACGTGCCGCCGTTGGTAATTTTTGAATTTCAACCCCAGCCAAATATAAATCACGTCCGCGACGTTGTACAAATCCATCAACAATCGTTACCAGTCCATATCGAACAGATTTTATTTCTGCCCCAGTCAATGAAATTCCGGCCTCTATTGTATCTTCAATAGAGTAATTATACCGCGCTTTGCGGTTTTCAGAAACTTGGCCAAATTTTATAATACTGCGTGGCATTTTGGATATAACTTTATTGTATTTTCACACAGTATAGTTTCTAAATCTTGTAATTGCAAGCCCTTCACATCCGCCAATACACGTGCCGTTTCAACAACGTACGCAGGTTCACATGTTTTTCCACGATATGGCACAGGCGCGCAATATGGACTGTCTGTTTCAATTACAATACGGTCGATTGGAATCTTGGCAAATGTTTCGCGTATTTCACCTGCGTTTTTGAAGGTTAAAATACCACTGGCAGAAAAATAAAATCCGCGATCTAACATCAATTTTGCCAAATCCCATGAACTGGTAAAACAATGCATAACCCCACACACATCACCCGTTAAAATAGCGGCCGTATCAGATTCTGCATCACGTGTATGAATTGCCACGGGCAAATTATATTTTTTTGCCAACATCAACTGTTGTTCAAACAGTTTTATTTGATCTGGGCGATTGTCGTCACGTTCGTGATAATCCAAACCAATTTCACCAATGCCTATGACGCGTGGGTTGGTTAAAACGTCGTCAGTTAAAAATTGTGTTGCGTCAATACCGGCATATTCTGGATGAATTCCGATTGTCGCAAAAATATTTTGATGTGTTTCCGCAATATGGATTGCGCCTGGGATATCATTTGGGTCGGCGGTTGGACAAATCATCATACCAACCCCAGCCGCCGTCGCGCGCGAAATAACATCGGTTAAATCGCCCGATACATAATTATCAGTTAAATGGCAATGGGTATCTATAAACATTGTTTTATCTGTGTTATTATTTTGAATATTGCAGTTTCAGGTTCCAAATTCACGCGCGTTATATCCGCGATGGCATGCGTCGCAGATGGGTATAAATCTGCCAACTTAAATGCCGCAATCGCATCCAATAAAATACCATACAGTGCCGTATCAGCCGCGATTTTTTTTGCGATTGTCAACATGTCCACACTGTTGCTGTGGGGATTTTGTAATACATCAATCAAATCATCGTATATTGCATCCCCCCCAGATTTTTTCAGATTCGCGATACGGCCAAAACTGCCATTGGCCAATCGTAATGTTTCATCACTGACATTTGCGTCCGGTAAAAAGTGTTCGCACAGTGTGCGCAGTTGTGTTATTGTCAGTGGCCGCATTTTTTCAACCCTGGCACGTGATCGAATTGTTGGTATTACGTTTGATAATTGGTGCACCACCAACAAGAACAATGTTTTTGCAGGTGGTTCTTCTAATAACTTTAACATCGCGTTCGCCGCAGATGTACTTAATTCATCCACAGAATCAATCAATATAACGCGCCATTGTCCTGACATAGATGACATTTGCATGCGGTCAATCATTGCACGCACCGTGTACACAGAAATACTTTTACCTTTGGGTTTGGGATTGCCATCTTTATCAATATTGCGTGATATATCAATTATAAAGAAATCGCCGATATTGCCATATACCATTTTAGCAATTTTATACGCCATTGTGGCTTTGCCAATTCCACGTGGGCCAGCCAACATCCAAACAGGGTGTATCGGATGTTCGTCGCGTCCCATCCATGCAGATGTAAAATCAGCCATAACATCATCGTGACCGATTAAAACATCGTTATCCATCGGCGCAGGAAACTTAAAAGAACCAGGCGTTTTTCGTGGTGCCATTTTAATCAATGCCCAATATTACACGTATATTTTTTATCACACGACCAAAGAATTGAGTCTTTTTGACGGTTTGTGTTGCAACCAGTGGTGCACGTGCGATTTCTTGCCCATTACGCTGTGCGATGATTTCACCAATTTTATCACCTTGTTTAACGGGCGCAGACACAGGTTCATTATATCTGGCCAATACACGTACGCCATTTAATCCATCAGATTTTGGTATTGTTATTACAAATGGTTTTTCCACTGTGGCAACAACATTGTCTTGGCGACCATACCATACTGGTATGGCGGCAATTTTATCGCCCGGTTCATAAAAGGTATGATTCATTGTGGTGGAATATCCGTATTCCAGTAATTTTTTCATTTCTGCGGCCAACGCATCATGGTTTTTAGCGTTATATCCATTTATAACCCCAATCAAACGACGACCACCGATTTTGGCACTGGCCACCATGCCGTATCCACCATCGTCTGTGTGTCCTGTTTTTAATCCGTCTGCCCCAGGCATAATAAATAATAATTTATTATAATTCATTGTATGGGTGCGCCCCCAGTCACGACACCAATCACTTTGGTATTCACCAAACTGAAACCGTTTGGTTGCGAATAATGGATATAAGTCTGGATAATCAGAAATGATATGATTTGCCAGAATTGCCAATTCACGACTGGTCATCAAATTGTTGGGGTTGGGCAAACCACTGGCATTGCCAAATGTTGATTGTGTCATGCCAATAGAACGGGCTTTTTCTTGCATTTTTTCAGTAAATGCAGATTCTGACCCTGCTAACTTTTCTGCCACAACAACAGATGCATCACCCCCAGATAATACAATCAATCCCAATATTGCATCGCGTACACTGATTGTTTGACCTGCCACCAGACAAATTTTGCTGGCTGGATACCATAATGGGTTTTCATAATCTGCGTTTTCACTGACGGTCAATCGGTCATCCATGGTCAGATTCCCAGCGCGCAGTTCATCAAACAACACCGCCAATGTCATCAATTTTATCATTGATGATGGTGGCATCAAAGTATCTGCGTTTTTCGCCACAATTTCTGTACCAGAATCATAATCAATTAAAAATGCTGATTTTGCGCGCGTAGAAAAATCCGCGTGCGCAGATGTTGTTACCAATGCCAACAACAGGATAAATATTTTCTTTTTCATGCTTGTGATAATAGCAACTATAAATTACATTGCCAACAGATTTTTTTATGCTAATTCACCAATATATTTATCATCTGATATATCAACTAATTTAACATTGCATATTGTGCGTGCCGTAATGCTTTTTCCGACAATTTTTACATCTATATCGTGTGGGGTGCGCGCGATATTGTTTTCTTCCACCAATACAGGAACATATTGCCCCACTTGTCGTGACATAAATTCAGCACGAATTTCGTCGGCCATCCCCGTAATTATATGCACGCGTGTCCGCGCAATGGCGCGATTGATTTGATTGGGCATATCATATGCCACTGTTCCTGGACGCGCAGAAAAAGGAAATGCGTGAATTTTTATCGGACGTGTTTCACGTATTAAATCAGTTGTTTCTTGGAACAATTCTTCTGTTTCGCCAGGAAAACCACAAATGATATCCCAACTGAACGTTATATCAGAACCAGCATGATTGACAATGCGGCGAACAGTATCTGAATTATGCCGACGCCCCATTGAACGTAACACAGTATCAGAACCTGATTGCATCGACAGATGCATATGCGGCATCATGCGTTTATCGCTATGCATTAAATCAATAATTTTGAATATTTCTGGGGATGCAGGATCAAAAGATGATATGCGCAGCCGTTGAATTTCTGGTACATCATGTAACAATCTGGCGCATATATCTGATATCAACATGCCATCGCGTGCATAACTGGCGGTATCGACACCCGTCAGTACAATTTCATAAAATCCATTTTTTACTGCATTTCGCGCATCAGTCAATATATCGTTATATGCAAAAGATATCGCCGGCCCACGCAACAGTCGTGTTACACAATATGCACATTTGTGGTTACATCCATTTTGAACCTGGATATATTGTTTTGATAATCGTGGGGCAGGGTGGTTAAATTTTATATCTTTGGATGTTCCAAAATCACATGGCGCCGATGCCAATCCATCAGCATACGCACCAATATTCATTTTATCAGCGTTTTTTATAACGATTGCGTTTGGAATTTGATAAAACAGTTCTGGATTACGCGTTGCGGCACATCCTGTAACAAAAACAGGGGCACTTGGGTTTTCGCGTGCCAATTTGCGTACGGTCTGACCTGATTGTCTTTCGGCCTCGCCGGTTACGGCACATGTATTTACTACGATTGCCGTATCAATGACGCCAGCCAACATATTTTGAATCTTTTCTGCCTCTAATGCATTTAATCGACAGCCCAAAGATAGTGTTTTTATATTATTTTTTTTATTTTCTGCTTGCATTTTTACCACCCTTGGGGCATTATAACGTGGTTAGAAACGTTTTCAACAAAGGATTTTATAATGGCCCGTATAACAAATTCAGATACTTTACCATTTGTGGAAAGCCGTTATGAGCTGGGGATGCTGGCATCACAACGTGTTCGCGATTTGAACGGTGGTGCAGAACCAGTCGTTGACAAAGATGACGATAAACCCACGGTTGTCGCATTGCGTGAAATTGCAACAGGCAAACTGGATATAGAAAATCTGCGTCATGAATTTGTCCAATCGTACAAAGAAACCCCGGTTGTCGCAGACAGCGAAGAATCATTGGAAATTGCTGCGACCGAAGATCCGCAATTACGTGAAATTGATGCAGAATTGGAAAATACACTGGTTTCAGAACCTGTTGATCCATCTGAAATCGAAGAAACAGCGGACTTATCAGCAGAATAATATATTTATATCAGTATCCGGAGACGTCGCATAGTTGGTCTAGTGCGCTACATTGGAAATGTAGTATACTCGCAAGGGTATCAAGGGTTCGAATCCCTTCGTCTCCGCCAGGAATAAATAAATCCCCACAAAATCTTTGTGGGGTTTATTTTTGCCCCAGAAACTGGGATTTTTTTATGCACAACGGTACCAGTGTATACTCACCATTGTACCAATCACGCCAAAAATCACGTCTGAACATACCTTGCCCAAATTCCAGATGCCAGTTTTGGAGCGTTACTCCTTGAAAAACGGCAAAAAAATCCTATATAGGATGAGATGAAAAAAAAGGATTAATAATGGCCCCCGTTCCAAATTCTGTATTGGCATTAAATCGGCAACAACTTATTGATGAAAATCAACAATTGATGACAGAAAAACAGACGTTGCAAAATGAAATATCGCAAGCGCAAGACACATTAGCTTCCTTACAGTCAGATATTTCTGTAACCACACAGAATTTGACCAGGTATAAATCGGAAGAGAACGCGATAAGTAATGACATTAATCAATTGAAAGGCGTGCAGGAACAGTTGAAAACAAACATTGGACTCCAAGACGATACGGGAAACTATCCAGTTGGTTCGCTATCTTATAAGAAGATAGAATTAGAAAATAGTATTGCTAAATTGGAAGAAACTGGACAAAAGCGAGAAGAAGAAATAGCCCAAAAAACACAGCAATTGGATGAAGAATATCAAAAGCACAAAGCAAAAATAGAGAAAAATATAAAAATTATAAATAGTGTTAAAGATTTTAAAGAAGAGTCCGTTAAGAATATGAGGTTCTATGGATGGAGTATGCTTTTTGCGAGTCTTTTGGCATTAATTCTCGGTATTTTTTCTCTTTGCAACATCTCTGAAGCTTTAGGTCTTTTTTCAGAGCAGTTGAATCTTATCAATGCAAGTCTCATGCAAAATGGTTGGAATTGGTTGTATGCAGCACTTTCGATTGTTGTTGTAAAAATTCCAAATGCGTTGCTTTTTGTAGGAATATTGTTTGTTTTGTATAAAATATTTAACGCACTTTTCAATGTATATGAAAAAATTAATATGGACAAACGAAAAATATCAGCGATAGAGGCCTTAATCACACATATGAACGAACAAAGTGTTGCTATTATTCTGGGGCGTGAAATTGATTTCAAAAATAAAGAAGATATAGAAAATGCTAAAGCCGATTTGAAATGGCAAATATTGTCAGAATATTTTTCTAAAGTTCCAGAAGATTCTGTTGATTCAGATAATGCAATAAAACGCGAAAATCAGGTGTTAAGAGAGGTTTTCTTAAATAAACGTAAAGCATATGGAGTTAGTACTCCTGTGGGTGGAGCTAGAATAGAACAGGAAAATAACATAAAATAATTATACATGATTATATTTTGCAATCTGAAATAACTCATTCACGTTGACTTTTTGCTGACCAGATAAGATGCGGTTGACGGTTTCTGGGTTCATATATGCCAGGTCAATGTATCTGTAAAACTGGCGCGGTGATGTGTGTTCTGTAGCAATGATTTTATCGGAATCGCCACATTCTTCGTACATTTCACGATATCTCCACGCAGTTGCAAACGCCTTGACAATAAGGTTGTTGTTTTCTGATACAGTTAAAATCGTATCATTGCCTTTGTTAA
>CALXMQ010000002.1 GCA_944389515.1 uncultured Alphaproteobacteria bacterium | reverse complement strand
CTGGTGCCCTAAGCAAGAATCGGACTTGCGACTCGTCCTTACCAAGGACGTGTTTTACCACTAGACTATTAGGGCAACTGTCTTGCCAATTATAAAGACAATGCGCTAAAAATCAAGGATAAAAAACACCCCACGAATTTCGTGGGGCTTGGGTTCAACAGATACAAATTTATTCAATACAACAATTTACCGCATTTTTTACCCAACGTTTCAAACGCGACATTTTGCTGTCATCGGACACAGTATCTGGGATATCATCTGATACCTGGGCTATTTCATCGTTTTTTTTTTACATTTGATTTTGTGGCACTGGTTTTAATCCATTTAACATCTGCGCCACCAACCAATCCACCCATATTTAATCCCCAGAATATACAATATAATCCATATGACCGATCAAATAAATCATATGCGCCCGATTTATCCCCAGCTGCCAAAGCCTTGGTACCAACTTCGAATAAACGCATTGACGCAGCCAATAAATGCTTTGAAATGCACCATACTTCACCTTCATACGAAGGAATAATTTTTTGCATCATTTGCTTGCGCTGTTCACGCACTTCATCAATCAAATCATAAAATTCATGTTTGCCAGTTTTTGCCCCAGAAAACATCAAATGTTCTTCGATTGATATCAAATTCATAATACCAATGGTCAAATCTTGGTCAGACGATAAATCTTTTGGATTTACTTTTTTTGCTGCATCTAATTTTTCAACAAATTCTTTAACATTTTTTATTTTTTCCATTTGCGCCTCCTTTTGTTATTTTACATACACGCACAGAACAACCAACTGAACAAAGCCAACACAACAACCGGTAACACCACACGTTCAAAAGGAAAATGTGCATGTCCACCATTTTTACGCTTCATAAATTCATACAGTTTTTCAACCAATATGAACACAATCATACCAACAATCGCACCGAACAAAATCGGGTCAATATACAAAACATTGCAAATCCATACTGGGGTATAGTCAATATCGCCAACATACGCAAACCCAATCATTGCAACCGACATCCCAATCAACAAAGCATTACGACCAAAAAATTTCCACCCCCGATTATCAAAAAACTTTATCATCCAATATCCCAACAACGTCAATAACGCGCCAGCCCACAAACCAACCACAGATGTCGGCACGCCCAAAGATTCTGCGACACCAACGCCTGCGCCAATCGCAATCGTACATATCGGACACGCCGGGTTTGCCAACGCCATACCCGGAATCATCATTATTGACGCGACCAACAATTTTGATAAAGATTTCATTTAATCCCCTTTCGAAATATTAAATATATAATACATATAATTTTCAATATATATTATTTATGATACATATTAAAAAGTCAAATAATTTATTTACGTTTTCAAAAAATAATGTTATATTAAATAAATAAAGAATAAGGAATCTGATGCCAGATAATGTTTTACCAGACGTAAAAATCAAATGCCTGTTACCAGATATAATAATGACACGTGCTGTGCGTGGACTGACATATATCGCCCACCCATTACGATTACGTATTTTGGAATTTTTGGATGTATATGGTGCATCATCTGTATCTGCCATTGCGAACGGTGTTGGCACAGAACAAATGGTTGTTTCACAATCACTGCGCAAAATGCGTGATGCAGAATTGGTTCGCACACACAGACGTGGTATATTTGTATACTATGAAATATGTCGCGAATATCCCGCCAGTATTTTTGTATGCATGCGTAAATTGTTTGGTCATATGACCGATCAATTCAGATTTTTGCGTACTGGCCACAAAGAAATATTACCCACCGATTACACAACAATGGTTGCAAATCGGATAAAATTATTCGCCAATTACGATAAAATGCGAATATTAGAATATTTGACCTATCGCGGCGAATCATGCGTATCTGAAATAGTATCTGGTACAAACATCCCACAAATCAAGGTTTCACAATACTTAAAAAAATTACAAGATGATGATTTTGTTAAATCACGTCGTGACGGCCGCCACATATATTATGAAATAACACCCGGGGTACATAAAACCACAATCGGATGCATACATAAACGATATGACAAAAGCGGTAATAAATTTTAGCAAAAAATAAAAGCCGACAAACGCCGGCCTGTATTTTGGTAGCGAAGGAGGGACTTGAACCCCCGACACGCGGATTATGATTCCGCTGCTCTAACCACCTGAGCTACTTCGCCAATGCCCCGAATTATAACAAAGAAAATATCAAATGCAAGAAAAACAATCCCAAAATTTTATCATCAGAATTTATTCATATATAAAATAATTATATTTTTTAATAAATTTATATTGCAAAACTTTGTAATATATTATATATTTCGCGTATGAAAAAAATCGCAACTTCTTTATTTACATTGATATTCGCCACATCTGCTGCATTTGCGGACACAAATCCATTTATGGGCGAACACAAACACCAAATTGCACTGAACATTGGCCAGGGCGTAAACAGTGGATTTTTAATACCACCACCAACCCAACTGGTACCATTTTATTTTCTGCACGTACAATATTCTCAGCCAACAACGTTTTTCAAATTGCCGGCACGTCAATCAATAAACATTGGGCAAACGTTGGGGTTTGGGCAAAAATATGGATGGGATTGGGATAAATTTACAATACCAATGATATTTTTATCCGAAGATATCGCCCTGGCACATGGCGATAATTGGTATTTTTCAACTGGCGTCGGTGTTGGATTACAGGCACAACAAAATGAACGCCTGGGGGCCAAATTATTATTTCAATTCAAACTGATTGGCGGATACAGAATAAATGACAAATGGGGCATAGAATTATTTATCCAACATTTTTCCAACGCAAACACCGCGCTTGCAAATTATTCATACGCATTTTATGGCGCCGGATTTACATATAATTTTTAGTTATCAATAAAAAGTGCGCCATTTGGCGCATTTTTTTTACCAATCAATCGGTGTTTTTCCATGCGCAATTAAATATTCATTTGCACGTGAAAAATGATGATTACCAAAAAATCCACGACTGGCAGATAAAGGCGACGGATGCACACTTTTCAAAATCAGATTATTTTGTACATCAACAAATTCAGCCTTGCGTTGGGCATAACTGCCCCACAACATATATACAATATTCTGACGTTCTGCAACCACACGTATTACCGCATCAGTAAACTGTTCCCAACCACGCCCGACATGCGATGCCGCCCGATGTGCAGCAACTGTCAACGTAGAATTTAACAACAACACCCCTTGACGCGCCCAATCTGTTAAATCACCATGCGTACGCGATGGACGCCCCAAATCATTTTGAATTTCTTTATATATATTTATCAGCGATGGCGGAATTGGTGTTGGTGGCAACACAGAAAAACACAATCCGTGTGCCTGGCCTGGTTCATGATATGGATCTTGCCCAATAATTACAACCTTGACATTTTCCAACGGACATAAATTAAACGCATTAAAAATATTTGCTGGTGCCGGATACACCGCATGCCCAGCCAGATATTCGCCACGTACGAAATCGGTCAATTTGATAAAATAGTCTTTATCAAATTCTGATGCCAATGCATCTTTCCACGACTGTTCAATTTTTACATCCATGCTTTAATTCCTTTATTAAACCGACCTGTGAACTTTTCCATAAAACAACATCTATATACCCACGTGGCAACCCTGTTTCACGAACCAACAAATCAAACATTGCATCACATGCACATTTAATATCAGAACACAGTTTTTTATTATCTATTTTTTCTGCCAATGCCGGATTTTGTGCATACAGAACGCCCAAGCGCTGAATCCAAATATCGTATTTAACCACATCTTCACCCAAATTTCGTGCCAAATGATTTGCAGTAATTTTTCCAATATGTGGTAATTTTGATAAATAATTTATGCGCGCATCTAAATTATCCAACGCATAATATCCGCGACATAATTCGTCACGCATATTCCAAATTTTACAAATCGCATTGATTTTGTTTTTATTATGAAACATCGCAAACAGACCATCAAAATCCGCCCCGTTATCACGAATATATCTCATAATTTCTGCATGAATTTTCTTGGCTGTTTTTTGCGAAAAACCGCCAGCCAATATGACATATATACAATTTTCAGCAAACGCATCCGACGACAAAATTTTTCGATGTGATAAATTTTCTTTGATTTCATCAAACGATTGCGCATCGGAATCTAAACCCATTTCACGCAAACATTTGTCTAATTCAAAAAACCAATCAGATGTAAACATAAATACGTTTAATCGTTTTGCCGTTCTTTACCCATTGCCAATATTTGTGACACAGACATCGTTTGTTGTGCTGACGCGCGCAGTTTATTTTTCGCGTTCAAAAACGCGTTCTTTTTCTGCTGGGACACCCCCAGTTGCTTTTCTAATTCATGAAAACGCGCCAATTTTTCCGGGCTTTTATCATTACCAGAAAAAATTTCATATTCCAGTTGATGATATTCATCCCACAACGCATCTGTATCATCACGCGCTGGCACATTATCGCGGTGAATCTGTCCAAAATCATCAACAGAAAAATTATTCTCTGACATTTTCTTAGCCCCCTTTTTTTATACGTCCAAGTTCGCATCCAGCGCATTATCAACAATAAAATCACGCCGTGGTTCAACGACATCCCCCATCAGCATAGAAACAACTTCATCTGCCTGGGACGCATCACCAACCTTGACCTGGAACAAACTGCGATGATTTGGATCCATTGTTGTTTCCCATAATTGTTCCGCGTTCATTTCACCCAACCCTTTATACCGCTGGATTTTTAATCCGGTCTTGGCATATTCAAACGCTGTATCCAACAGATTTAATGCACCCCAGATTTTTTGTGATTTTGATTTAACACGCAATGTTACTGGTTTTGAAAAAGTTTCTTTTAATTCATCACGCCCATCCAACCGCAACCAAGCACGAATTTCAGGCCCAGTAATTTTTTCACGTGGTAATACATGCGTTTCTGTCACACTGCGTAATGTACGCGTAATTGTGATACCGTCATCCCCCGCAGAAATTTTCCATCCGCGTTCAAATTCCAGTTCTTCGGCATCCAACATTTTCGCTGCCGCTGCAAAATTTTCATCTGTTTCAGAATCAAACACACCGTTTAACGCCAATGCTTCGACAAAACGTAACGGCATAATATGATTCAACGGCAACAAAGTGTTTTTCATATTCAACACCAATGTCAACAAACGTTTCAAATCTGCGCCAGATATTTGTGCCCCCGATGCAATTTCAATAACCCCGTCTGTTGCCAACTGATCCATTAAATAATCGTCCATTTCACGTTGATTTTGTAAATAAATCTGTTGTTTACCACGTGTTACCCCATATAACGGTGGTTTTGCAACATATATATACCCACGTTCGATTGCCTCTGGCATATATCGATAAAAGAACGTCATCAATAAAGTCTGAATATGCTGACCATCAACATCAGCATCGGTCATAATAATAACTTTGTGATATCGCATTTTTTCAATATCAAAATCATCTTTGCCGATACCTGCCCCCATTGTTGTAATCAGTGCACCAATAGTATCAGACCCCAACATTTTATCAAAGCGCACACGTTCAACGTTCAAAATTTTTCCGCGCAATGGCAAAATAGCCTGGGTTTTACGATCACGCCCCTGCTTTGCCGTACCCCCAGCAGAATCCCCTTCGACGATGAACAATTCGCACTTTGCAGGATCACGTTCACTGCAATTTGCCAATTTACCCGGCAAACCACCCAATTCAGGCCCTGTTTTTTTACGTGATAATTCACGTGCCTTACGCGCTGCTTCACGTGCAGTGGCGGCCTCTATAATTTTATCAACAATCAGTTTTGCAATCGCCGGATTTTCATCCAGATATTCATACAACAAATCATATACTGTATTTTCAACCAACGGGCGCACTTCGCTGGAAACTAACTTGTCTTTGGTCTGTGACCCGAATTTAGGATCTGGAATTTTTACACTGATAATACTGGTCAATCCTTCGCGGAAATCTTCGCCAGACAAAGTGACATCTTTTTTAGTAATTTTATCAGCAATATATTTATTGATTGCACGCGTCAACCCTGCGCGAAATCCGGCCAGATGCGTTCCACCATCACGGTTTGGAATATTATTCGTAAAACACAAAGATGTTTCCGTATACGCCGTTGTCCATTGTAAAACGATTTCAATATACGTATCGTCTATTTGCTTTATCATTTGAATCGGTTCACGATTTAACAGTTCTTTGGATTTATCCAAATACGTTGCAAAACCCTTTAACCCATCAACAGAATGAAATTCGCGTGTCTTTTTTTCGGCCCCACGCAAATCTTCCAAAATAATACGAACATTTGCGTTCAAAAACGATTGTTCACGCAGCCACGTTTCCAATGTATCAAAGTTAAATTCTGTACCTGTAAAAGTTTCTGGCGATGGTAAGAAAGTAACCTCGGTACCATGTTCATGACCTGTTTTATTTTCTGTGATTGTTAAATCACACGTTGGCACCCCATCAGCAAACGCCATGTGCGCTTCTTTATCGCCACGCCAAACGCGCACTTCTAACCACGTAGATAACGCATTTACAACCGACACACCAACACCATGCAAACCACCAGATACTTTATACGCACCATTGCTTTCATTATCAAATTTACCACCAGCATGTAATTCGCACATAATCAGTTCTAATGCACTGCGCCCTGTTTCGTGATTTATATCGAACGGCATCCCACGACCATTATCACGAATTGTGGCACTGCCATCTGCATTTAATGAAACATATACAGTATCAGCAAATCCAGCCATTGCTTCGTCAATAGAATTATTGACAACTTCATAAATCATATGATGCAGTCCTGAACCACCTTCGCCCACGTCACCGATGTACATACCTGGACGTTTTTTAACCGCTTCCAGTCCCTTTAATACCTTGATTGAATCACCTGTATATTCGTTTGTGACAGCCATAAAAAATCCTTTCTTTTTTTCTATGTTACAATAGCAATTTATGCTATAATTTTCAAGGAAAAAGGGGGATAAATTATGCGTTTCAAATTACTGTATTTTGGTGATATTTTAATCAACCCGAAAAAGCGTTCTCAACACATTTCCGACATCCGTATGCAATTTCATCCACAGTTAAAAAAACTGTTGGAACACCAACCATGGGATAACATGACGAAATACATGATGCCAACCGCAACCAAAAGTCCAATCACCACCCGTCACGTTGGCGGAATTGATTGGAACCCAATTATTACCCCAAACCTGAAATTATTGGCCGAAATTGATATACAAATGATGCACCCTGAAATTGTCGGTCTGCCCCACAGTGATATAGATAACCGTGTAAAAACAATTCTGGATGGTCTGCGTTGCCCACAAAACGAACATGAAATTGGTGAAAACACACCACGCGACATCGGTCCAATATATACATTATTGGACGACGACCATTTGATAACACGTCTGTCGGTAAATACCAGCCACTTATTATCAACCCAGATGTTTAATCCAAATATATCACATACCCCAGATACAATATTTATGATGCTGGACATAAATGTTCGTGTCTCCGAAGGTACATTAGAAAACTTGCCATTTATGGTATAAAAATTTAATTATAAAAAAAGTGCGCCATTTGGCGCATTTTTTTTACAAATAACGCGACTTTACGTCAATGACGAAGTAATTTGATCTTGCATCTGGAACGTACCCAAAACAACCCATGCAATAATTGCAGACACCAATAATATCCCAATACTGTTTAATGCATTTGATACAGATTCCATTTTCCGCACAGATTCTTCCATATAATCATTTGCCACCCGTCCCAGATTTTCATCAAATCCGTTCATATCTGCATATATTGCCAAATCACCAATAATTTCTGCATTTGGAAAATCACGCCCTGTACGATTTAACGCAACACCTAAATTCGCGCCATTTGCAATATAATGCAATGTATCTTCTAATATACTGCGCAGATATTTATTTGAACTGTCCGCCAACATACGCATTGCATCTGGTATTGTTATACCAGCCGCAACCATCGCAGATAAACTCATCAACCAACCAACAGACATCTGAATTTTATAAACGTTCCATGGCGGCAATTTATCAAAAACTGTACGCATCCGCCCAGTCCAATTTGGCAAACTGATCCAAATAATTGCAACAATCGCTGCAAAAATACCCAACACCAGATACCAATAATTGATAGAAAATTCTGACAACCATATCAACGATGCCGCCATACCACGCCAAACCATATTATCCCCGGCAATTTCCGCCAACGGCGGTACCAGATATATGCCAACCAGCATAATAATGCCAAACGTCAATAATAACAAAAACAACGGATATGCAATCGCACTGACCATTGCACGCCGTATACGTGTTGTACCATCAACAACCCTGCTGACATTTTCTAATGCGACAACTAAATCAGACAAATTTCCAGACGTAACCAACAATGTTTCTTCTGGTGGTACCCATCCACGCGTGGCATCAGAAAAACTCATCCCACGTTCCAGATTTTTTTGCCACTCGCGCATGACGATTGCAAAAGGTTCATTTGGCTTGGTTCCACCATGTGATTCTATTGATTCCAATCGCCCCAGCGCATCCATCAATGTAAAATCATTACGCAACAGTGATGCCAACTTTCGCGCTGTGGCCATACGTTTTTCAGTATTCAACCGAAAAACCAACCGGGCATACCATAAATCCATTTTTGTTGTCATATCAATATACCCCCGGTCTATCCAACAGCCCAACCCAACGTTCCAGTTCATCAACACCAATAATACCCTGTAACATCAATGCTGTGGCGGCCTCTTTCAGCGTACGTCCATCCATTTCTTCTAACCAATACTTATACGCCCCATCTGTATTTCCGGCCAACGCCATACGTAAAAATTCACTGTTAGTAATAATAATTTCCCCGGCCTTGATACGCCCCAACGTTCCTGTACCTTTGCACTCTTCACATCCGGCGCCACGAATATATACCTGGCGTAATCCCAATTCACCAAACGCATCCATAACACGCCCGTATTCAGGTGCCTCTGGATGATCAATCAAACGTTCACGACAATGTGGGCATAACTTTTTGAACAAACGCATAGATATCAATCCACGCATCAATGTTTCTTCTTTTAACTTAAACGCTTCTATTCCCAAATCCAGCAATCGCGTCAATGCAGACATTGCAGAATTTGCATGCAATGTTGTCCACACATTATGCCCAGACAACGCCCCACGCACAGTCAACTGGGCGGCGGCCAACGTACGAATTTCCCCCACCATCAACGTATCAGGGTCACTGCGCAACGCGGCGGCCAACGCTTCGGTATACTTTTCTTCACGTTGTTCTTCGTTTGTTGTATTTACCACCGGCATTTGATGCGCGCCAAATATTTTTTGTTCAACCGGATCTTCCACGGTTATCAAGTTTATTTCATAATGATGTTCTTTTAACATCAAAGACATATTACGCACCAACGTGGTTGATTTCCCAGAACTGGTGGGACCGGCAACAATTACCAAACCTGTTGGAAAAGACCGCAACCGCATCAATAATTTTTGTTCATATTCACCAAATTCTTGTTCTGTTTTTATACCTTCGGATGGATTATCATATAACAATCGCATAACGACATAACGACTGCCAAATGCGATTGGATTAAATTGCATACGAATACTCAATATACCACGTGGCAAATATAAATCTTTGGTGCCACGTAATGGTGTACGCCCATCTTTTTGTGCCGCCTGGTATTCATTTTGCGCATAGTTTGCATTTGACATATCAGACGATGCAAACGCCGCACGAACAAAAGATTCCCCCCACCCTGAATTATATTCCAACACAGGCTGCATACTGCCATCGATACGGAAATAAATTGTTGTTTGGTCCGCAACTTCGATATGAATATCAGAAACCTTTTGCGCCGCGGCCTTGGCAATAATATCGACAAAGTCTTTTTGCATTTGGTTGTCATAATCCTGACGCGAACGTGCGACCCCACCCAAACGCCCTTCGTATGCCTTGTATATACTGGAAACCAAACCCAAATCAGAATAAAACGGTATACGCATCGGCAGCGCCCGTTTCTTTAACAAATCCAAAAAAGCCAACACACGTCCATCATAACGATGTGTACGCGAAACAATTATTTCACCACCTGAAAAATACGCAATTAAACCCTGGGTATCTTTTGGTAATTCTTGTTCTGCACCTGTTGCGGTCAACAACCTGTTTCCATTTGAAAACAGATAATCTACAATATCCTTGTTATCAGCCGTTTCCAATCCTGCTGGAATTGACGGCCGTGACGCCACCGGTATATTGTTTATGATATTGTTTTCCGCTTCGTTCATAATCCGCCGCTTTATTTTGATTTTGTAATATTTAACGTCTGGGTATCATTACCATCAGAAAATACAACACCTTCGTCCAAAGATATTGATGTAACTGTATAACCATCAACAACCTTGCCAACACTGATTGTTCTATTTTGCCCTGTTGCTAAATTTTCGATTGTCGCCTGTAATTGGGCACCAGCCCCAATAACATTTACCAATCTGTATTGATCACCAAAATCAAACGACTTACCTTCATCAGATTTATTTGTTGTTGCACTTGTCGTCTTTTTTGTTGCCAATTCTTCTGTTTGGGCTTCCAAGGCTTCTTTTTCACGTTCTAATTTTGCGGCTTCGGCTTCTAACTTTGCCTGGGCATTTTCCAGTTCTTGTTGCTGTTGTTCTGCACGTCCAGACAATTCATCAATTTCCATATGTAATTTGATTTTTTCAGCCGCCAATCTGTCTAATTCTAAATCCAACTGGGCGCGTTCTTTTTCCAGTTCCATTAAAACCTTTTCTTGTTCTAAATCAGTAATTTGCTGAAACACAGACCCAGACGCATCATATGCTGCCACCGCATCTGCGGAAACCGCTTCCATTTCTGCGGCGATATCTTGGGCAACTGCTGCCTCGGACGCCGACCCCCCAGATGTCGCCGCCATCAATTCAGCCGGTGCGCACATCAGCATTGAAAACATAAACACTGACAAAAACATAATTTTATTTCGCATAGATTATCACCTCATAGTTCCAGTTCCGTGTTGATGCATCCCACGCACAGCGCGTCATATACACCCCGCCAAATTCTTCAAAAATCTTCATAAATTGCATTGGATTTAATTTTGATTCTGCCGCAACTTCTACTATATCCAGATTTACTGTATCAACCCCATTGGTCAAAGTATCTGTCACCATTTGCGCATCCACAGACATCCCACCGTATTGAAATGCACTCAACACCGCGCGTAATACTGTTTCAACATCACGTTCATCCAATGATGCATACGTCGGCACTGCCGGCAATGTTGCACGCACATACAACGTATCATCAGATTCTTGTTGTACAAACGACCCAGGCATCAATTCTGTGGCCGTCGCATAAAAATCATTTAATGTGCCAAAATCACGATTAAATACAACACTGGCATGTGTTTCACCACATTCCGCGGAAACCTGACTCCACCCAGTAATAGGTTGCATTAAAAACGCGATTGCCTGGAAACATGTTTCTGCACGTATTGTTGGATTTGGTAAAAATTCATACGGCAATATAATTGGTTCCGGCTGTGGTGCACGTTCAATTTGAAATTGTTCGTCCAATTCTTTATTTTTTTCTTCGACCTGACGTTCATATTCTGCAACGATTTCAGGCGAAACATTTGATATCTGTGGTTGCGGTGCAAACATTTGACGCAATGGTTCACGAAAGAACCACAAAAACACACCCACAAACATCAATACCAAAATAATTGATACAACAACCGCACGCGCACGACTGATTGGTCGCAAAGTGGCACGTGCCGTACGCATGATTAAATCAGGTAAATTACGTTCAACCGCACGTGGCATCCCCCACGCCCCCGGTGCAAACAACGCGCCCCAATCTGGGATTTCAGATAACTTAAAATATTCTGCACGTGCATCTTCTTCACGTTCAAACAACTTATCTTCTAAAATCACGCCATTACGAACCGCAACCAAATAAAAAGATTTATCCAGCGCAAAAACCGCTAAAAATGATGTAAATTCCCCCAATGCATCCGCAATGGCGGCGGCGGCACTGTCCATACCACTACGATGACCGGCACGTTTAGACCCCAATCCCACCATCGCGCGATATTCAGTATATAAATTTAGTTTTTTATCAATACTGCGCGCCAACGCACGTGCATACGTACGCGCAACATACCCAGCCCCCGTGGGTTGCCAAAACAATCCAACGGCATATTTTTTCCTGTCAACAGTTATAACTTGGCCTGACAATTTCTCTCTCTGATATATTTCAAGTAATTATAACATAAAAAAACCGGCTTTGGCAAACACAGAATACAAAAACAACACCCGTTGTTTTCACACAACGGGTGTTGATTATATTTTATTATCTATATCAACAACCACCCATACCACCATACATGGTGTCATTGCAATTTATTTGATGTTCAACCAACACAGGTGTCGCCGTAATACTGGTTCCCCCATCTTTGGCGGTACGCACACTGTTTGGATGTGGACAATCATAAACATTTGCGACCAATACAAACGCACGTTCCGGGCCAAATATTACCCACTCGTTCGGGCGTGTACGTTGACTGGTTATCCAATATGCGTTCCCAGGACGCGCCTGGTCAACAATTCTATTTTCCAAATACACACGTGCATCATCAGCATCATAAACCGATACTTCTGATTCAATTTTATACAAAAATGTGCATCCAATCGGTTCCGCGTCCAGTTGTGTTAAATATTGGCTGCCATTTTCGTTTTTAATCATACCGCCACATGCACACAACGCCAAAAACAAAGAACAAAATGCAAATGCTTTTTTCATATTACATATCCCTGTTTATTATTATTTTGATTCAATTATATCATAATTTGCCGCGTCACTGAACAACTTTTTCAACACCAAATTGTTTAACGCATGACTGCCCTTAAAAGATTCTAATTTTCCGACAACAAATCCGCCAGACGTGTACATATCACCCAACGCATCAATAATCTTATGGCGAACAAATTCATCTGGCCATATTGTATTATTTAATGTCCCATCCCCACGATTATTTAATGCAATTACATTTGTTTCATCTGCGCCACGTGCCATACCGTGCGATTTCAGATATTCCCACTCAGAATACTTGCCAAACGTACGCGCGCGTGCAATATTTTTAACAAAATCAGAAATCGATTTTTTGGTTCCGTCAAATGTATAAGAATACGTCTGATTTCCAATAATTTTTTCTGGATAAATCAGTGTTGCTGTTATTTCCAGCGCATCTTTATCATTTGGTGATAATTTTACATACCCATTGCTTTTTCGCCCAGATACAGTATTTATAATCCACCACTTTAATCGCGTTATCCAACACATGTCACGACGCAATTCTGCTGCATGTGCAATAACAGTACGCCGCACAACGATTTTTTTACAAACACGCCCTGTAACCCCAGCCGCAATAAAATCATTATAAAATTCAGCCGCACTGCCATCCAAAATTGGTGTTTCTGGCCCATCTATTTCAATAATCGCACTGTCAATACCGGCCAAAAACAACGCCGCCATTAAATGTTCAACTGTTTGAACATGGGCACCTGTAATATCACCGATTGTTGTATTGCGCATTTTTGTTTCGCCAACATTGTCATATGTTGCACGCATCGGTATACTGTCTGACATATCCATACGCTGAAAAAAAATTCCAACCTTGCGTGAAGGTTTTATAATCATACTAACTGGCGCCCCAGAATGAATCCCTTTGCCGACAATCTTTACCTGTTTTTTCAATGTTGACATTTTATTTTATCCCCCAACCAAGTCCAAAAATCATCATCCAAACGCATATCCAACTGGGCATATTTTATATCACCACGCACAGATTCCGGTAATCTTATCCAGTCTTTTTCAGTTGTAATCAGTTTTGCACCACGCTTATTTGCGGCATCAAATAATTTTTGCAAATCTTGGTCTGTGTATTGATAATGATCTGGGAAAGATTTTTTTCCGACTAAATTTTTTAATGTCCGGAAAAATTTCCGCGGATATCCAATTCCTGCAAACGCAAATAATTTTTCATTATCATCATATGGTGATACAGTTTTCGTTTGCGCATAAAATACTGGGATATTTTCTGGTAATTTGAATTTACGGCGTGCCCCAGATGTTTTAATTACAATAACTGCATCTGCACGACGTATGGCACGACGCGGTTCGCGCAACGGCCCAGCTGGCAATAAAAAACCATTTCCATATCCAATACTGTCATCAAACACCAACACAGAAATATCTTTTTTTATTTTAGGGTTTTGGAATCCATCATCCATTACAATCGGCCCAGATTCTGACATCTGACGATTTAATAAAATAATATTGCTTTTTCTATCACCAACATGCACCTGCAATCCACCACGCGCCAACATCGCAGCTTCGTCACCAACATTACCAGTCTTGGCGCTTTTTTTATATCCACGCATTACAACAGGCGCATCTAAAAATTCTGCGATGGCACGTACAATCGGTGTTTTTCCAACCCCACCGGCCAATATATTTCCAACACATATTATTTTACGCCGTGATTTATATGCGCCAATTTTGCGGAACATAAAAACCAATCGACCAAATAAATAATAAATCCATGACACTGGCACTAATAACCAAGCCAGCGGTGTTTTATGCAAAAACCACCAAGGTGTTTTCATTTTTATTTTTTCCCACGACCAGATTTTTTCTGTGCTTTCTTAGCCGCTTTTTCTGCACGACGTTTATTTTTGAATTCTGTGGACGTCAAATCTTGTTCAACCTGGAACAAGTTAAATTCGCCATCCATTTCACGTACCTGTTGCACCATAATATCTTCTATATGCTTGCGTACTTTTTCAAAATCATCAGCACTGATTTTAGAATCAATAAACACAGGTTCCCCAACTTTACACGTTATAGTTGAAAAAGGCAACGCGACCAAATACCTGTCCCAACGATCTTGAAACCATGCACGCGACGCAGAATAACATACCGGTATAATTGGCGCCCCTGTCATTTTTGCAAAATATAACGCCCCATCTTGGACACGCAACGACGGCCCCCCAGGCCCATCAGGCGACAAACACATAGAATAATCACCGCGCCGCAAAATCCGCACTCCTTGGCGCAATACGGATATTCCACCCTCAGACGTGCTGCCATAAATTGATTTTAATCCGAATAAACGCTGTAACTTTGCCATCATACGTCCATCTTTATGACGCGATGCCACGGCATACGCACGCATACCACCCAAACACACGATTGGCGATAACATCATACTGCGCCCATGCCAAAATATAAATATTGCTGGTTTTTTGCGATACTTCTTAAAAACATCCCAATTTGTAATTTTTTTACGACAAGTAAAATATACAAACCAAATTGCCAACGCCATTGCACCGGCAATAATCCATTGAAACAACGGCAACCGCAAAATAGGTTCCCAAAAAGCCTTCCATAATTTTCTAAAAGTCTGATACATATATACTAACCTGTTTTTGTACTGTTGGATTCTAGCAGTAAAAAAATCATATTTCAAGACACTAAGGA
Source organism: uncultured Alphaproteobacteria bacterium (assembly GCA_944389515.1). Taxonomy (GTDB): domain Bacteria; phylum Pseudomonadota; class Alphaproteobacteria; order Rs-D84; family Rs-D84; genus Enterousia. The sequence continues at coordinate 128,019 of CALXMQ010000002.1, read as the reverse complement.
ATTCTGTCCTTTATCCCTAATTTTTGATTTTATTTGACAATACAAATAAAAGGTTATATAATTAGCCCCGTTCGCCGCGGAGTAGAGCAGTCCGGTAGCTCGTCAGGCTCATAACCTGAAGGTCTGTGGTTCAAATCCACACTCCGCAACCAAGTTAAAATGAAAAATACACCCATTGTGGTGTATTTTTTATTTTATGTGTGTTGTGTTGGTTTTGAACCACAGAAGCAATGTGGTTCAACCGCCGAAACCAGGCGGACGGCAGTACGCCGGTTTGCGCCAGCAAAGGTTTCCAGGTGACGAAGTAAATCCACCGCCAACAACCAAGTTAAAAATAAAAACACCCCGAAATGGGGTGTTTTTATTCACTTATTCACAATCTGTGCATCGTGTAAATTCACGGATATCATCACCGTTCTTTAATATCAACTTGTCATCATCAACACTTGCGATTTCGTATTTTTCGGTAAAATCAATCACTTGGTGATTTCCTATACTTTTCCCAGATAATATCAAAATATTATCTTCTAATTGCCATGCATTATATTGCAATGTCGCCATATTTATAGATTCTGCGACACCGCCCTGCTCTAAACTAAATCCCTGTTTTACCCCAGGCATATTTGGCACTGGTTCAACCCATTTACCTTCGATATTCGCACTTTCACCACATGCTGACAAAACCAATCCAAAACATAAAAATAATAATTTTTTCATTGTTTCCCCTTTTATTGTAAATATTATTATACAATATATTTTGAATATGAAAGCAGTAAATTTATCTTTATCATTTGGAACAAACGTCATTTATGATAATGCCGAATTTAATCTGCTGCCGCGCGACAAGGTTGGAATTGTTGGTGTAAATGGTGCCGGCAAAACAACGTTATTCAAAATAATCCTGGGACAAATAAAGCCGGATTCAGGATACATAAACACAAATAATGAAAACATCGCATATTTGCCCCAACAACTTGAATTATCCGACCCTGAAATCACAGTTTGGGATTTTTTAATTACAGGTCGTCCAATTTCAGATTTAGAAAATAAACTGAAAAAATTATATGAACAAATCGCAGATGCCCCAGACGACCAAAATATAATGCACCAAATATCAGAAACCCAAGAACGACTGGAATATTATAATTATTATCATGCCGAAGATGAATTATTGGAAATAATTGAAAATATGCAAATTGATTCCGCGATGCTGGACATGAAATTAAAAAACCTGTCCGGCGGCCAAAAATCCAAGGTTGCATTTGCACGCCTGCTGTATTCCCGATCTGGTGTTTTATTATTGGATGAGCCAACAAATCATCTGGATATAAATACCAAAGATTGGGTTTGTGGATACCTTAAAAAATACAAAGGTATGGTTTTAATCATCAGTCATGATACAGAATTCTTAAACAAAATTGTGACCAAGATATTATTGGTTGATAAAGTATCACATAAAACAACTGTATTTGACGGCAATTATGATGATTATAAAAACAAATTGGCGCAAATTAAACATCGTCGTGAAAAGCAAATCGAATCCGAAGAAAGACAAATCGCACATTTGACTGAATTCATAGAAAAAGCACGCGCGGCCAGTCCCACAAATCACAGCATAAAACGCATTGGTCATACACGTGAAAAACAACTGGCAAAAATTTTGGCAAATCGAACAATTCGCGCGCAAACATATAAAAAAATCAATATGGATTTAACACCATTGACCGCTGGTTCACGTCACCCTGTTTTTGTTGAAGATTTATGGTTCAGATACCCTGGTGCAAAATTATTATACAGAAAATTATCTTTTTACATAACTGGTGGTGAAAGATTTTTAATCGTCGGCGAAAATGGAACAGGAAAATCAACATTATTAAAAATAATACTTGGGCAACTGACCCCGGAACGCGGCACAATAACAATAAACCCAAAAACAGATATTGCATATTATGCCCAAGAACTGGAATTACTGGACGAAAATAAAACTGTTCTAGAAAATGTATATCATCCCGATTACACCGACCAACAATTACGAACCATATTGGCAAACTTTTTATTTTTTGATATGGATGTATTCAAACAAGTATCAGTATTATCCCCCGGTGAAAAGGCGCGTGTTGCACTGTGTAAGATGTTATTAAAACGCGCAAATATGCTGATATTAGACGAACCAACCAACCACCTGGATCCAGAAACGCAAATGATAATCGGCGATAATTTCCATGATTACCCAGGTACAATTATTGTTGTCAGCCATAATCCAGAATTTGTTGAACAAATCGGAATTACCAGAATGCTGGTATTGCCCAGCGGCAGAATCGAAGAATATTCACACGAATTATTGGAATATTATTATCAGACAAATTCAGATGAAAAATAATTTTATTCAAAACATTTCTGCAACGATTGACCAGTGTCATGTTGGTCAACACGCTTGTTACGGATTTCTTCGGCTGCTTTGATTTTTTGTTTAACTAAAATTAAATCTGGATGCGCCTGTAATTCATCATTTAATTCAGAAATCGCCGCATCAATATCCGCGGCATTTCGTACAAAAATTGGTGTAACAGAATCCGCCGCCGAATATACAGAATCTTTTAATTCTTTTTTATAATCATCAATCACAGACAAATAAGCACGAATATGTTCGTCTTCGTGTGATAAAATCGCGTTGTATGTGCATGATTCTGGCACATGACGAATATCAATTTGAACCAAAAAATCAGTATACCCAACCGTCGCATACACAGATTTTAATGCAACACAATATCCATCTTCGATATTTGTAATATCAGCCACAATGTCATAATTATCAACCATTGTTGCAACAACATTACCATGTAACAAATCCATATGACGCAACGGTTGCACAACTTCTTTTGACCACGTTGGTGTATCCAACATAACACTTGGTTTTAATTTATATGGCAAACAATCATCATTGGCCCGTGCAATACACGGAATAAAACAAGTAATAAAACATAAAATTTTTACAAATTTCATATTTTATAAATCGCCTGCCCCTTGCTTTTTCAAATATTCTGCGACAAAGTTATTTCCATATTGTGCATATAATTCTTCGGCCAATAATACCGACGAACGCCCAGATTCAAACAATCGCAACAAATTACCCAAACCACCCAATTCAGTATTCAAAATCACAGATTCACCAGTAACCGGCCGTGATAACAAAACTGCGCGTTTCAGATTCGGATATGCCTTGCCCTGAATAAATGCCATTTCCAATGGATTCAAATTCCAATATTGATAATCCGACACATCGGCCGCCGGATTACGGAAAAACAGCACTGTTTGCGCCTGGCCACGAACAACATCACCAATCCCCAATTTATCCAAAACATTTGCCCGTTGAAATGCAACCATATACGCCTGGCGATTTTTACGCCCTTCTTGCAATCCCGTTATAAAACTGTCACGGAACATTTTATTTTCCAGCATTGGCGCTGTTTCATCAATCATAATCAACGATGGATTACCTCCCGACACAGTATCATTATTTATTCTGTGTAAAATATACGATATCACAGCCGGCGCCAATGTTTCATCTTGTAATATATCTGTAAAATCAAATGTGGTCAGACGTGAATTCAAATCCAACGTATCAGAATCTTCATTAAATATATCACCATATTGTAACGGGTCGACCCACTTTTTCAATGCCGGCCTCATATTACCCACAGATGAAAAACAACTTTCCCATAAATTTTTTAATAATCTGTCATTTTGTTGTAAATAATCAAAATTTACCGATACCGCACGTGCAATTTCATCAGCCGAATTTGCATCACTGTTCCCAGTAATCATTGCAAACCACCGCCGCAAAAATGCGCGATTATCTGGGGTATCAGACATTTTTAATGGATTTAAGTGTGTTTGAAAAGAATCCGCTTTTTTATCTTTGTCTTTACCAACCATCGTCACATATTTGCCACCAACTGACAAAGTGAAAATTTCTGCACCCTTGTTTCTATCAAAGAAAAACGCTTTTAATTTCTTATGTCGCAAAGATTGCGCAATCAAGAAACTGAACAAAGTCGTTTTACCACCGCCTGTTGGCCCGATGGTCAAAGTATGTGCCACTGCGGCTGGTTTGTCAGATACATGAAATTGAAATTGATATGGTGTACCCTGGGCAGTTGGGAAAATAACCAATGGCCCCGGGCCCCAATCACAATTTGCAACACCACGTGGTGTGCTGGACATCGGGATACTGACCGCCGCAGTACGTGACAACATTTTGAAACTGCGCGGAAAAACATCAAACCCAGGAATTTGTGCAAACCAAGACACACGTGATGCAAAAGATTCCACAATCGGTGATACCCCATACGATGCAGCAATCTTGTTAAATTCATCAATATATTGTTCTAATTCTTGAACACTGGCACCAAATATTAAAAACAACGGATAATAATTTACCAGATTCTGATTTCCAGAAATATTTTCATCCATCGCAGATTCCGCCGCACTGATTTGTTCTGTTGCAGACGTTTCTTTTTCTTCGGCTGTTGCACGACGTTGCCGTAACACAGATTCAATATCTGCTGCGCCCATTATTCTAAACGCATTCATGCAAATCATTTCTGTTTGAATTGTGTATATCGCATTAAAGAAATCTTCGTCTAAATAATCAGGTGACATTTTGAACGAAATTGCTGCTGCAAATGATTGACGTCCATCACCAGTATACCGAATTATTCCATTATCCATAAATTCAACATCATCAACTGTTGTAACATCACTGATATTTTGGTCGCAAACCATTGGTGCCGGCTTGGTAATTGGTGACAATATACGTCCAAAGAATTTTGCCATATTATCAGACGCATCATTACGCAATACACTGGGTCTGTATGCCGCCAATATAGATTCAATATAATTACCATATTGATTTAATTTTTCACGTGCATTTGCCCCACCAACAGATAACACAATATAATAATTATTTGTAAAAATACGTAATCCCTGAGATTTCCATTTATTATAAATTTTTTGTAATACGGGCTGGTCAAATTCGTAATTTGTATTTTCACCAACCGCATCACGCACAGTATAAAATCTGATAACCACATTTGGGTCACGTATTTGATTAAATAATTGCGAACGTAAATCTAAAAATTTAGCACGTGCATCATCATCTTGCATACTGGTTTGAACACCTGCCACGCGATACACGCGAATAATCGACCCATCTGTCAAAGTTATTGAATTATCTGTATAAACATTTTTGAACGGCAAATATTGCGAATACCGCACATACCCAAATTTAGGAAATATTTTACGTGTCAATGCTGGGATATACATCATTAAAACAATAAACACAAACACAACAATCATTACCAAGATTATTGTGGTAATTGGAAATTCACCGCCTGCAAAATGTTCAAAAAATCCGTTCATATTTTATGCCGCCAATCGCCCCGGTATCTTTTTTTTAATCAGTTGTATTTTTGCCGATATAATCTGTCCCAGTTGTGGTTCACGTTTTGCAAAAAACGCCAATATCATATGAACCACAATCACAGATATTAAAAAATACAAAGGATTTATCCAAGAATCTGCCCCGTAAATAATCAATCCAATTATAAAAACAACAATAAAAACAATAAATTGCACTGCAAAATTTATCACCGCCAGTGAATAAGGCACGTAAAAAATACGCGCTGGATTTGCCAATGCTTTTAACACTTGTTGTCGCATTTTTGGATACAATCCCCCCTTGCTTGCTTGAATTATAACAATTTCAACAGTTTTCAACAAGTATAAAAAGCGTTTTCAAAAAATTGTTAAAATTGTTAAAAACATATATATTTTTCAACTGTTTATTAAACACCTATATTTTTCAACAAATGTGTAAAAACTCCCTAAAATCCGGCAAAAAATTGTTGAAAACTTGTTGATAAAAAGTCAAAAACAATTTTCAACAAAACAAACAGCCCCTATTACAACAACAAATATTTATTTATTATTTGATTTTTCACAAAAACCGTTTATAATAGCCACACAACAAAGGATACAGATATGAAGTTTTTAAGTTCATTAAAGGCCTGGAAAAAACGCGGTAATGTAAAACAAATTCGCCGTGGTAAACAGGTAATCCTGATTGACCCGAATAACCCAAAGTTAAAGGCTAAACAGGGTTTCAGAAAAAAATAATAATATATTTATAACCCCTGGTAATGTGGGGTTATTTTTTTATGGGGATTTATTATGAAATCTGGGGATATTTTATCTGTTATTGATAAATATATAAATAAATATAAATCTGAAAAAACAGATAAATATGAAACAAAATATCGTATTCCTTCAACTGATGCGGCAATGATGGCGCCTGAATTTATTCGTGATGATGCATCACGTGTATTTTTTTGTTTTTACAGACTGACCCCTGAACAATATGATAATGGTCATGCCCAAGAATTTGCCGATGCATTTTTTATAAATGGTAATTCATTACGTGATGGCAAAATCAAACTGGAATTAAATATAAATATGCCTGTGCGTGTTGATGGTGATAATGTTTTTATCGACCGACAAATGATGGCTGAAATTTTGACACATGAATTGACACATGCATATCGCAAGTCCCGGGAATTGGCTGCTGGTCATTATAAATTTGATTTTTCTTTGCTTGATTTTATTCGGCGTCGTAAACGGATAAATAAAAAATATACTATGTCGCAAAGAACCCGGGCATATATTCGCACCATGCCGAACCCAAATGCCCCCAGTGACATTTTTGAAAAAATGAAATGGGTTGGATATACAATGGTCGAAGATGAAATGTATGCCAATCTTGCTGGAATTCAGGCATTTTTATCTGCTGGTGGTAATATAAAAAACAGTCGTGGAAAACAACTGGTTGATGTAATCGCGGATTATTTAGATTTTATTGAAAAAAACGCTACAAAATCTGATTGGGAAAAATGTATGCGTGAAATTTCATATATTCCTGCGCGTCAAAATGAAACATCTGAACATTTTGGTCGACGTTGGATTGCATATTATCGTGACAGATTATCACGTTTTGATGACAAGGTTGAAAAACTATGCGACAGATATTCAACCAATAAATCTAATATCAATATGCCTAAATTGAATAATAAAACTTATACACGTTGATTAAATATTAAAACAAAGAAAAATCGTTCATAAACGCTTCGCGTAATGCGGTATCGGTTTCCATGTGCGACAATCCTGCACCGTGCAGATATTCAATTTGTGATAATGTTGGTTGATAAATAGATGCGCTGTGTTCGGCCGATGCTGGCACCGCGGATATACGTTGTGCCGGCATAAATTCAATTCTTGCAGTTTTATCGGCCAATGCCGAAAATCCAATATCAGATATTACACCATTGCAATTTTTATCAATAATTGCGGTACCCGATAATTTTGAAATACTATTTCTTTCTGCCAATAATTTTGTTTTAACTAAAATTGTTGTGTCAGACACAACATGATTTGCCACACAATTAAATTTTACATCGTTAAAATTTTCCAACATAACATGGCCACGAAATTCAGAATTTTTCCCGGCATTTTTGATAAAAATGTTCAAAAAGGCCGGCTTTTTATTTTTTATACGTGCAGACAAAAATATTGGTTGGTTTTGTGCAAAAATATTCACATTTAACCGGTTTTCACCGGCAATTTCACCAACATATATGATATGAACAGGCTTGTTATATTTTTCATAAAAATCAGTACCAACGATTGTTGATAATTCCGGGCAAAACACACCATCGCGATAAACAACTGTTTCCGCGTCAAAGGTTTTTATATTGAATTCGTCCCACATGTATGACATATTATTGGCATTATAAAGGAAATAAAATGGGATTCAACTGTGGAATTGTCGGATTACCAAATGTTGGTAAATCTACACTGTTTAATGCATTGACACAAAGTGCGGCGGCGGATGCACAAAATTATCCGTTTTGCACAATCGAACCAAATACTGGCCGCGTTGTTGTGCCAGATGAAACGTTGCATAAGTTAGCAGATGTTGCAAAATCGCAAAAAATAATACCAACCCAACTGGAAATTGTTGATATCGCAGGTTTGGTACGTGGTGCATCTGCTGGCGAAGGGTTGGGAAATAAATTTTTAGGCAATATATTATCAACAGATGCAATAATTCATGTTGTCAGATGTTTTGAAAATGATGATATTGTTCATGTAAATGGCCGTATAGATCCATTGTCTGATATTGATACGATTGAAACAGAATTGATGTTGGCAGATATGGACAGTCTGGACAAACAGATAAAAAATCTTGAAAAAAAAGCGCATGGTCTGGATAAAGTTGCAATTAAATTATTGGCGGATGCAAATCAAATCCGTAATGGATTGGCGGCTGGGACGCCGGCACGTGCATCTGGGGTTGATGCCACACCATTTAATTTATTGACGGCAAAGCCTGTTATTTATGTATGCAATGTTGATGAATCTGCGGCTGCGACTGGAAATAAATTTTCAGATTCTGTACGTGAAAAATATGGTGACACGGCGCCAGTACTGATAATTTCATCAAAAATAGAAATGGAAATCGCACAAATTGTTGACCCATCAGAACGTAAAATGTTTCTGGATGATTTAGGATTGTCAGAATCTGGTCTAGACAAAATTATTCGCACAGGTTACGCGACATTGGGACTGCAAACTTTTTATACCGTTGGCCCCAAAGAAGCACACGCATGGACAATTACGCGTGGTATGACCGCGCCCCAGGCCGCCGGTAAAATTCACACCGATTTTGAACGTGGATTTATTCGTGCAGAAATTATATCACCATCCGATTTTATTGCGCTTGGTGGCGAAGTTGCGGTAAAAGAAGCCGGCAAAATGCGGCTGGTTGGCAAAGAATATGTTATGCAAGACGGCGATATTTGCCATTTCTTGTTTAATAATTAAATTTATAAAAAATACCGGTATTTACCGGTATTTTTTTATCTGACAATATCGTTTGGTTTTATATAATTTTTTATTATTTGTAATATTGTTGGATGTGATGTTGATATTATTTTGAAATTTTTATCCAATATAACTGTGTTTTTTTGATTTGTTTGTACATCTGATTTACCATCACATATATTATATATCGTAGAATTCCATTTTACTTTTTTTATTTTATTTTTTTCTGTTTGAATTCCAATTTGAAATCGGCGCAATGATGAATTTGTTCGCGCCAGCATTTGTAATATATATGACAAAGTCACCGGTTGCATTTTCAGTGGTATAAAATAAGACGATGGATTTTTTTGTCCCACTTCACGAAAAAGATAAGTATATTTTTTATTCATTTTTATATAGTAACCAAAGTATCTATTTTTTGTTGTGCATCGCGGATTTGTGCATCCAGCGCGGAAATTTTATCACGAACATTTTCGCCTGCTAATAATTTTGCAGTTAAATCTTTTTTTTCAGATTGCAAACGTGCCATATATTTTTGCAGTTTTAATGAAACAATAAATTTTTCTGCTGATTTATCATCAATATTTATATCTGGCACATTTTCATCAAAATTTATATTTAATGTTGCCAAGAAATCCCCATATCTTTCTGCGATTTGTGGATATTTATTCACGATAAAAATCACAGTATTTTTTGTGATATCATCAACAGTTGGCATGTCAATTCGTGGAATATTTTGTGAATTTTTTTTCCATTTATGCCAATTATTAAATATACGTTGTTTATATTCTTGTTCGTATTCCACACGTAAATTTACATCTGTTATTTTGTCTGTTTTTTGTTTTATGAATTTTTCTGCCTGACTGCGTCCACCAGGCGTAGATACATTAAATCCGGCGTTTGCCGCGTTCCATAAAAAATCAACCAATGAAATTGCACCATCAATAATTTTTTGCATGGCAACTGGCCCACCAACTTTTAATACTTCGTCTGGATCTTTGCCACCAGTTACAAAAGCGAATTTAACATCAGACGCATCGCGCAGAAAAGGCATAACAATATCACATGCACGTGCAGCGGCCTTTTGCCCAGCCGCATCACCATCAAAGCAAAAAACAATATTTCTATTTGCCTTGCATAACATTGATATATGGTCTTCGGTCAATGCTGTCCCCAGTGGCGCAACAGTTTCTGGAAAACCGTTGCATTGCATTTGTATTGCATCTATTTGTCCTTCGACAACAATGCTGCGATTTGCGCGATGAATTGCATCACGTGCAAAATTGAATCCAAATATAGTACGACGTTTATGGAATAATTCTGTATCTGTTGTATTTATATATTTTGGTTCACTGCCATCTAATGAACGTCCTGAAAAAGCAACAATTTGACCATGTGCATTGAATATTGGGAACATCAATTTATCACGAAAGAAATCGTATAACCCATAATCGCCCCGGCGGCACATACCAGTTGCCAATAAATTATCTTGTTTTACATTTATAAATTTATTTGCGATGATGTTATTTTTAGGCGCATATCCAATACGATATTTTTTTATCATATCATCATTAAATCCGCGCCGACGTATATATTCCAACGCATGTGCACCAGATGAATCCAACAACATTTTTTGATAAATATCACATGCATCTGACATGATTTGATAATACGATTCTTCACGTGCAATTTGTGATGCAGGCTTTGGTTTATAATCCGGCATTTTTAATCCTGCCTGGGCCGCCAGTTCTGTGATTGCAGTTTTGAAATCTACATTTTCAGATTTCATTACAAAAGAAATGATATCGCCATGTTCGCCACATCCAAAACAATGATAAAACCCTTTTTCTTCATTGACAGAAAAACTGGGTGTTTTTTCATTATGAAATGGGCAACACCCCCAATAATTTTGACCCTTTTTTACCAATGGCACACGGCGTCCAACAATATCAACAACAGATAATCTTTCACGTAATTCATCGGTAAAATTTCTGTCATATTTTGGCATTATTTACGCAATCCCCTTTTGAATTTTGGTGACGTCTTTTTATTATTTATTAAATCAATCGCTGTATCTAAACTTGGTTGTTCTTTGACAGAAACATTTACGCGATTTGATGAAATATACGCACCATATCGCCCAGTTGGATAATAAAATATAGGTTTACCAGTTACTGGATTATCACCCAGATTTATTGGTTCCGCCTTTTTTACACCATTTTCTAATAAATCACGTGCAATATCTAATGTAATTGTATCTGCAGTATATTGTTTTGCTGGGACATTTTTTTTACCATCTGTTACATATGGGCCAAATTTTCCAACACGAAATGAAATTCCATCACCTAAATCAATATTAGAATTTTTTTTCTGTTCTGATTCATGTGTATTTTCAGAATTTTCTGATTGTGTATCAATATTACCCAAACGTTGTGTATAATCACACTTAGGATAATTTTCACATCCAATAAATGCGCCATATTTAGATAATTTTATCCCTAATTTTCCGCCACATTTTGGACATTTATCGTTACCATCTGTGAATAAATGGTCATGCATAATTTCATTTATTGAATTTATAATATCCGCTGTTTTAATATCACGCGCACCATCAATCATTTCAGATGTTGGCCCCCAAAATGCACGCAATGCATCCAGTTTATTTTGCTTGCCATTTGAAACGTCATCCAAAGTATCTTCGGTTTTTGCAGTAAAGTTGACATCGACCAAATCATCAAAATATTTTGATAAATACGCAGAAATCACCCATCCACCAGGTGTTGGATGAAATCTGCGTTGTTTATCTTGTTCTACATATTTACGATCAACAATAGTAGACATAATTGTCGCATATGTTGATGGACGCCCGATTCCCAATTCTTCTAATTTTTTTACCAATGATGCTTCGGTATATCTGGCTGGCGGTTGGGTAAAATGTTGTTCTGGTTTTAATTCTGTTATTTGTATTTCATCCCCCACAGATAAAGATGGTAATTTAGTTTCTGTATTTTCATCAGTATCATCGCGATCTTCGGTATAAACGCGCATAAATCCATCAAATGTTCGTGTTGTTCCAACCGCATGAAATACAGCAGATTTATTTTGTATTTCAATATCTGCGGCCACACTGTCAAATTCTGCATTGGTCATTTGACACGCGATGGTACGTTTCCAAATCAAATCGTACAATTTCGCTTCGTCCCCAGCCAGTTCAGGTTTATTTTCGTCAAAATGAGTTGGACGAATTGCTTCGTGTGCTTCTTGGGCATTTTTAGATTTTGTAACATATACGTTTGGTGATTTTGGAACGAATTTTTCACCATAATTTTTGCCAATATATGCACGAATTTCACTTACCGCATCTGCCGATAAATTCGTTGCGTCTGTACGCATATATGTAATCAATCCTTGTTCATACAATTTTTGCGCAGTTGCCATTGTACGTTTAGAAGAAAAGTATAATTTTCTTGCGGCTTCTTGTTGCAATGTACTGGTCGTAAATGGTGCCGCGGCGCGTCGTGACGTTTTCTTTTTATCCACAGAAATAACGTTTGCATGTATTACTGGTTCACCAATTTTTCCCAGGATTTCATGCATATACGCGTTATTTTCAATGGTCATTTTTTCAATTTTTTTACCATCAAAATTTATCAGTTGTGCATTAAAAGAATCTTTATCTTTGACACAAATTGCACCCAAAGACCAATATTCAACCGGCTTAAAAGATTCTATTTCACGTTCACGGTCGACAACTAATTTCACAGCCACAGATTGTACACGCCCTGCACTGCGCCCCAGATTACGGCGCCACAATAATGGTGAGATACCAAATCCAATCAAATAATCTAATGCGCGACGTACCAGATATGCATCAACCAAGTTTTTATCAATCTCACGCGGATGGGCGATTGCGTCCATCACAGCCTTTTTTGTTATTTCATGAAATGCGACACGATAAACTTTTTTACCATCTAAAACCTTTTTTGCATTTAAGATATCTAAGATATGCCATGCGATGGCTTCACCTTCGCGATCCGGGTCGGACGCCAAATATATTGCATCAGCCTTGTTTAATTCTGTAATAATTTGTTTTATTTGTTTTTCTTTACCCGGCATAATTTGCCAACGCATTGCAAAATCATGTTCTGTATCAACACTGCCGTTTTCAGGAACTAAATCACGCACATGACCAACAGATGCGATAACGCGCCATCCGGCCCCCAGATATTTTTCGATTGTTTTTGCCTTGGACGGTGATTCAACAATAAGCAAATTCATAATTTAACTTCCTTTGGCAGATAACTGTTGATCTTTGTGAATATGTGCGTTCTGGCACAGACCAAATCCAAACATCAGTGATAATAAACTGCTGCCACCAAACGACATCAATGGCAACGGTACCCCGACGGTTGGCATCAATCCCAGAACCATGGAAATATTTATAAAATAATAAATGAAAAAGTTCAACATAAAACCAAAACATACCAGTTGTCCAAATCTGTTGCGGCATGTTTTGGCGCACCAAAATAATACTATTATTATAATTGTATATAACATCAGCAAAGCAAATGCGCCAATAAATCCAAATTCTTCGCCCAACATAGTAAATATAAAATCAGTTTGCTTTTCAGGCAAAAAAGATTGCTGTGATTGTGTGCCGGCCATATACCCTTTGCCCAACATACCACCAGACCCAAATGCGATTTTCGCCTGATTTATTTGATATCCGGCGCCTTGGGCATCATGGTCTGGATTTATAAATGTAATTATTCTGTCGCGTTGATAATCATGCAGTCCCCCAAACCACATCAATGGTGCCGCCATCAGTCCCAGTATAATTGCAATGATAAACCACTTTTTTTGTGCGCCAACAATATAAAATATCCCAACAGTAATCATGCCCAATGATAACGCTGTTCCTAAATCAGGTTGCGCCACAATCAATACAAATGGCACCAACAGCATTGCCAACGGCACCGCATAATTTTTAATTTGCGTCAGTTCAACGGAATTCATCCATGCAAAATATCTGGCCAACGCCAACACCAACGCGATTTTAATCAGTTCTGATGGTTGAACATGAAAAAAACCCAGATTCAGCCATCTTTGCGCACCCATACCAGTATGCCCAACAAATGTAACCAGCACAATCATTACCAATGCAATGGCATATATTAAATACGCAGATTTTATCCATGTTTTAATATTGGTAAACGCGGCAAAAAAGAACACACAAAATCCCAAAACAATTTTTATCAGTTGTGATAAAGCAAACGGCCGCCACGCACCACCGCCTGCGGAATACAGAACAACAATAGACACCGCCAATATCAAACACATTGGGATAAACATTGCCCATGAAAAACGGCTAAGTTTTTCAGGAAAACTCATCATACTGGCATTTGAAACGCGTGTTTGACGTGCCATTTTTATTTTTTATCCCCCAATAAAGTGCGCATTACGGCGGCAACTGTGCGTGCGGCCGGTCCACTGCCCCCAGAATGTTCTGTTATGGCGCATACCACATATTTGGGTTTATTTGTTGGTGCATATCCAACAAATAATCCATGATTACGCATATTCCATTTTAATTGTTCATTGGTCAATACACCACTTTCGCGTTCTGCGCGTGAAATACTGCGTACCTGGGACGTTCCTGTTTTGCCGCCCATGCGTGCCCCATTTACATTTATTGCACTGCCTGCGGCGGTTCCGCCACGACGTGTCACCATTTCCAATCCACGTAATACGGCATTTACATTTTTTTGCTGTAACCCCAGTTTATCAAATTTTGGCTTTTCATCGGTTAAAATCAATCGTGGCATAACAACACGATTAGATGCTGTCCGCGCCATCATTACCGCCAGTTGCAGACAATTTGTCAATGTAAATCCCTGGCCAATCCCAGAAATAATTGTGTCACCATGTACCCATGAATATCCTATTTTTTCTTCCTTCCAGTATCTGTCTGGGATAACGCCAACCATTTCACGCGATAAAACATTATCCATATATTTTTGTGACAGCCCCAGTTTCAATGCCATTTCTTTGATAGAATCAATACCAATTTTTAATGCCAACTGATAAAAATAAATATCACAAGAATGCTTTAACGCATCGGCCAATGTTACCCAGCCGTGTCCCTTGGTTTCCCAACAGTGATAACGTCGATCACCATAATCCCAATGTCCTGGACAGAATATTTTTTCGTTTGGTGTAATTGCCCCTGATTCCAATGCCGCCAATGCAACAACAATTTTGAAGGTTGAACCTGGGGGGTACAATCCTTCGATTGTTTTGTTCATAAACGGTTTCATATAATCATTACGCAAAGAAGTAATATATTCATCTGCATCATCAGTTGTGAACATATTTGCATCAAAACTGGGGGTTGATACCATTGCTAAGATATCGCCGGTATCAATATCCAACGCAACACCACACCCGGCACGATTTTGCATCAGTGCATCATACATTGTACGTTGTGCGGCATCATTTATTGTTGTGCGTACATCTGTTCCAACGATTGCAGGTTTGAATTGTGATTTATCTTCGCCAGTGACACGTCCAACCGCATTTGTAATCATCACTGTTTGCCCAGGTATCCCAGCCAATTCATCATTAAATCGTTTTTCCAGCCCTGTTATCCCAGTGGTAAAAAATGGTGCATTTTCAACTGGCTTTGGTGGGTCACCAACGTATCCAAATATTTGTGCACCGGCCGGTCCCATTTCATAAACACGGGCAAATCCACTGCGTACATGCAGACCAGGAATATTTTTTGCCTGTAATGCGGCCAAATCAGACCAATTAGAATTTTCACTGATTAAAACAGGCTGGAATCGTGCCTGTTTTTTTATTTTAGCATATATTCTGTTTATTCTTTTTTTATTCAGTTTTAATTCATTTGCAACAACGGATATTACATTATCAATATCTGTTGTTTCTTCGGGAACAATATATATACGGTATGTTTTTACATCGCGTGATATTGGACTGCCACTGGCGGATAAAATTTTTCCCCTTTCTGGCATATTTATCTGGATACGAAAAGAATTATTTTCACTTTTTTTTGTGTATTCGCGATAATTAAACAGTTGCATTTGCAGCATCCGCAACACTAATGCAGATGTTAAAATTGCACCTGCTGTTAAAAACAGTGCACTGCGTCGGTCAAAAGTACGTGCAACTTCTTTATCTATCATCGCAAACCTTTTTAATCAGTGCTGTTATTGGTATATACAGTGTGGATACCCATGCAAACAGCCACGCCGCACGCATTAAATTTGAAATATTAAAATCCATCATTGTCAATATAAATGTGGATATACCAAAGAAAATCATGAATACATATAACGCATTTTTATCGACACGTGTTAAATCAAAGACTGTTTGAAACCCATTTGCTGCGTAAAAAATACAATACATCGCAGTCCAGTAAACTAATGTATCAAATCTGTAATCTATTAAAAAGCAAAACAATATTGCAAACGGTGCAAACCATGGTACTGGGCGCACAAAAGAACAATAAAATATCGGAATAATTGCCAAAATTCCGGCCGGATTCCAAAACGCGATTGATAATCGCCATAACACAATTACGGCGATAAAAGGAAATGCGTCGCGTAAAAATTTTATTATTTTATGTTTCATTACTTGTATTCGTTTTGCACGTCGAATTGTAATACAATAACACGTGATAATGTATCAGGTTGTAATACAGATACATCTGTATTATTGATTGTTTCACCAACAATTATACCATTTGGTAAAACACCACTGATATTACTGGTTACCAATTTTATTCCACCAGATGGCTGAAATTCTGGATCACTGAACAATCCGATTGTTGGTGTTGCAGAACCATTTCCGCGTAAAAATCCATACACTTCGGATCCAGCAATACGTACAGCAATATTTGTATTTGCATCTGTCAATGCCCGTACACGTGAAAAATAAGGGGCAGTATCTGTTATAATACCGACCAACTGGCCATCTGTTGATATTACCACCATACCGTTATCTAATCCGTGTTTAATACCCTTGTTTATAAAAAAAGTACTGTGGTGAAAAGCGGTATTATCATATGTTACGTCTGCGACCACAGCCCCACGTGGTTGTGATTGTACAATATCCAGTTCATGGGATAATTTTTGATTTTCAGCAATCGCGATATCGCATATATTTTTATTACGTAACGCATCATCCAAACGCACGCGCAGTTCTTCATTTTCTGTACGTAAACTGGATAATTCGCGAACATTATCAATCGCGGCACCAACCGCCCGCACAGGCCACGTTACAATATCCCCAACCCAATTTGCCACTGGTAACACGACATGCGCCAAACCGTTCATAATTGTATAATCAGGCTTTGCAATCATAATATATATAAACAATATCGGTAACACAGCCGCCGCCACCGCGGATTTAATAATTGTGCGCAATCTGGAAGATAATTTGTTTTGGTTCATCGGGCATAAGTTTAGACGCTAAAATACAGATATTCAATAAAAACTTGATTTTTCATTTAATTATGCCAAAATACAGCCTGTGTAAACGAAACCGAAATGGCAATGGCATTGCCATCAGGTGAACATAAGAGGTAGCAAAATGCCAAAATTAAAAACCAAGTCGTACTTGAAAAAGCGCGCATCTATGACTGCGACCGGTAAAATCCGCGTTGCCAGAAATGCCCATAAAAAATTATTGCGTCATAAATCCAAACGTGCAAATAACGCTGGGTCAAAGCCGCAATATCTGAACGATAACATGACGGGACAGGCAAAAATCTTGGCCCCATATGGTTTGAAATAAGCACAAAGGGGGTAGATTCATGGCAAGAGTTAAACGTGGAACAACCGTAAAACAAAAACATAATAAAATTTTGGCGCGTGCCAAGGGTTATTTGGGTCGTCATCATTCTACATATCGTGCGGCGCGTGAAAAAACAGAAAAAGCAGGTCAATACGCATATCGTGATCGTCGCGTTAAAAAACGTGAATTTCGCGGATTGTGGATTGTTCGTATCAACGCCGCTGTGCGCAGCAATGGTATGACATACAGCCAATTTATGAACGGCCTGAAAAAGGCTGGGGTTGCATTGGATCGCAAAGTTTTAGCGCAAATGGCGTATGCTGGCGATGCGAATTTTGCAAAATTGGTTGAAACAGCAAAACGATTTATTTCCACCGATGCTAAATAAAGGCCTTGGCGGTGGGGTATATTATTTTGTATTATAAAAGCCGTCACACGACGGCTTTTGTTTTTTTACATGGGGTAATGTTATGCAAGAACAAATAAAAAACGCAAAAACACTAGAAGAATTACAGTCTTTATACACGGCGACATTTGGTAAAAACGGCACAATGACCGCGCGATTAAAAGATATGAAAAATTTGGCACCAGATGCACGTGCAGAATTAAATCGTGAAAATACTGAATTGCGTGAATTATTCAAATTGCGCCAATCTGATTTAGAAAACGCGGCACTGATGTCTGGATTGGCAAAACAGCGTTTGGATGCATCATTAAATCCATTGCCAGAAAATCGCGGAACCCTGCATCCTTTGACCCAGGTTTTATCCAATGTATCTGAAATTTTAGAATCTTTTGGATATGAAATGTGGACTGGGCCTGAAATCGAAGATGATTGGCATAACTTTACTGCATTAAATACCCCGGAATATCATCCTGCCCGTGATATGCAAGATACGTTTTTCTTGGAAAATGGAAATGTTATGCGTACCCAAACATCCGCAATTCAAATTCGCAGTATGGATGCACATGGTGCACCAATAAAAATGTTTGGTATTGGCGCCACATATCGCAAAGAAATGGACGCAACGCATACACCAATGTTTCATCAAATCGAAGGTTTGTATATAGATAAAAATATAACAATGTCTGACTTGATTTCAGATGTACGTGAATTTTTGAAACGCTTTTTTGAAATGGATGACGTTAAATTGCGTATTCGTCCGTCTTATTTCCCATTTACTGAACCCAGCATAGAAATAGATATGATGTGGCGTGATAATAAATGGTTGGAAATCATGGGGGCTGGGATGGTGCATCCAAATGTTTTGCGTAATTGCAATATAAATCCAGATGAATACCAAGGCTTCGCATTTGGTTTTGGATGGGACAGATTAGCAATGTTAAAATACGGTCTGAACGATTTACGTCAATTTTATGATGGTGATGTACGTTGGTTACAGAAAACAGGTTTTTAATCACAGGGGCAAAAAATGAAATGGACATATGATTGGTTAAAAGATTATTTGAAAACTGACGCCACGGCATCGCAGATTGCTGATACCTTGACACGCACAGGATTGGAAGTCGAAGATTTAATTGAACCTGTTGCCCCGATTGCGGCAAAAATTGTTGAATGCGTCCCAATGGACGGCAGTGATCATTTACATATATTACAGGTTGACGATGGCACAGGTAAATTACGCCAGGTTGTTTGTGGTGCACCAAATGCACGTTCTGGATTGATATCTGCGCTGGCATTGCCGGGCTGTATAATCGCAGGTCATGAAATTAAAAGTGGCAAATTACGCGGTGTGTTATCTGACGGCATGATGTGCAGTGGTCGCGAACTGGGGATAAACGATGACCACAGTGGAATAATAGAATTGGCCCCAGATACAAAAATTGGCACACCCGTGTTAAATACAGAAACAGTATTTGATGCAGGTATTACCCCAAATCGTCCTGATTATTTGTCTGTACGTGGTATTGCGCGCGATTTATCGGCGGCTGGTATGGGTGAATATATTGCACATGCGGATAATTTTCCTGAATATGGTACAGGCACCAGACAAGTACATGTAAAAACAGATAAATGTCTTGGATATTCTTTGTGCGAAATTCATGATATAAAAATTGCACCAAGTAACAGCAAAATATCATCAAGATTGCGTGCAATAGGTATAAACCCAAAGAACGCGCCAATCGATGCGACAAATTATATTTGCTATGATATGGGTCAGCCAATGCATTGTTTTGATGCAGATGAAATAAACGGGGATATCACTGTACGTATGGCAACAAATGGTGAAAAGTTCACAGATTTATTTGGAAACGAACATACATTATGCGATACAGATATGGTAATCGCAGATGATACCGGTATATTGGCATTGGCTGGGGTTGTTGGTGGTGCACGTGGTATGACCACTGATAAAACCAAAAATATTATTCTGGAAAGTGCATATTTTAATCCTGTATCTGTACGTAAAACATCTAAGCGTTTAGGTATATCAACAGATTCTTCATACAGATATGAACGTGGCATAGATTTAACATTGACGCCATATGCACTTGCAAATGCAACAAGTATAATATTGGCACAATGTGGTGGCCATATTTACGGTACAATTGCCGCAGGTGAATTATTTAATCCGCCCGCAGAATATGGCGGCGCAACCGCAGAATTCTGGGAAGATTGGAAAGATATAATAATAAATAAGTATGTTCCAAAGATAAGATATACACCAGATATATTCAGTAAAAAAACTGGTATAGAAATGGACGAAGTTAAACAACATAATATCTTGGTTGAATTGGGATATGATATAGATGAGGATGAACAAAGTTGGATTTTAACTCCGCCATCTAATCGCATAGGTGTAGAAATACCAGAAAATATAGTGTCTGATTTAATCCGTATTTATGGTTATGATAATATCGCCCAGGTGGCAGTTCATAAACCAACAGATTCTGTGCCACATCGTGATTATTACATGAATATAAAGCGTGAATTATCAGCACGTGGTTTGAACGAAGTAAAATCATTTGGATTCGGTGATTCTAAAACAGAAGAATTATTGTCTGATAAAAAAATCACTAAAATATCAAATCCGATTGTAAGCAATATGGATACCGCGCGTAACAATTTGTTGGGGAATATGTTGGCGTTTGTTTCTGAAAATGAAAAACGTGGATATCCAGATTTGAATTTATTTGAACTGGGAACTGTGTTTGACGGTGATATGCCAGAAATGCAGCATACACAAATATGCATTGTACGTACTGGGGATATTGCACCACGTCATTGGACACGCCGCAATCGTACGTCTGATATTTATGATACCAAGGCGGATATAATGGCGTTACTGCATGGGCAAAAATTCACTGTGTCATCTGATAATCCGCCACGTTGGGCGCATCCGTTCAGATATGGTGCATTGTATCAAGGTAAACGGAAAATTGCTGAATTTGGTGAATTACATCCATCTGTGGCACATGCATTAAAAATAAAGACCCGTGTAAATATCGCAATTATTGAAAATGCAGATATGTTACCCTGTACGCGTTCGCCACATGAACCAAAATTATCTGAATTTCAGCCGATAACACGTGATTTTGCATTTATTACCGATGAATCAACGCCGGCTGAAAAATTGGTGAATACAGCATTGGCCACTGATGCACGCATAACAGATGTTGTTGTATTTGATGCGTATATTATGGGTGATGGGAAAAAATCCATTGCGTTTACAATAACGATTACACCAATGGAAAAAATGTCTGATTCAGATTTACAAAATCTGCAAAGTGCCGTTATCGCAAACGTTGAAAAACGCTGTGATGCACAAATTCGTGACAAATAACAATTTATACCCATGCGTAAATATAATTTGCGCATGGGGGTAAAAATTGGTATAATATATGTAAAATATATGCCGAAAAAAAACGAACGTTTTTTTTCGGCACAAATTAAAAGGATAAAATATGCGGAAAATCAATAATTCTGTAAAAATAAAACAACCGAAAAAAAACGTTGGATTATATACTGTAATTTTTGCGTGTGTTTCAGCCGTATTGGTTGTCCCGGCATTTGCAGCCCCAGCAATGAACAGTGGATTGTGTGACATGATTGCGCGATTCCAAGAAGTGTTCAAATTACTGCGAACATTGGCATTTGTTGGTGCTGGATTTATATTGGCAAAATATGGTTGGGACGCAATAACGTCTGGCAAGATTGCTGGCAAAGACAGTGTAACCGAAGGGTTAAAGTCAATCGGTGTTCCAATGATTATCGGATTTGCGTTATTGTTTTCAATCGGAATATTATTGGGATTTTTAAGTAATGGTGAAAATTTTGGTTGCCAGAATTTGACAACTGGTTGGTAAATATGGGGGAAAAGATGAAAATCGCAACGAAACAAAAAATAGTATTTGTAATAATGGTTGTCGCAATATTGATATGTGGATATATGATTGCGATATAAATATATAAAATAATTGGCCGGCATTTACCGGCCTTTTTGTGTATTTTTTTATATTATTTTATCCGGTGCGTTGCACCATTTTGCAACCGGGCATTCTGAACATTTTGGGCGTAATGCCCGGCAAATATATCGCCCATGTAAAACCATTACATGATTTACAATCGGATGATATTTTTTCGGAATTTTTTTAATCAGTTGTTCTTCAACACGTTCTGGGGTATTGGCATCCGTATCGACCCAGCCATAACGATGGGCATTGCGAAAAACGTGCGTATCAACACCAATGTTTGGTGCGCCCCATAATACGTTCATAATAACATTTGCGGTCTTTTGTCCAATCCCTGGCAATTTCATCAGTGCATCACGATTATGATATTTTTTTGGGAATATGTAATTATCATCCATCCCCCCGTCTTCGTTCATCAAAGCAGCAGCCAAACCCATAATACTTTTTGCCTTGTTATTAAAGAACGATAACACACGAATATGCTGTTTTAATCCATCTATTCCCAATGCAATCATTTTCGCCGGCGATGGTGCCACATGAAATAATCCAGGTGTTACTTCATTTACTTTCTTATCTGTTGCCTGGGCAGACAAAATCACCGCGACCGCAAAAGTAAATTCATTTACAGAATACAGTTCCGAACGGATTGACATATCAATCACATTTGGAACGTATTTGAAATAAATATCTGGTGTCAGTGCCATATTTATTCTGTAAATTTGAAATCAACCAAACGTCCTTCGCATAATTTCTGGCAATCATTGTTACATTGTGTGCGAACATTATCTGCTGTATCACCTGATAATTCAACAGTATCAACCCAGATATTTTTATGTGTGGCATCTGATGCAAAGCATAAACAGCGTGCGTTATATGTTTCAGAATTTGTTTTTTCATCACGTATAACCTGGCCGTTGATGCTTTCATAATTTGCAGAAAAAGTTTTTGATACACCAATTTCAGTGCATTGTGATGTGATTTTTATTTCATGTGCATCTGCATCCAATGTGCCGATATAAAACCCGGCAAAGAACACAACAATTACACCCAATATCCACAATACCCAGTTTAATGATTTATGTATATGCATGATTTCCCCCTTGTTTATGCTTTATCAATAGATATTGATAAATTGTATCCTTCTATTTCTGTATTATACACACCATTTTCATTTTGCGACATATTTTTTATCAATGCATCACGCATAATGCGTGCACGATGCTGTTCAATCGCCGCCGCCAGCGCCGGCGCAGCACTGTACGTCAAATTTATTCTGTCAGACACATCCAATCCAATCGTTTTACGTGTATCTTGGATAAAACGCAGTGCATCATTGGCCAAACCTTCGGCAATCAGTTCAGAATTTATTTCTGTATCTAATACAACCACGGCTGTATTATCTGGTAATGCTGCGCCGGTTACGCCATCACGCACGGTTAAACGATTTTCAAATTCATCTGCGTTCAATGTGTATTCGCCAACAACCAATGTGTCGCCAGAAATCGTGTATTCACCACGTTTAACAGCCGGTATAATATCACGTAACGCGCCACCCAATCTTGCACCAATTTTTGGTGTAATCAGATATACAAACGCATCTGCAACATCACCGTAACTGGCCGTGAATTCAACAGATTTAACATTTAATTCATCGCGGATAATATCTGTGTACGCTGACAAATCAGTACCTGCAACTGTCAACGTATTTAACGGCAAACGGTTACGTAATTTATATTGTTCGCGTAATTGTTTGCCCACAGATACAACCATTTGCACCCGTCGCATATCAGACACAATTTGTTTGTCATAATCCACCGCAACCGGGAAAGATTGTAAATGCACACTGTCGCCACCGGTTAAATTGCGATAAATGTAATCAGAAACAAACGGCGCAAACGGTGCCAATGCGCGGCATAAATTTGTTAAAACATAATACAATGTATCAAATGCATCTTGGTCTTCGTCCCAGAATCTTTCGCGACTGCGACGGATGTACCAGTTGTTTAATACATCCAAGAATCGTACAAATTCTTTGACGGCGATATCTGGTGCATATTTATCCAGCGCATCCCCCACAACAGAAATCAATTCATTTAATTCAGCCACAATATATTTATCCAACGCACTGTCACCCACAGAATTTGCACGCGCAGTAATATTTCCGGCATTTGCATATAATGTAAAGAAATGATATGCGTTCCACAGTGGTGTCAGAATTGTTTTTGTAGATTCTGCGAATACCTTGCCTTCTTTATCAACCGGAACAGGTTCTGCCTTCATAAAATTAGAACCTAATATAAACAAACGGATTGCATCTGCACCGAATTGTTCAATTTGTTGTTCTGGGTTTACAAAGTTTTGCAATGATTTTGAAAATTTCTTTTTATTTTCATCAACCACCATACCGTTTGCAGATACAGTCTTGAACGCAGGCTTATCAAACAAAGCCGTCGCCAAAACCATCAAAGAATAGAACCAACCACGCGTTTGGTCTTGACCTTCGATAATATAGTCAGCCGGGAATGTCGCATCAAATTTATCTGCGTTTTCAAATGGATAATGCAACGATGCCCATGGCATAGAACCTGATTCTACCCAGCAATCCAGAACGTCTGGAATACGCACCCAACCATCTTTTTCTAATTTATCCAGTGTCGGCCGGTGCAAGTCATCAATTTTTACCCCAAAGAAATCTTCTATTTCTTTAACAGAACCAAATATTTTGTATTCACCGTCTTTTTCCCATATCGGCAATGGTGTCCCCCAGAAACGATTTCTGGAAATAGACCATGGGCGTGCACCTTCTATCCATGTGCGAAAACGTTCGCCCGCCGATGTCCAGTTTACTTTTTTATTATTTGCAATCAATGCATCGCGAATTTTTGGCACATCGATATACCAAGAATCCGTTGCACGATAAATCAATTTTTCTTTACTGCGGTCGCTGTATGGATAACTGTGTTTATATTGTTCTTTTTTGACCAAATGTCCATTATCACGCAGTGCCTGAATAATTTTTGGATTGGCCACGAATATATTTTCACCTGCCCAATCGCGTACTGTTTCATCAAAATTACCATAATTATCAACGTTTAATAACACTGGGAACTTTGAATCAATATTTTTGGCCGCCCAAAAGTCTTCGGCACCATACGCAGGCGCAATATGCACAATACCAGTACCATCAGTGTCAGAAACATATTCTGCTGGTATAACCTGATATAACAAATCAGACATACCCACATAATAATCAAACAACGGTGTATAATGCATACCGACCAAATCAGTACCCATGATTTCACCAATTTTTTCGGCATTTTCAAATTGTTTTGCGTATGCAGACAATCTGGATTCTGCGATGATATATACGGCACCATCAATGTCGCGCATGCGCAGATATTTCATATCCGGATTCACCGCCAATGCAGAATTCGCCGGCAATGTCCACGGTGTTGTTGTCCATGCCAGAACCCGGTCACCATTTTCTAATTCAAACCATACGGTTACAGCATCATCAACAACATCGCGATAATCTTGGGATGCTTCGGAATTAGAAACAACCGTACCGTTCACCCAATCAAACGGATTTACACTGTAATCTTTGTATAACAAACCTTTGTCATATAATGTTTTCAGTGTCCACAATATGGATTCCATGTAATTTTTATCCATGGTTTTATAACCATACCCATCACCAATATCGACCCAGCGCCCAATACGTTCAATGAATTTTTCCCACTCGTTCGTGTATGTTAAAATATCTTTGCGACACATATCGCAAAATGCGGCAATACCCTGATCTGCAACAATATCTTTTGCTTGTTTCCCTTGCTTTTTTTCAACAGAATTTTCAGCCGGCAATCCGTGGCAATCCCACCCCAGTTCACGTACAACGTGATATCCACGCATTGTTTTGTAACGTCCCACCATATCTTTGACAGCGGACACACCCAAATGTCCCCAGTGCGGTAAACCATTACCAAACGGTGGCCCGTCATAGAACGAAAACGGATGTCCTTGTTTGGTTTTATTTAATGATTTATGAAATGTATTATCTGCGCGCCAGAACGCCAATATTTCATGTTCCAGCGCCGGGAAATCTGCCTTGGGTTCTGTTTTTGGGTATGCCATTTTATGCTCCTTGGTGATTATAAAAAACGGGCGCCCATGCGCCCCAGCCACGTGCAGAAGCGCATGTGCCAGTTTATTTTATAATAATTATTGCCATATTGTTCATTTTTTTATTCCTGGTGCCGGTTATAGGACTTGAACCTACGACCCCCTCATTACGAATGAGATGCTCTACCAGCTGAGCTAAACCGGCACGTGCGTTATATAATAATATATGTTTTCGCGCATTTCCAGTAATAAATTCGTGGGATTTCTATCTTGTTTAACACTGTTTGGTCATGTGGTAAAATCATCATGCGATGGTTATATATATGTCCGAAATTTTTTCTAGTTATTGGATGGTGGCCGTAAAGTTAGCACTGGCATTAGCCACCGCAGTTGTGTTTTTGAAAATGTTTAATATGAACAGTCAATTAAAACAACTGACCCCAATCAGTGTCGTTTTGAATTTCTTGCTTAGTGCGATTTTATCCAGTTTTATTTTAGATGATGCATTTTCCATTATGGATTTTTTGGTAATAATGGTTATATATGGCGTGTTATTGGCGATTGTGAATTGGTTGTCGTTTAATACTGCATTTGGTCGACGTATGTTTGTGGGACGTCCACGTGTAATTGTGCAAAACGGTGAATTTCGCGCAGATGTTATGCGAAAAATGCGTCTGAACGTGCGTGATGTTGCTGCCGCCCTGCGTGCCCAAGATATACACTCGCTGCGTGAAATTAAATTTGCCCAGGTCGAAGCCAACGGTGATTTAACCGTTGTAAAACAAGGCGATGAAAATTATTCAGTTATACTGATTGATAATGGTGTCATTGATACTGCTGCCTTAGAAAAAATTGGAAAAACAGAATTGTGGCTGATGGCACAATTACATGCAAAGAAAATCCGTGATCCTGAAAATGTTTTTATCGCACAATATCATCATGGCAAATTAGAAATAATCAAGAAAAAATAACAAAAAGGCCGGTAAATACCGGCCAATGCTGTTTTAATTACCGCATTTAATTTTACGTAATACAACCATTATTCCGGCCGGCGTTATTCCCGGAATTCGCCCCAGGTCTGCGATATTTTCTGGTCGTGTAATGGTCAGTTTTTCAATCAATTCATTTGTCAATCCGGGTAAACCGCGATATTCAAAATGTGGTGGAATTTTTAATTCTGCATCGCGCCGGTATGCAGCAATTTCGCGTTCATTGCGCTGGATATATCCAGCATAGAATTTATCGTTTTCACGAATTTTATCTGCACGATATGCATATTTTTTATCACGCATATCATGGGTAATTAAATCACACGCCACCGCCATATCGCCCAGACGTGCAATCGCATTATCTGCGCGTAATGATAATCTGTATTCTGCGCGTGATGTGAACATACGATACGGTTCATCCACCCCCAGTGTTGTAATATCATCAATTAAAACACCAATCATGGCGTTTGTTCTGTCCAGTTTTAATACCGGTGCCCCCAATGCAAATGCGGCCGCGTTTGCACCTGCGACGATACCTTGGGCGGCGGCTTCTTCGTACCCAGATGTGCCATTGATTTGACCAGCAAAAAATACGCCTGGAACATCTTTGGATTCCAAAGTATCACGCAATGCACGTGCATCAATCGCGTCATATTCAATCGCATAACCATAACGAACAATATGTGCGTTTTCTAAACCTGGTATTGTACGAATCCAAATGTCTTGGATATCGGCGCCAAAACTGGTGGAAATTCCGTTTGGGTAAATTAAATTGCTGGTCATGCCTTCTGGTTCCAGAAAAACATGGTGTGATGTATGTTCTGGGAAACGCATAACCTTGTCTTCTATGCTGGGACAATACCGTGGTCCAGTGCCACGAATATCGCCATTATACATTGGTGCCGATTTAATATTTTCACGAATTATATCGTGTGTCTTTTGCGTCGTATGTGTTATATAACATACTGCATCATAATTATTATCTGGGTTTGGTTCACTGAACCAATCATGCGGCGTATCCCCAGGTTGTACTTCACACACAGAATAATCAATAGATGATTTATCAATACGTGCCGGTGTTCCTGTTTTCAAACGCATTAAATGAAACCCAGCATCTGACAATACATCAGATATAATTTCATCCGCTGACTGGTATTTGCCATCGTCGGTAATTCGCCCAGATGGAATTTTTTCCGCGCCACGTGTAACCAGACCATGTAAAAATGTTCCAGTTGTCAATACGATTGCACGTGCTTTGTATTCTTGGTTTATGCACTTTTTCGCCACATCCAACGATTTTACAGTTTCAAACAGTACTGTTAAATTTGGATAGTCGCGCAAAATTTTAACAATTTCATTATGATATAATTCGCGGTCAATTTGTGCACGCAGTGCCTGGGTTGCGGCACCATGTGACGCGTTCAGTGTTCTAAAATGAATACCGGCCGCATCCGCCGCACGTCCCATGATTCCACCCATGGCGTCAATTTCTGCCACCATTTGTGATTTACCCGGTCCACCAACAGATGGGTTGCACGACATTGCACCCAAATCATATTCATTTTGGGTTATCAGTAATGTTTGTGCACCACGCCGGGCCGATGCACATGCAGCTTCGACCCCGGCGTGTCCACCACCAATAACGATTACATCAAATGATTTCATTATTAAAACCGACCCATACCACCGTTTATATGTAATACTTGACCATTGATATAAGACGCCGCATCAGATGCCAAAAATACGCACGCAGCGGCGATATCTGATGGTTCGCCAAAACGACCTGCGGGAATTTGTGCCAAATAAGATTTCTTTAATTCATCAGACAATACGTCTGTCATTGGTGTTTTAATAAATCCAGGTGCGATACAATTCGCTGTGATTCCACGCGATCCAACTTCGGCGGCAACAGATTTTGTCATGGCAATCATGCCACCTTTGGATGCCGCATAATTTGCCTGGCCCGGCCCCCCGATTGCACCAATAATTGATGCCATATTTATGATGCGTCCAAATCTTTGTTTCATCATCGGCATAATAACGGCGCGACACATTTTGAAACAAGACCGCAGATTTGTATTTATTACATCATCAAATTGATCGTCGGTCATACGCATCAATAATGTATCTTTGGTAATACCAGCATTATTGACAACAATATCAATTTTACCAGCCGTATCCACAGTCGATGCGACCAAATCAATCGCACCACCATCAGACGCCAAATCAACAGGTATTTTTATAAAAGAATTGTCAAATTGCGCATCCAGTTTTTCAATACTGCGCCCAGATACAACAACGGTTGCACCTGCCGCCTGCATTTGTTTTGCGATTTCACCACCAATTCCCCCAGTGGCACCGGTTATCAAAGCAACTTTGCCTGTCAATTCAAACATTTTATATCTCCAATTTTTTTGATGTCATTTCAGAACAAATACGTGTAGTCAATCCAGTCAGTACTGCACCTGGGCCAACTTCTATGGTTTCATCAATTCCCAATTCATGCATTTTTAATACAGATTCACGCCACCGCACACCATGGGTAATTTGATATATCAACGCTTCTTTTATTTCGTTCGGGTCGGTCATTGGTGCCGCGGTTTTATTAGAAATCAAAATCGCACGTGGTGTTTTTATTTCTATATTTTCCAACGCTGCACGCATTTCATCTGCGGCTGGGGACTGGATTCGACAATGTACCGGCACAGATAATGCCAATGGCATTGCGCGCTTGGCACCTGCTGCCTTGGCCATTTCTAATGTTTTTTCAACAATATCACGTGCACCAGAAACAACAACCTGGCCTGGGGAATTATCATTTGCAACGTCACAGTCTGTGGCCGCGCAAATTTCGCGCACTTTATCAATATCTAATCCTAAAATCACTGCGGTCAGACCGGCACCAACCGGCACCGCACGTTGCATTGCATCCCCACGCAGACGCAACAATCGTGCGGTATCTGCAACAGACAATGCACCTGCGGCACACAGCGCCGTATATTCGCCCAACGAATGTCCTGCGACATATTCTGTCAACGGCATTTGTGATGCGCGTAACATTGCAACAGATACCGCCATGATTGCTGGTTGGACATTTGTGGTCAATGTTAAATCTTCCATTGGACCATTAAATATAATATCGGATAATTTTTGATTCAGCGCGTCGTCTACTTCGTCAAACACGGCACGTGCGTCCGGATTGTTTTCATATAATTCACGCCCCATACCAACAGATTGACTGCCCTGGCCGGGAAAAACAAGTATTGATGACATATACACTCCTTACTTATGGGGATAATTATAGAATTGAAAGGATGAATTCGCAAATATTATCTGATGGGTACAATTTGTTTTGTGTTTTGTATTTTATCTGTATCCCGGCGCATAGAAAATTCGCATCCACAATATTGTTGCCGATAAAAATCAGACGCCCGATTTATTTCACAGCGTAATTTTTCGTCCCATTTAATTGGGATATATTGCACGCCCAGTGCGGCGTTACCTGCCCTGTCGACCTGGGCTTGGTCTTTGTGGCGTGATACCCCGAACACAGATGTCACAGCGTTATATCCATGTTCTGCCGCCCATCGGCGCGCATATTCAAAACGGAATTTGAAACACAGACTGCACCGCACGCCGCGTTCTGGGGCTTCTTCGTATCCACGCACAGCGTCGCGCCATGCGTTATGGTCGTATTCACCAATGGCGTATTTTACACCCAATTTTTCACAGTATCGTATTTGTTCTGCCAGTCTTTTATCATATTCTGCGGCCGGAAAAATATTAGGATTAAAAAACAGAACAATAAAATCATCAACCCCAGGAATTTGTCGGTCAGCCAGTTGTTTTATTGCGCCCGCGCTGCACGGGGCACAGCAAGACATTAAAACCAATCGTGTTTTATTTTCTGTCATGCGCCGATACCATGCGTTACATAGAACGATTTATGCACCGTTTTCTGATCGCACGATTTATAACATTTTGCGCCCTGGTTATATCATCAGATGGCACAATTACGTTTGGTACATCCGTATCAAAAACAAAACATACATCAGGTAAACGTTCAGACAAATATTCAACAATCTTGCATTTGGCACCGTTCATACAATCATTAGATGATTTGCATACATTGCATCTGAAAAAATAATCTTGGTTATCCAGTGTAATTTTTAATTTTCTGTCTATAAACATATCTTACTCTTTATTTATATATTTTTCACCCAATGGCGTATTTGAATCCAATTCTAATAATTCATTGCCATTTTTATCAATCCCCAGTTCATCTGGGCTACACATCATACCAAAAGATTCTATGTTTGCAACTGTGCGTTGTGTAATTGGTTTTTTTGAACCTGGTAACTTTGCACCAATCGGCGCCAACACACCAATAAATCCAACGCGTACATTTGGTGCGCCGCATACAATTTGTATTGCATGATTTGTTCCGTCATCAACCGTTAAAATATGCAAATCATTGCGTGTCGGATGATTTTTTACGTCCACGATTTTTGCCACGATTGGTTGTGGCGCATCATCAGATTTTGGTGCATATTTTTGTGTCAAATCCGCAACTGTTTCATCATCAATACGCGAAAACAGGTTTTCAGGTACAACAAACGCGGCACCATCTGTAACACGTGGCGCATATTCATCTGGCCATGATAAATCCAAATCAGAATCAGTGAACACATCATGCATTTTATTTGCTGCACCTGGTATAAATGGCGCAGATACACGTGCATATAAATCAATCAACTGAAAACATTGATTCAGTACCGCCCCGGCCTTGGCCATATCACCATTTTTTACCAACGCCCACGGTTCTTGCACAGTCATATATTCATTACCGATTGCATACAATGACCGTAACGCAACAATCGCCGCACGAAATTCACATGCGTCTAAACAGTTGGTCAGTTCGCGTAATTTTTCATTTATTTGCAATTCCAAATTTGTGTCGCGTGCCCCAGCATTTGGCACATTATTACCAAAATTCTTTTGCGTCAGTTTGCAAACACGCGAAACAAAGTTACCCAACATACCGTTCAAATCTTTGTTCACAACATCTGCAAATCGTTCAAATGTAAAATTAGTATCATCTGTTTCCGGGGCCGATGCCATCAGTGCATAACGCCATGCATCTGCCGGCGCCACAGTCAATGCATCGTCCAAGAATACGCCACGATGTTCAGATTTAGAAAACTTGCCGCCTTCAAAGTTCAAAAAGTTCATAGATTTCAACATGTCGACAGTTTTCCAGTTATCCTTCATTGCTAATTCTTGTTCTGGGAAAAACACCGCATGGAATTTAACATTATCTTTGCCCATAAATTGTGCATAATGGCAATCATTATTTTTCCACCATGATGCCCAATCGTCGGTTGCCGCCTGGGATATAGAAACGTATCCCCACGGGGCATCAAACCAAACATAAAATACTTTATTTTCATACCCCGGTTTATTCACAGGTATTCCCCACGGCAAATCGCGTGTAATTGATGTGTCGCGTAATTCATCATTTGCCCATCCCTGGGCGATTGCAGCGGCCGTACGTGACCATTTTGGTGCATGTTCACGCAACCATTTACGCCATACATCTTGGACACGTGATGCCAAGAAAAACAAGTTTTTTGTTGGGCGCATTTCAATATTTGTACTGCCAGAAATTGCGCTGCGCGGATTTATCAATTCTGCTGCATCATATGTTGCGCTGCAATTATCACATTGGTCGCCACGTGCATTTTCATATCCGCATTTTGGGCACGTTCCAACCAACTGTCTGTCGGCCAAGAACATATTATCATCAACTGAAAAAGGTTGCAGTGTTTCACGTTCTTCTATCAATCCCAATTCATCCAAACGTGTAAATAAATCTTGTACCAATTTTTCTTGCAGTTTTGTGTGTGTACGACCATATAAATCAAACGACAGATTAAAATCCCGTACCGCGCGCAGATGTTTTTCATAATACTTATTGGTGTATTCAATCACAGGCATATTTTCTTTTTTTGCACCAATAATCGCAGGTGTTCCATGTTCATCTGCCCCACATACATATAATACGTCACGTCCACGTGCACGGCAAAAACGTGCATATACATCAGACGGCAACCAACACCCCACCAAGTGCCCTAAGTGTAATTCACCATTTACATATGGTAATGCCGAAGTAATTAAATATTTTTGTTTTTTATTATCGTCTGTCATGTATATATCCCCGTGTCGATTAAAAATACAGGCGCCCAACGGGGCGCCCAGGAATCCCGTCAGAATTATTTTAGCAAGATTATTTGTACATTCGCATTATTTTTTATAACTTTAATTTTTATTACACCTTGTAATCTGCACCCAAAAAGCCCCACGAATAAGTGGCTTGCCACCCGAAGCGTTTCGCGAAGGGTGGTGGGTGGTATTGGACTCGAACCAACGACCTTTACGATGTCAACGTAACGCTCTAACCAACTGAGCTAACCACCCAAAACTGCCATAAAGCCCAAAAATTATACCAAACAATTTTCAGATTGCAATATTAAAATGTGCTGACTATAATATCACGCATGACAGTTGCACTGTCATTGGGTCTTTCTAACCCATTTTAGCAAGTTCCACAAGGGTAAAAACTCCGACATGGGTTGGAGTGTGCTTGAATATATTGAATAAAGCACGGCAATACTTGCTAGTTGTTAGAAAGCTCCAACCACCTAAAATATTGGTGGTTTTTGTTTTTTACAATGGGGGCAAAGATGACCACTGAAACCAAACCAAAAACCAGAACAAAATCCGAAATATTCGAAGAATTATTTAATGCATATTGCCAACTAAGTACATTATTAAATCGAATAACACCACTGGTTATGGATGAACTGGAATATCAGCGTCGCAAACATAAACAAAAAACAAACGATATTTCATTTATAAAATAGTTTAATAAAAAAAACGGGGTGTTGCCCCGTTTTTTATCTTGGCGGCCCCATACGTGCCGAACCAGTTGATGCCAATCCATATCGACCAAATATTATTCGGTCACCTTCTTGGATTTCATCAGAAATAATTTCTGTTTCTGTTGCGGTTACCAAACCCTTTTCATATGGCACCAATATAACGGTTTGTATGCCATCAACAACGCGCTGGATTGCCAAATGGTCATCAGGTGTCGCGTCGCCTGGGTCTGTTACGATGCCATCAAAATTACGCAGAATCAATGCAGAATTTTGTACCTTCAATACATCTGTTTTTTCAGAAATTAAAATGGTAACGAACGCAGTCATCCCAGGTTTTAATTTCAAATCACTGTTATCAACATCAATAACCACTGTATACACAACAACATTTGATGTGATTGTTGGCGATAAGCGTACTTGGCGTACGGTACCTTCGAACGTTTGTGTTGGGTACGCATCTACTGTAAAAGTAACTGGCAACCCTTCGGTAATCATACCAATATCAGCCTCTGACACTGCGGTTTCAATTTGCATTTTTGATAAATCTTCGGCGATTTCAAATAAGTCAGGTGTTTGGAAAGATGCCGCCACCGTTTGTCCAACGTCAACCTGGCGTGAAATAACTGTGCCGTCCACCGGTGACGTAATCGTTGCATATCCCAAATTTGTCACAGCACGGTCATATTGTGATTGCATACGATTCACAGATTGTTCTGCCTGTTCATACGTTGTTTGCGATTGTTCTAGTTCTGCACGTGAAATAAATCCATCTTCGTACAAGATTTGATTACGTTCATATTCGTTTTTTGCGTAATTGCGTTGTGATTCTGCACTGACCAATGATGCGTATGCTTCATCCACAGATGCCTGTAATACCGACGGTTCAATTTCCAACAGTACATCACCCTTTTTCACTTTGGAATTATAATCGACATAAATTGCTTCGATTGTGCCGCTGACCTGGGAACCAACATTGATGGTATTCAGTGGCTGTATTTCACCAGTTGCGGTTACAACCTGGCGCAAATCGCCACGCGATATTGTCGCCGTTGCGAAACCAGTTCCTTGGTTGTCATCGCCACTCATAAAGTACACAAATCCACCTGCGACAATGATGAATAATAAAATCCACCATTTACGTCGACGTACCCAATTCCAAAATTTGTGTTGTTTGGGCTGTTTTTGTTCTTTATTCATCTGTTGATTCTCCATCGTCCTTGATTAAACCTTCTTTGATATCACCGATTGCCAATGCCAATGCCGCGCGTTTTGTAAATAAATCATATTTTGCAGCATTATTTTGTTTGTGTGCATCGGCCAAATCTGCCAATGCCTGTTGCCAATCCAGCATTGTTGCCTTGCCTACCTTGTACATACCTGCGGTAACGTTTTCTGTTTCCTTGGCAGATGTCAATAATGTTTCTGTTTGTTTCAATACAGTTTGCGCTGTCTTATAGTTTTGATATGCACTGAACACGTCCAACATTGCATTATCAACTGTTTGTCTTTCTTGTTCTATGGCGCGTTCATAATTTGCCTGGGCGGCGCGACTGCTGTAAAAATTTGAAAACCCAGTAAATATAGGCATAGATGCCCGGATACCGATACTGCCACTCCACTGGTCAGACCCGGCGTTATACACATCAGACGGTGTATTATTCCATGACAAACTGCCACTGGCGGAAATTGTTGGCAGATTTGATAAAAATGTGCTGTTTCTGCGGTGCCATGCCGCGTCTTTGTTTGCCGTTGCGCGTAATAAGTCAGGACGTTTTTCACGCGCAATTTCAATCAGTTCATCAATACTTTTATTTTCAGATGCACTGCCGAATTCTGCGGGCATATCCGCAATTTTTATATCTTGGTCAGCTGGGAAGGCTAATTTAGCCAATAACGTTCCCTTGGCAATTTCGCGGTTGTTTTTTGCACGTTCCAGGTCTAATTCACTGCTGGCCAATGTAACGTCTGCTTTTAATACATCGGCGCGTGCCACTGCCCCAGCGTTAAATTTTTTATCTGCTGTTTCTTTGGCGGTTTTTGATACCTGTTGTACGGCACGTGCGGTCATAACATCCGCGTCTGCATTTAATAATGCATAATATGCCCCAATAACACTGTATACATAATTTTGAACAGATTCACTGTAATCAAACCCAGTTGCACGCCATGTATCAATCAGTTGGTTTACATCAGATAAACGTTTTCCAAAATCAAATATCAGATACGATGCTGAAATCGATGCGCCATATGACCAGTCTGCAAATTCATTGTTGCGGTACGGCAAACTGGCTGATGCAGACGCACTGACAGATGGCAAATATTGTGAATAACCAGCATTTTTATTAAACCGCGCAGATTCCAAAGATAAATATGCCGCCGCTGTTTCTGGATTTCGACACAATCCCAATTCGATAACCTGTTGTAATGTCAATTCACCGTCAGGGACATTGGTCATTGTACGGCAATTTTCATCAGGTGCCGCGAAAACCAAACCCGGCAGCATAAAAAAAATCACTGAAAATGCTTTTTTCATATGTAAAACTCTCTCTTGTTCCCTAATAATATCTATATAATACAATTTTTCTGTTGAATTACAATTTTTTTTTGCTTAGTATGTGTCACATATTCAGATTGGCCTGGTGGCAGAGTGGTTATGCAGAGGACTGCAAATCCTTGTATGCCGGTTCGATTCCGACCCAGGCCTCCAAATAAAAAACACCCATAAAAATGGGTGTTTTTTGTTTGGATTTTGGTGCTATCGAACCGGCCCGGTTCGCATATGAGTCAGATTTTTCAAGTGCTGTGCACGCAGAAAAAGCCATACGAATGGTGAATCAAGTTGCGCCAGCAACGTTTTTTGCACGCTTTGTGTGCAAAAATGTGAACTTTCCGACCCAGGCCTCCAAATAAAAAACACCCATGAAAATGGGTGTTTTTTGTTTTGCATCATATTTGTCCGGTTAAATTGGGCGGACCAAAATATGAACAACATGTTGTTTTTTTTCTGGGCTGGGTGTATTATCGTGCCATGATAAAAACAATTACTTTGACTGATTTTCGTAATCATAAATCATGTCGTATTCAAACGTATGGTCGACATAATGTTATTATTACTGGGCCAAATGGCGCGGGTAAAACCGCTGTATTAGAAGCGGTATCCATGCTGTCTGGTGAACGTGGTTTACGTGGTGCGGCGATGTCTGATATTGCACGTTTTGATGGCAATGGTGGTTTTTCTGTATTTGCGGCGTTAAATGACGATACTGAAATATCAGTGAATTTTGCACCTGGTGATACAAATCGCCGTGCACGTATTGATGGTGACGCCGCCACATTAAATGATTTAGGAACGCATTTACGTACGGTATGGGTAACCCCACGTGAAGACAGATTGTTTATAGATGCGGCATCTGAACGTCGTGCTTTTTTTGACAGATTGACCGCCAGTTTTGATTCGGCGCATGCCGGTCGCGTTGCCAGATTATCAAAATTACTGGCGGAACGTGCGTTCGCATTAAAAAATGGACGCGATGAAAATTGGTTGGGTGCGCTGGATACACAAATTGCTGGGGTTGCGACATCTGTTGCCACGGCACGTGTTCAATATGCTGGGCAATTAAATTATTTTTTATCTGATTGTGCGGTAACTGTATCTGGCACTGTTGAACAAATGTTGATAGATGGCATGGCGTCTGCGGCGGCAGAACGCAAATATTTAGAATATTTATTGTCTGCGCGTGAATTGATTGGTGATAAAATGGTTTTGGACGGGCCACATAAATCAGATTTTGGTGTGTTTAACCATAAACTGAACTTGCCTGCTGCGTTGACCAGTACTGGTCAACAAAAAATGGTATTATTAGATTTAATACTGGCGCATGCAAAATTGATTCATGCCAAAACAAATCATCAGCCTTTGATATTATTGGACGAAGCCGCCGCACATCTGGATGCTGATGCGCGTGCACGACTGTTTCATGAACTGGATGCGGCTGATGCCCAGGTTTGGGCAACTGGTTTAGATGCAAATGTATTTGCAAACGTCCCAAATGCAGTATTTGTTACTTGCATCAATGGTGAAATAAATAATATACTGGTGCCAGGACAAGAAATATGAGCAAGATTGATTATCAAACATTACTGGATAATGCGTTAAAGTCTGTTGTCAAAGAAGCATTGATTCATGCACAATTTAACGGACTGGGTGATGGGGCACATTTTTACATAACGTTCAAAACACGTGCACCTGGTGTTGTATTGCCGGATTTTTTGCGTATACGATATCCTGATATTATGACGATTGTGTTACAGTATTCGTATAACAATTTACATGTATCAGACAAAGAATTTGGTGTTCAACTGACTTTTGATGGCCGCCCATTTTTTATTCGTGTGCCTTTTTCCGCATTGGTTGAATTCAAAGATCCATCCGTTGATTTTATGTTGTCATTTCATCCGCGTGGTTCTGCCCCAGCGGCCGCAGATAACGATATGGAATTGCCATTGGACGATAAACCTGGCACTGTCCCAGATACTGGCCGTGTTGTATCATTGGATGAATTCAGGAAAAACAGAAAAAAATAATTATAAAAAATATATAAAAAGGCCGGCATTTGCCGGCCTGTGATTTTTTTATTCTGCATCTGATTTTTTATCATCTGCCTTTTGTTTTTTTGTTGTTTTTTCTTTTTCTGATTTCAAATATGATTCCAACCAATGGTTATCAAAGTTCAATGTTTTTACATCGCGATTCTTTAATAATTTTTGTTGTAACGGAATCGTTGTTTTTACACCTTCGATAACAAATTCATCCAATGCACGTGTTGCACGCATTATACATGCCGGTCTGCTTTGTGCATGAACAATCAGTTTTGCAATCATTGAATCATATGTCGGTGGAATTGTGTATCCAGTATACACGGCACTGTCCACGCGCACGCCCAGTCCACCAGATGGGGCGTATAATGTTATTTTACCTGGATTTGGGACAAATGTTTCTGGATCTTCGGCATTGATACGAAATTCGATTGCGTGTCCATGTGGAACGACGTTTGATTGGGTATATCCCAATTTTTCCCCAGCCGCCACACGAATTTGTTCACGCACCAAATCAACGCCATATACCATTTCTGTCACAGGATGTTCCACCTGTAACCGGGTATTCATTTCCAGGAAATAAAACTTGCCATCTTCGAACATAAATTCAAAAGTGCCTGCATTTACATATCCCATTTTTTTAGCGGCGGTTTTACAGATTTCAATCATATCGTCGCGTTGTTTCTGGGTTAAAATTGCCGCAGGGCATTCTTCCATAACCTTTTGATTTTTACGTTGCAAAGAACAATCGCGTTCACCAAATATAACAACGTTGCCATGTTTGTCACCCAATACCTGGAATTCAATATGGCGTGGATGCATCAACAGTTTTTCCATATACAAAGTATCATCGCCAAAACCGGATTTAGCCTCGTTCTTGGTCATCTGGAACGCTTCGGCCATTTGATCTGCTGATAATACCGGACGAATACCACGTCCGCCGCCACCAGCCGCGGCCTTTAACATAACGGGGTACCCTATTTTTTCGGCCCATGCATATGCATCTTCTAATGTTTCAACTGCGCCATCAGACCCCGGCACCACCGGCAGACCGCATTTTATCGCAGTTTGTTTTGCATTTACCTTGTCCCCCATTTTTTCAATCATCGCAGCCGACGGCCCAATCCAGATTAAACCGTGTTGTTCAACCTTTTGTGCGAAATCAGCACGTTCTGATAAAAAACCATATCCTGGATGAATTGCATCTGAATTAGTCAATAATGCCGCCGTTAAAATTGCAGATTCGTTCAAATAAGAATCCTTGGACGGCCCAGGTCCAATACAAACAGATTCATCAGCCAACTGGACATGCATTGCATTTTTATCAACAGTTGAATATACCGCAACAGTACGAATACCCATATCGCGACATGCACGAATAATACGCAATGCAATTTCGCCACGATTGGCAATTAAAACTTTTTTAATTTGTGACATTTTTGCTTACTTATTCAATAACAATAATCGGTTGATCGAATTCCACGGCCTGGCCATCAGAAACCAAGATTTCTTTGACAACACCATCTTTGTCCGATTTTATTGGGTTAAATGTTTTCATGGCTTCTATCAATGCGACAGTATCACCAACCTTGATTTGTGCACCAACCGATGTAAATGGTTTTGCACCTGGTTCTGGTGCCAAATATGCAACACCAACCATTGGTGATTTCAGTGCATATCCACTGATTGCATTTTCATCCCCCGCAGGTTCACTGTTTGTATTTTTTGATTCGGCCGCCACCGGGAAATTCGGCATTGCAACAGCAGTTGCCTGTTGCTTTGATAAATGAATATGTTTGCGATACACGCCGAACAAAAATTGACGTTCCAAGTCTAATTCTGTAATCCCCATTTCATCCATTATCTTTGACATAGATTCAACGGTTGCACGAAATGACATTTTTTATCCTTTGTTTATATACTCTTTTATATCTTTATATCAAAATTCTTTGATTTTTTCAATGTGCCTGAAATTTTACCACAATCGCACCGGATGTCAAGGGACGGGGTCGTACCCGAATCCACCGCCTGGACGACAACGCATAATACGCCGTATTCCCATAAATGTCCCACGTAAAACACCATATTTTTCAATCGCACATGCGGTATATTCACTGCACGTTGGGATAAAACGGCATGCGGCGCGTCCGCCAATAAACGGTGAAATACAAGATTGATATACACGCACCATCGCGATTGCCATGCGTATAGAAAATTTATTCTTGTGATTTTTCTGCATTTAATTTTTTTATATAATTTAATGCCTTGCGCATTGCGGCATATCCATCTGGGCGTGATGCGTTCAGTATTCCATGACGTGCAACAAAAATATAATCTAATGTATTACACATATATCGTTCATTATGGCGAATCCAGTCGCGCAATAACCGTTTTGCCCGGTTTCTGTGCACGGCCAGTTTGAATGTGCGTTTGGCCGCAATCAGTCCATATCGTGGTGATTCAGGTATTTTTGCCGGCCTTGCACGCACAAAGAAAAAAGCACAACGTGCAGATAAATCTGCATCGTTGGGTAAAAAGTCAATATGTTTCTTTATTGTGTCTCGCATGATTGGTGTATAATACCACAATATACAGATAAGCAAATAAAAAAGCATAAATTTATTATGGTTGCTTGATTTTTTGATTATCACGATTTATAGTGCAAAAAAATCACTACATTGGGGGAAAACATGTACAACTGGCTGATGAAATTCTTTTCCGCCGACATGGCCATTGATTTAGGCACTGCAAACACGCTGATTTATGTCAAGGGTCGCGGAATCGTATTAAATGAACCGTCTGTGGTGGCGGTGGCTGAAAACCGACTGTTGGGGCGCAAAGAAATTCTGGCCGTCGGAACCGAAGCGAAACAAATGTTTGGTCGTACGCCTGGGACTATTTCTGCGGTGCGTCCATTGCGTGACGGTGTTATCGCTGATTTTGAAGTTGCCGAAGAAATGATAAAATATTTTATACGCAAGGTACATCACAGAAATCCATTGGCAGCACCATTGATTATTATATGTGTGCCTTCTTGTGCAACCCAGGTAGAACGTCGTGCCATCCAAGAAGCAGCTGATGCGGCTGGGGCACGCAAAGTGTATATTGTCGAAGAATCAACCGCCGCCGCCATTGGCGCTGGTTTGCCGGTTGAAAAACCTGTGGGGTCAATGGTCTTGGATATTGGTGGCGGCACGACCGAGGTTGCGGTTATGTCCCTGGGCGGAATCGTGTATTCAAATGCTGTGCGTACTGCTGGGGATCAAATGGATTTGGATATTATTGATTTTGTACGAAAAAATAAAAATTTATTGATTGGTGAAAATACAGCCGAAGAAATAAAAAAACGTATCGGAACGGCAATTTCGCCAAAAGACAAGGCAAATGAATTGACCATGAAAATCAAGGGGCGTGATTTATTATCCGGCACACCACGTGAAACGGTTATCACTGAATCCCAGGTTGCATCTGCATTGGCACAAACTGTGTCCAAGATTGTAAATACTGTGCGCCAGGCACTGGAATTGACACCGCCAGAATTATCGGCTGATATTGCAGATTTGGGTATCGCAATGACGGGTGGTGGTTCGTTATTACGTGGGCTGGACGCGGCGATACGTGCGGCAACTGGTTTACCAGCGTTTTTGGTTGATAATCCATTGGCGTGCGTGGCATGTGGTTCTGGTAAAATGTTATCCAGTCTGGATAAAAACAAGCATATATTACAAACAATGTATTAAAAAAACGGGGGTTTACCCCGTTTTTTTATGCAATGTATTTTTGCAAATTTATAAAAAAATGATATAATCAGAAAAAATAATAGAGAGAGATTATCATGCAGAAAAAAGTCACTAAATCCAGTGATATTAAAATCATATCTATGAAAAAAATTTGTAAAAGCTTTCCACTAGAAATGGGGGGCGACCAACAGGTTTTATTTGATATCACATTTGATGTACGCCAGGGTGAATTTGTATCTATTATGGGGCCGTCAGGCAGTGGTAAATCTACATGTATGAATATTATTGGCGCATTGGATACACCGACCAGTGGTACATATGAATTATATGGGCGTGATGTTACACATTTAACATCTGATGAATTGGCTGTGGTCAGAAACGAATATATCGGATTTGTTTTTCAACAGTTTAATTTGTTGTCTAAGCGCAGCGTGTTGG
The DNA here is from genome assembly GCA_944389515.1 of uncultured Alphaproteobacteria bacterium. Taxonomy (GTDB): domain Bacteria; phylum Pseudomonadota; class Alphaproteobacteria; order Rs-D84; family Rs-D84; genus Enterousia. The sequence goes on along the minus strand of CALXMQ010000002.1, from coordinate 85,008 downwards.
ACAACGTTATGTTGCCGTTGATGTATCGTGGTTTGCCAATGGATGAACGAATTCATCGTGCACGTGAAATGCTGCGGCGTGTTGGATTGGAAAAATTTGAAACATATTTACCAACACAACTGTCTGGGGGTATGAAACAGCGTGTTGCCATTGCGCGCGCATTGGCTGGCGACCCTAAATTGATTTTGGCAGACGAACCAACCGGCGCATTGGACAGCAAGATGGGTAACGATATTTTATCGTTTTTCAAAAAACTGAACCAAGAAATGGGCATCACAATCGTAATGATTACGCATGAATTTGAAATCGCGCAATATTCAAATCGGTTGATTCATATTTATGACGGCCGTATAACATACGATGGCCGTGTGCCGCGTGATGAACGGGCGTTACAACAATAAGTATAATACAGGCAAAAAATGACATTTAACGATATATTAAAAGAATCTTGGTTGTCCATCAGTGGAAACAAAATTCGTTCATTTCTGACGGTTTTGGGCATCATTATCGGCGTTATGGCGGTGGTGATAATGGTTGCGGTTGGTGAAACTGTATCAAAACAGGTCAGTGACCAGTTTTCATCCCTGGGGACAAATACAATTACAATACGTGCCGGTGCGGCACAAAGTGCTGGTGTACGTACCGGCAGTCGTCAAACTTTGACCATTGATGATGCTGAATTCATTGGGCAATTACCTGATGTTGCCGCGTTCAGTCCAATTCAAAACGCATCTGCCCAGGTAATTTACGGTAATCAAAACTGGGCAACTTCAATGGTTGGTGCATATCCAGGATATGCCCAGGTTCAAAATCTGGAAATGAAATATGGCACATTTTTTAATCAGTCGGCGGTGCGTAATGGGTCAACATATGCCGTTATTGGCCCACAAACAGCCGAAGAATTAAATATGCCAGAAAACCCAGTCGGCGAAATAATTCGTGTACAAAATATGCCTTTTACAATTATTGGCGTAACCAAAGAACGTGGTGATTCTGCCATGGGCAGCCAAGATGACATGATAATCATCCCAATAACCACATTAAAAAAACGTTTACAAGGCAGCCGTTTCCCAAATTCTGTCAGTATGGTTACGATAAAGTTAAACGAAGGTGCGGATAATGCGCTGGCGATTGAACAAATAACCGCCCTGTTACGCGACCGTCATAAATTGGCTGATGACGAAGTTGACGATTTCCAAATTATGGATATGAAACAGGTTATGGAGGCAATGGACAGTGTCACAGGATATATGACAATGTTACTGGTTGCAATCGCAGCGGTGTCATTGTTGGTTGGTTCAATCGGTATTATGAATATGATGTTGGTGTCTGTGGCGGAACGTACGCGCGAAATTGGTATCCGCAAGGCCATTGGTGCACGCGAACGTCATATCATCATCCAATTTTTATCCGAAGCCCTTTTGATATCATTTATTGGTTCAATGATTGGATTGATTTTAGGGGTCGGGTTATCCCAAGGCGTTGGACGCTTTATAATGAATTATGAAGTTCCGTTCAGCATGTGGCCAGTTGTTGTATCTGTTTCTGTTGCGGTTGTGGTTGGATTGGCATCTGGTGTTATGCCGGCAATGAAGGCCGCAAAACTAAATCCTATTGATAGTTTACGATACGAATAAAAGTGGGGCATTGCCCCATTTTTTTATAACAATATACTATTGACGAAAAAATATTTTGTGATATATTTATGTGTCATGAAAATAGAAAATATTACTTTGATAGACAAAATATTACCGATTGGCGGTATTGTGCGTGATTTTCCATATGTTCTGGTGTTCAAGACGACAAATTGGTGTTGGTATAAATGTCCACATTGTTGCGAAAATGCCGGTCCTGATAATTCGCGCGCATTTATCCCCATTGATGTAATCAAGGGATATATATCCCAGTCCATGCAAGATGTAAAATTTAATAACAGTGTTATTTTTACTGGTGGTGAAATAATGGCGGCATACGCATTTGGTGCCACTGATTATGTACCAGAATTATTAAAATTTTGTTTGAATCATAATATCGGCACAGATATTAAAACAAATGCGGCGTGGGTAAATGCCAAATATACGCCACGTGTATTTGATGATTTAGCTGCGGCCAGTTCGATTGGCAAACCATATAGTTTTCAAATATCATTATCATTGGACAGATATCACAAACATAGTATACAAAATTGTGCAAAATTTATTCATGAATTATCAAAGCGTCCTGAAACCCATGTGGTTATAAACCTGGCATCATTTGAAAACGACAGACATATGTTTAACGATTTATTCAATGCACTAAAACGTAATGGTACCAGCATAGACGATGCCATCGTAATATCAAATGGCAAACAATTAAAAAAATACATTGCTGGCGATACATTGCTATTAAACACATCTGTTGGAACATTATTTGATGGTGGGCGCGCCAAAAATATTCATGGTGCATATCATGATAAAACGCCCCAGTTTTCATTTATATCCAACAATGGCGATGTATTGATGGCGTTTGATTCATTTGGGCGCGTTACATTGGGTGAAAATTCTGGCCGAAAAATAAATACAAAATGGCGTAATAATTCAGGATGTCCACGTGCATTGTCTGATATTCGTCATCGTTTGATATCAAATGCGCAATTCGAAGATATTCGTTATCGTATTTTAACCGGAAAATCGTTCATTAAAACGCGATAAAAATACCGGCATTTGCCGGTATTTTTATGTGATTATTTTAATCCCATTTTTTTCTGCATTTCAATTAAAATTGGTGTTTCAACACCATTGTTTTTTGCGCGCCCAATCAACCCATCCAGTGCAAAAATGCCTTCTACGGTGCCAGATGGTTTTTCGCCACGTGCAATCGCCATCCCACCGGCAAAGTTACGACTGGTTGCAGATGTTGCGGACAAGAACAAATCCCCTATGCCACATAAATCCAAGAAAGTTTGCATTTGTGCGCCACATTTCAGACCAATTTGCATCACTTCGTTCCATGCGCGTGTAAATATCAATGCGCGTTCATTTTCCCCAGCCGCAGCAACAGAATTATATCCGCATATCAATGCAACCGCATTTTTACCAACACCGCACATTTCAGTGCCGATAACGTCGTTACAAGAATTTATATGCAGTAAATGTAACACTGCCCTGCCCGATTCTATGGCACGTGGTGTTCCGGCCAATGTTGAACCTGTTGGGATACCACGCGCTACTTCGGCGGCAAATTGTGGTCCAGACAAAACACCAAAATCTGATGCGTTTGGTAATTCAGACGCCATAATTTCAGACATAAAATCACCAGTTGCGCTTTCTGCGCCCTTGGTACAAATTATTATCGGTTGATTATTATAATATTGTGCAGCATTGCGTAATGTTTCACGAAAAAATGCCGCCGGGGTTACAATCAACCATGTATCACATTGACCAATCTCAGCGATATTTTGTGTCACCCGTAAATTCTGTGGCATTTCCACATCATCAAAATGTTTATATTCGCCGTCATAAGACCACAATATAACATCCGCCCCACCCCGTGCAGAAATAATCGACAACGCGGTACCCCACGCACCTGCGCCAATTACACCAACGTTCATTTTACAAATCCTTTAATTTTTTACGAATTTCCGGGACAACAACCAATCCATCATCTGATAATTCGATTGCCCGGTTATATGCGTCGCGCGCCTGTCTGTCATCGCCCGCCGCAACATACAAATCGCCCAGTTGTTCAAACAAAGATGAACATGTGGTCGATATTTCACCAACACGAACTAATACGTCCAATGCTGGTGCAATTCCTTCGCGTACAGTTATCACACGTCCCAACGTATCCCACGCCATAATATCGGTTGGATCTTGTTTTACCAATGTCATGGCATAATCATATGCGTTTTCAATTTCACGTCCCTGGGCCGCCCATATTTTTGCCTGCAAAGATATTATTTCTGCATCCAATGGCAATGTTTCTGCGGCATCATGTAAATCTGATTGTGCATCATCTAAATCGCCAAATGCATAATATATGTATGCCCGGCTTTTCAAGAAAAATGCACGACCGATATCGTTCAGATTTTCATCATCCAATGCCATATTTATAATACGTAATGCGGCGCGCCGGTGCCCATTTTGGATATTGTATCCAACCAATTTGTTTATTGCAGGTACAAACAGTGGGTTTTGTTTAATTGCATCTTGTAATGCGCCTAAATCATTGTTTTTTTCTGCAATTCGCAATACTGCGAATAAATAGAAAGGACTGTCCGGTGATATTTTTGACAGATACTTTTCATAATCGCCAGAATTGTTATAGAAAAATTGCCCCAGATAATAATTGATGGCATCACTGTCTTGGCCGAATTCAGTGCCAGTGATTTGTGCAAAACGCAATAATAATATCGCCAAATCAGAATACATCATTATTTGCGTGTGTGATACAGTTTGCACCAAACTGAACGCCAGTTGATTTGCGTATCCTGAAAACATTGACCAATCTGGCACATCTGTATAATCCAGCATATACATGCCACCTGGTCGTGCGGTGAAATCATCGTGTAATTTATGTGCCGCATCCATCAGATTATTATGGTGATAAAAAGACATCACATACAAATAATCATTGATGTTCATAAAATCAATACGTACCTTGGCAAAAGATTCGGCGGCTGCGTCAATATCGCCAGTTTCCGCGTAAATTTGTCCTGATACAAAATCTTGCCATGATTGATTTGTTGGTAATGATTTTATAAATTTCAGTGCGTCTTTTTTATGGTCTGTGGCAATCGAAGACCATATGCGTAATGGTGCCGCCAACGCAGATTCATCTTTTTTATGGCGCGCATATAAATCATCCCATTTGTTGTTTTGCACCAAATATGCATCATATATTAAACGAGACGCGGTATTTTTTTCTTCTTCCAGAACAATCACTTCGTCTGGCATATGGCCGTTCAAGAATTCAGACAAGAATTTTGTTGATTGAACAATCGAATAATCAGTGTCATTTAACTGGGCAGAAAAATTTTCTGCACTGTCAAAATCATTTACATATATTGCATGTTGTGCCGCCAAAAACGCGCCATATTGCGTTGTTGGATATTCATAATTGTTCACAGTGCTGCGCAAATGGTTGTGGTACAATGCCGCACCGCCAATTACTGCGATAATTGCAACCAATGCAACACCAATATATAATGTTTGTGCTTTTTTCATATTAAAAATATGCTACAATAAACTTTATGAATAATAAAGCAAAATTTGACCGTTATGCAGAAATGTTACGCGATTGGTCGTCGCGTATGAATTTGGTTGCCCCCAGTACATTGGCAGATATCGAAACACGCCATTTCGCAGATTCTGCGCAACTGGCGGATGTTTTGCCACCAGATGCACATGTTGTTGATTTGGGCAGTGGTGCCGGATTTCCTGGGGTTGTTTTGGCGATATTGGGGTGGCCGGTTGTATGTATCGAATCGATTGGTAAAAAGGTTGCTTTTTTAACCGCAGTGCGTGATGAATTGAAGCTGGACAATTTAACAATATATCATGGTCGGGTGGAAAATTATATTGCCGCCCTGCCCCGTGATGAAAAAATTGTTTTTACCGCACGTGCATTTGCACCATTGGTAAAAATTTTGGATTATGTTGCCAAAACGGGTCACCGGCTTTTTTTATTAAAAGGCCGGGAAATACCGGCAGAAATATCCGTGGCAAAACAGAAATATAAATTTGATTATGAATTGATACCGTCAAAAACCGGCGATGGTTTTATAATAATTATACAAAAATGCCGGTAATTTCATATGAAATATTATGTAATTCGTTGATATTTCGTTGTTTTTAACTTTGTGTTAAAAATACCGGGTGTAATACGTGGTGTGTTATATTTTTATTTCATATGAAATAAAGTATAATATATTGTTTTTATTTGATTTTTAATTTGTTGAAATATATTGGCTTGACCGAATCGGTGGTTTTATTCTATGTTTTTTGTTGTAATAAATGTTATATTATGTTGGAAAGGAATTAAATGGTACAGATAATTGCATTTGCGAATCAAAAGGGCGGTGTGGGTAAAACCACAACTGCCATCAATTTGGCTGCGTCTTTGGCGACGATAAAAAAACGTGTTTTGTTGGTTGACCTGGATCCCCAGGGTAATGCGGGGACTGGGTTGGGTTTTGTTCGTGCGTCTCATCCGCAAAGTGTTTATGGTGTTATTATGGGAACGGCCAATGCGGCGGATAATGTGTTGTCTACGGCGATACCAGGGTTGCATATAATGCCGTCGTCGATTGCATTGTCTGGGGCCGAAGTTGATTTGTTGGATATGGAAAATCGTGAATATCGTTTGCGCGATGCTTTGGCGCCGTTGTATGAATTTTATGATTATATTTTATTAGATTGTCCACCAGCGTTGGGTTTTTTAACATTGAACGCATTGACAACGGCGAACAATGTTATAATTCCGTTACAATGCGAATTTTACGCATTAGAAGGTATAACACACCTGGTCGGTAATATCCGGGGAATTCGTCAAAAATGGAATCCTGAATTAGAGATATTAGGGGTTTTATTGACAATGTATGATAAACGGTATGGTCAAACACGTGACGCGGAAGCAGATGTTCGAAATACATTTGGGGATGCTGTTTTCAAAACAGTAATACCACGTAATGTTCGTGTATCCGAAGCACCCAGCCATGGCAAGCCTGCATTATTTTATGATTTTAATTCAACAGGCGCCCAGGCATATTTACGTGTTGCAACCGAGGTTGTTGAACGTTTAGAAAAAGGGGAATAATCATGTCTAAATTTGGTTTAGGCCGCGGTTTGGCAGATTTGAAACAAGAAATGGGTAATATCCCAGATATATCGATATTGACAGGTGCCGAACGTGTGGTTGTTAAACATATTCCATTGGCACAAATTGGGGCGAATCCGGATCAGCCGCGCAAAACATTTACAGAATCTGAATTGTCTGATTTGGCGGCGTCTATAAAAGAAAAGGGCGTGTTGCAACCTATTTTACTGCGCAGTGTAACTGGACGTCCTTATTTATATGAAATTGTTGCCGGTGAACGTCGTTTTCGTGCCAGTAAATTAGCAGGGTTGACAGAAATACCAGCATTGGTGAAACAAATTACGCCTGAAAATGCGATGGAAATTGCATTGATTGAAAATGTGCAACGTGAAAATTTGAATCCCATAGAAGAATCAAATGCGTATAAAAATATAATGGAAAAATGCGGATATGAATTGTCTGATGTTGCGCGTTTAATTGGCAAATCGGAAAGTTATATCAGAAATATTATGCGGTTGGATACATTGCCATCAGATGTAAAACAAATGGTGGAACATGGTGATTTATCTGCATCACATGCGCGCACAATCGCAGTTGCAGAAAATCCAACAGCCTTGGCACATCAAATTGTTGATAATAATTTATCAGTGGCAGAAACAGAAAAAATTGTTCGTGGAACCGCGCGTAAAAAGACCAGTCGCGCATACACGTCAAAAACCATAGATGCCGCCACAGTGCGTGAAATTGAATCAAAATTGCATAACGCATTGGGGGTAACGGCAAAGTTGCACGAACGTCGTGGTGGGGCAGGGCAGATTGTCTTAGAATTCGCCACCCGTACCCAGATGCAAGAATTGGTGGACAAATTGGTGAATAATAATTCATAACTTACCTGGAGCCGGTATTTACCGGTCTTTTTGCATGAAAATAGGTTACATGAATTATAAATGATAAAATACACAAAAAATACCGGCATTTGCCGGTATTTTTATATGTTTTTGAACAACAATTATTTAACTGTTGTTGTGGCGTTACGATTCCATTTCCAAACTTCTTCGCCAGTGCCCTGGACCAACGGACGTTCTTTGCCGTATGAAATTGTGGAAATACGTGCAGAATCAATACCATCATTTACCAATACTTCTTTGGCTGCGTTTGCGCGACGTGCGCCCAAGGCCAAGTTGTATTCTGTGGAACCACGTTCGTCGCAGTTACCAGCAATTTGGATTTTGACATCTTCGTGATTTTTCATATACAGCGCCTGACCCAACAGGTTATCGCGTGCTTCATCAGAAATTTCAGATGAATCAAACGCAAAGAATACGCGCTGTTCGTTCAAATCAGCTGGTTCAACGATTGTTGATCCACCACATGCGGCCAACATACCTGCAACACCAGCCAACATAGCAAAGTTTTTTATTTTCATGAAAATACTCCCTTGAGTTTCTGTTACTCGTGTTCTATTTTAGAATAAAAGGTTTGAAAAATCAAGGAAAAAGGGCGTTATGTACGATTGTGAATTACGTGATTTGATTTTGGCTGGGGTTCAATGGGAATTGACTGATATTCCTATGGCATTGGCGGCGGCTGCGCGTGCGGCAACTGTATCCGATGCGCCAGGGGGGCATGCGGCCGCGACATCGGGGGTGGGGCGTACCCAAACATCGATTGTTCCGCCAATCGCACCACAACAGACAATATCTGTTGATACAGCGGCGGCAATGGCGGCGCGGCCTGGGGATATGGCGGCATTGTGCCGTATGATTTCTGAATTTAATCATCCGTTGCGTGGTGGGGCGACAAATGTTGTTTTACCGCATATTGCAGAAAATCCAAATGGTTTGGTTGTTGTCACAGATATCCCCAGTGGTGATGATGATGCAAATGGGGGGATTTTGTCTGGGGCGGTTGGTGAATTGATGGATAAAATGTTGGCGGCCATTGGTATGTCGCGCGATAATGTATCTATTGTGCCGTTGCTGTTTTGGCGTACACCCGGTGGGCGTACACCAACAGATTCAGAATTAGATTTAGCACAACCATTTGTTGACCGGATATTAGATTTATTACACCCACGTTTTATTTTGACATTGGGTACATTGGCGGCGATGCGTATTGCAAATATATCTTTGCCACGTGGTCATGGCATGACAGTGGTACTGGATAACGGCATAACGGTTATGCCAATATACCATCCAAATTATTTGATATTAAAACCAGCCGCCAAACGTGATGCATGGAACGCATTACAGATAGTACAAAATTTGTTGAAAAGCGCGGATAAATAGATAATAATTTCAAATAACTTGTTAAAAGGAGCATACAATTAAACCGCAATTTAACCGTGATAATCGTCGGGATACGGGCCCACGTATAAATAATCGGATTTTCGCAAAATCTGTCCAGGTAATCAACGAAGATGGGCAAAATATGGGCGTTATGCCCACGGCCCAGGCATTACAGATGGCGTCTGATGCCGGGTTGGATTTGGTGGAAATCAGTTCAAATGGTACAACGCCGATTACCAAGATTATGGATTACGGCAAATACAAATATGAACAGAAAAAGCGCGCGTCAGAGGCACGAAAAAACCAAAAAACCATTGAAATGAAGGAAGTTTGGGTAAAACCGTTTATTGAAGAAAACGACCTGAACATAAAAATGAAAAAGGTTTTTGAATTCTTGGGCGATGGGAACAAGGTAAAAATTGCCGTAATGACACGTGGTTCAAAAAAGGTTTTGGCACGTGGCAAAGATGCTGTCCCAGAATTATTTGCGCGTATTATGGAAATTGTTGGCGAACGTGGAACATTGGAATCTAAATCCAAGCCAGATGAACGAACAAAATCGATTATAATTGCGCCGGCAAAATAATAATAAAACCGCCCAAATGGCGGTTTTTTGTTGGTTTTTATATATAAATTATAACTGGTGACGAACAACGATTTTTATTTGCCTTTTGCGGATTATTTTTGTATGGTTGACCTGTGATACACAGGGTATATTATGGACGATAAAAAATTATCTTTTGAAGAAGCATATAAACAACTGGTTGAATTAGTAAAAAAAATGGAATCTGGCGAATTGCCATTGGCTGATTCTGTTGCGGCATACGAACAGGGCATAAAGTTAAAGGCATATTGCGAACAGTTGTTAAAAGAAGCTGAATTAAAAATTGAAACATTAAAAGTCTCTCAGAACCCAACACAAGCATAATGGATTTATCGTGGCGGACAAAAGTAAATTGACCCCTGTTATGCAACAATACGTTGATATAAAGGATGAAAATCCTGATGCGTTGTTGATGTTTCGTTTGGGTGATTTTTACGAGGCTTTTTTTGAAGATGCAAAAATTATCAGCCAGGCATTAGGATTGGTTTTAACCCAACGTGGCACAGATGCCGACGGGGAAAATATTCCAATGTGTGGTATTCCGTGGCATGCCGCAGATAATTATTTTGGGCGCTTGGTTCGTGCTGGTTTTCGTGTTGCGTTGGTGGAACAAATGGAAACCCCGGCCGAGGCCAAGGCCCGTGGACACAAATTTATTGATCGTAAAATAGTTCGCGTTTTAACGCCTGGGACATTGACGGACGAAAATTTACTGACGCCAAAAAATTCTAATTTTTTAATTGCGGTTGTTTTGAACGATGATAATCGGTTTGAAATCGCAGGATGTGATATTTCAACGGGTGAATTCTTTGTTGGGCACACGGCGGATATATTGGACGATTTGGTTCGTATCAACCCGGCAGAGGTTATTTATCCATCTGTAATCGCAGAAAATGAAATAATTATGCATTTGCGCGATATATTCAAAACAACGCCAGTATATGAAAAATTATATCATCGGGCTGATATTGATAAAATCGTAACAAGTGTATTTGGTGGCGCGGTTGCGCCGGGCGATAGTGTTTCAACAACATATGACAGTGCGATTAAATTGCTGGCTGGTTATTTGTTTAACACCCAACGTGGTGCATCAATTACGTTTCGTGCACCATATTTGTATAAGTCTGGACGCCAGTTATTGATTGATTCTGCCACATGGAAAAGTTTGGAAATAGATGCGCCGATAAACGATGGGGGTATATGTTTGGTTGATGTATTGGATAATACAAAAACCGCCGCTGGCGCACGAAAATTACGTGCGTATTTACGTACATTATCCGCAGATGTAAATGAAATACATCGTCGCCAATCACATATTGGTCATATGGTATTAAATGGCGATATTATGGCGGCGGCATCAACTGTGTTATCAGCGGTGCCCGATGCCGGACGCAGTTTATCGCGTTTGTTATCTGGTCGTGGCACACCGCGTGATATGCGTCATGTCACAGATTTTTTAATTGAATTACCAAATGCAAAAATGTTTGGGACGCGTCTGGATTCTGATATGGCCGCGCGGTTTTCAAATATAAATACGCATGATGCGCTGGCACTGGAATTAAATTCTGCGTTATCAGATGAATTACCGACATTTTTCCGTGATGGCGATGTTATTCGTAATGGATTTGATGCATCACTGGATAATATGCGTGGTTTGGCGCATGGTGCCAAAGAAACGATTGCAGGCATGCAATCTGAATACGCACAATCCACCGGAATACATAACTTAAAAATTAAATACAATAATATTCTGGGGTATTTTATAGAGGTTCCATCCGCCCGTGCAGACGCACTGATGGCACCAGAATCAGGTTTTATACATCGCCAAACCATGTCTGGCAATATGCGTTTTACAACATCGCGTTTAATTGATTTGGATAATGATGTTCGGTCTGCGGCAGAAAAATCCGCCGGGATAGAGGCCGATATTATATCCAGTTTGATTGAAAAAATTCGTGCGGTATCAGATGATTTATTGTCAACGGCGGAATTATTGGCTGATTTAGATGTATGGTATTCTTTGGCGGTGGTCGCAGAAAAATATTCATGGGTGCGTCCAAATGTATCAGATGATACAGCATTTGATATCACTGGTGGTCGTCACCCAGTTATTGATTTTGTATTACGCAAAACAGGTGATAATTTTGTTAAAAATGATTGCAATTTGAACGCAAAGTCTGTGGCATTGTTGACTGGGCCAAATATGGCTGGTAAATCGACATATTTGCGTCAAAATGCATTATTGGTGGTATTGGCACATCTGGGGTCTTTTGTCCCAGCGGTTCGTGCAACAATCGGCATTTGTGACCAGTTATTCAGTCGTGTTGGTGCATCAGATAATTTGGCGGCTGGGCAATCAACATTTATGGTTGAAATGACAGAAACTGCGAATATTTTACATCGCGCAACAAAACAATCTTTTATAATTTTTGATGAAATAGGGCGGGGCACATCGACATACGATGGTATGGCCATTGCCCAGGCTGTACTGGAATATGTTGATGGGTTGCATGCGCGTACATTATTTGCGACACATTATCATGAATTGACTGGGTTGGTTGGTGATGGCACAGAACAATTACATAATGTTGCGTGTTTAACGATTGATGTGCGTGAACATAATAATGAAATAATATTTATGCATAAAATTGTATCTGGGGTTGCAAATCGTTCTTATGGGATTCAAGTTGCAAAAATGGCTGGTATGCCGGATGCTGTTGTTGCCCGTGCACAACAGGTTTTGGACGGACTAGAATCACATAATAATACGATATGTACAGATACATCGACGCATGCAACGCAACCAGATGTTTCCAACACACAAAAAAATGTGGGTGGCCCCCAGAACAAGGTCGCTGCGCCACAAAAGCAAACTGTTCAATTAAATCTGTTCGGATAATTGCAAAAGGGGTGTAAAAATGATAGTTCGTCCAAATATCGTATTTCAAACACCATTTTATGAACCACATATCTGTGATTTCAAAAATGTTGCAGAATTAAAAAGATTTTTTCAGTTTTGCTTTAATTTTATGCGACCACATGAAAAAACGACCCTGCAAACAGGTTTGCCAGAATTCAGATTAGGAACGCGTTATTCTTTTTCTTTTGACGGATATTATTATGAATCTGATATAAAATGGGGGCCACGTTTTATTGTTGCCAAGAATATAATTCATGATTCTGATGGGCGAATTTTTGCTAATATCCCAGTAGACGCACCAACAAACAGTTCTGAATCTGATGAATTAGTATATCGTGAATTTCGTTCTGTTCAAATAACGCCACGTATGGCAAATGCGATAATTGACATAAATACGCATCGACAATTATGGCCAATTTGTGAAGAAAACCGTTCAGAATTTGCACGGTTTTTAACTTTTTTAGGGCGCCAGAAAATAGATATAAAAAGTCGTTAAACATGAATTCTGGATGGATTATTTTAGACAAGCCGTCAGGTATGTTCAGTCGCCGCGCCGCAGGCATTGTTGCGCGTATGTTTGCCACGCGTACATTTGGGCATATTGGAACATTGGATGAAATGGCGTCTGGGGTATTGCCGATTGCATTGGGGGCGGCGACAAAAATGATTCCTTTTGTCGAAGATGTTCGCCCGTCAATCAAGGAATATATGTTTTCATTACAATTTGGCTTTGAAACAGATACACTAGATTTACTGGGGCATGAAATATCACGCACAGACATAATTCCATCGCGCCCAGATGTTTTATCTGTATTACCCCACTTGGTTGGGGATATTGATCAAACGCCCCCGGCATTCAGTGCAGTGCATATCGATGGACATCGCGCATACGATTTGGCGCGCCAGGGCAGGGTAATTGACATGCCGCCACGTCGTGTACATATTGATGCGCTGGAATTATTAAATATTGATGGTGATATATGGACGTTTCGTACACGCTGTGGGCGTGGTACATATGTTCGTGCAATCGCGCGCGATATTGCAAAATTATGTAAAACCACGGCAACTGTTACAATGATTCGCCGCACGGAAAGCATTGGTTTTAGTATAAAAAATACTGTAAAACTTGATTTTTTAGAAAATCTGTTTAATAATGGTGGCGATTTCAGAAAATATCTGGAATCAGTTGATTTTGGACTGGGGGACATTCCGGTTCTGAATCTGGACGGTACATCGGCCGTGTTGTACAAAAACGGCGGATTTATCGTGACTGGTGGCGCAGATGGCATGCGTCGTGTATATGCTGGTTCTGAATTTATTGGGATTGGTTATGTCACTGATGGCACACTGCGTCCAAAACGAACAATTTAATAAATAAAAGGAAAAAATAATGTCCGTTACAAAAGAAAAGAAAAGCGAATTGATAAACGCATATAAAACCACAGACAAAGATAACGGTGGTTCTGCTGCGTCCCAGGTTGCTGTTTTAACAGAACGTATTCGCAATTTGACCGAACACATGAAAAATAACCACAAAGATGAACATTCTAAACGTGGTTTGTTGCTGATGGTAAATCGCCGCAAAAAATTGTTGGCATACATCAAAAAACGCAATGTTTCGGAATACGAAGATTTGATTAAAAAATTAGGTCTGCGTAAATAATGAAAATCCCGCCATGGCGGGGTTTTTGTTACGATGTTTGCCGATGCGATTAAAACATTTGCATCCAGGCAAATATCATTTATAATCACACAAGTGCGAAGTATAAATTGTTCCTTCTTGCATTTTGTACAGAATGCAAAAACGAATAATTTTTCTTCGCATTTCCAAGAAGCAAAAAATATGGAGAAAAATATGTTATTTGGTTTATTTAACAAAGATGAAAAAAAACATCTGAATAATCCAGTCGCAGTTGAAATCCAATATGGTGATGAAACATTGCGTCTGGAAACCGGTCGCATGGCAAAACAGGCAAATGGTGCGGTTTTGGCGACAATGGGTGGCACAATGGTTTTGGCGACTGTATGTGCAGAAAAGACCGCTGTCGAAGGACAAGATTTCTTTCCATTGACAGTTGATTATCAAGAAAAATTTGCATCTGCGGGTCGTATTCCTGGTTCGCGTGACAGACGTGAAGGCAAGGCATCAACCGCTGAAACATTGACGGCGCGTTTGATTGATCGTCCAATTCGTCCTTTGTTCCCAGAAACGTTCAAGAACAAGGTTCAAATTGTTGCCCAGGTATTTTCATATGACCGCAAAAACCAGCCTGATATTTTGGCGATGATTGCATCATCTGCGGCGTTGGCGTTATCTGGCGTTCCGTTTGCTGGGCCGATTGGTGCGGCGCGTGTCGGATATGCGGATGGTAAATATATTTTGAATCCGTCTAAAAAAATGACCGAAGATTCTGAAATGGATTTGGTTGTCGCGGCAACCAAAGACGGGGTTTTAATGGTTGAATCTGAAATTGGCGAATTAGACGAAGCAACTGTTCTGGGTGCGGTTAAATTTGGTTTTGATGCACAACAGACTGTTATCGATGCAATAAATGAATTAGCGGCAAATGCCGGCAAAGAACGTTGGGCGGTGCCAGAAAAATCTGCGGAATATGTCGCGATGGAAAAAGATTTTGAATCTTTTGCTGGTGATATTGAATCTGCGTTACAGATAAAAGAAAAGTTGGTTCGTTTGGATACTTTGGCGCAAATTCATGCCAATGCCAAGGCACGTATCCCAGAATTATTCCCAGAAACAACAACTGCGACGTCTACGTTGGAATCTGGGGCTGATGAAATTATTGAAAATATTACCGCACGTATTATGCGTGGCAATATTTTGGCTGGTCGTCCACGTATTGATGGGCGTGATAATAAAACGGTTCGTCCGATTGAAATTGAATTGGGCGTATTGCCACGTGCACATGGGTCTGCACTGTTTACACGCGGTGAAACCCAGGCATTAGTGTCTTTGACATTGGGTGGTGGCAAAGATGCGTTGCCGATTGAAAGTCTGGATGGCGATGAAGAACGTGATTTTATCCTGAATTATAATTTCCCAGGTTATTCAGTTGGTGAATGCAAGGGGTTAAAGTCACCAGGTCGTCGTGAAATTGGACATGGTAATTTGGCATGGCGCGCATTGCATCCAATGATTCCAACACGCAGTGAATTTGATTATGTAATTCGCGTTGTGTCGGATATATTGGAATCCAATGGTTCATCATCTATGGCAACGACATGTGGCGCGACATTGGCCATGATGGACGGTGGTGTGCCATTAAAACGTCCGGTGGCTGGCATTGCCATGGGATTGATCAAAGAAGGTGATGATTACGCCATTTTGACAGATATATTGGGCGACGAAGATCATTTGGGTGATATGGATTTCAAAGTAACAGGTACAGATCATGGTATCACCGCGTTACAGATGGATATTAAAATCACATCTATTACATTTGAAATCATGGAACATGCATTGGCCCAGGCACGTGATGGTCGTATGCATATCTTGGGCAAAATTGAAAAGGCTATCAAGGCGCCACGCAAACATGTTTCTGAATATGCACCACAAATGTACACAATGAAAATCAATCCGGACAAGGTTCGTGATGTTATCGGCAAAGGTGGCGTTGTTATCCAGGCACTGACCCGTGAAACAGATACCCAGATTGATTTAGAAGATGACGGAACTGTAAAAATCATGGCAACATCCAAAGAAAATGCGGATGCTGCGATTGCACGTATCAAAGATATTGTTGCAGAACCCGAAGTTGGCATGATTTATCCGGGCGTTGTGTCTGGGGTCAAAGATTTCGGTCTGTTTGTAAAGATTTTGAACGGTTTTGAATCCATGGTTCATATTTCTGAAATCACGGGTGAAAGAATCGCAAAAATCGAAGATACCAAAATCAAAGAAGGTGACAAAGTATTTGTACGATTCTTGGGCGCAGACAAGCGTGGTAAAACCCGTATGTCGATGGTTGGTATCGACCAAAAAACAGGCGCAGAAATTAAAAAATAAATCATAAATGCGTCCATTATGGGCGCATTTATAAACAATATTGAACCGGGGGGATAAAATATGGATATGGAAACATTGATGGCCCAGGCCAGCGCACTGCAAGATAAAGTAACCGCGGCCCAGGAAAAATTAGCATCTATGCATGTCAAAGGTATTGCCGATAATGGTGCGGTTATAATTGATATGACTGGTAAATATGATATCGCAGAAATAAAAATCAGTGATAATTTGGCTGCGCGTGGTGGTGCGGCGATTGCTGAAATGGTGCATGCGGCATATAATGACGCAAAATCCAAGGCAGATGAATTGATTGATCGTGTCATGGGCGAAGCGACCGCCGGTGTTCCAATGCCGGAATAAAAAACTGGACAAACGAAAAAAAATCATTTATTATTTGCCCACTGTTTCGGATGTTTAGCTCAGTTGATTAGAGCATCTCGTTTACACCGAGAGGGTCGGGGGTTTGAGTCCCTCAACATCCACCACAAAATACAATCGCCCAACGGGCGATTTTATTTTTGTGCATGGGGATGTGGGACGAAAACCCCCGTCGGGGTGTTTGACAATAAGTCAGCGAGCGTTTTAATAAAACGCGAGTGCAGTACGCGTCAGCGTACGCGAACGAATGCCCCGCACCCGGCGTATCGGCGCCGTGCGAGGGAGTCCCGAGCATCCACCACAAAATTTCGTTAGCGAACGTAGTGAGCTTAAGAAATTTTAGTGCCACACGAAGCCTTGCGCGAAGTGTGGCTTTTTTATCACCAATCGGGCTAATCATCACTTTTGTCCCGAATTGGGCGGTATTTGTTATAATTACGTGCCAATAACATCATAAATCCATTTTGAAATATTCTCTCTAATACCTGTGCTGGTATCAGCATTTTCCCACTTTCGTACTTACCAATATATTTTGTTGTTGTACCCAACATGCGTGCCGCATCACGACGATTTATTCGTGCGTTTTGCCGTGCGTGTGATAATGCATCACCAAAGTATGCAGAATCTACTAATACTACCTTCATAATATCCCCCCCCATTTTTTATATTAAAAAATACCGCCGTGATGAAGGGCGGTTGGAGGTTCAAAGCTATTACAAGTAATAGTGTTGTTTATTGGTTATTCACAACCCTCCAACCGATGTTGGAGTTTGCACTTGTACGAGGCTTTGACACCCCACATTGGTAATCGACCAATGCAGAATAATTATTACACAGTCCGGGCATTTTTTCAATGTATTTAATAATTCCCCACAATATCAGTAATGTTTTAATTTGATTTATTGCTTTATATATTTTACTATTCTGTACGAATTCACAGGGATGTGAGTTCGGGTCTTTCAAAACCCATAACACGCGGTGCAAATAGCATCGTAATCTTATCGCATATGATGCATTTGCATCGTTATGCCCGACTGTTGTATGTCGGGCGTCTGGTGTTATACAACAGGTTTTACCAAAAGCATCAGGATCATTCGTGTTATGATTTTGAAAACGCCCGACCGCCATTTCTGTGGCGGTTTAATCATATACATGGGGCATACGAAATGAAAATTTCCGTTATTATTCCGGCATATAACTGTGCAAAATATATTCGCCAGACATTGGATTGTGTGCGATTGCAAACTTTTCCATCGCGTGATTTAGAAGTAATCGTGTATCTGGATGGGTGTACTGATGGCACAGATACAGAAATATCGCAATATGCACAAGATTACCCGAATTTTAATCTGCGTGCGATTCGCGCAGAAACAAATTGTGGTGTATCTGGGGCACGCAATGCGGCAATTACGGTTGCACGTGGCGAATATATTCATTTTATGGATGCAGATGATGTTATAAACACTGATTTTTATAAAAATTTATATGATGCAGCCAAACGCACAGATTCTGATGTCGCAGTTGCAGGTTTTATACATGAACGCTGGCCTGGTAACAGCATCGTATTTGACCATGAAACAGTATTGATATTGCCCCAAGATAAAATAGACGCCACAGGTGTTGATATGCATGGTTATTCATGGCGATATTTAATACGGCGTGATTTTTGGAATCATAATCGATTTGAATTTCCAACAGATATGAAATATTGCGAAGATTTATTGATAATGACAAAAACAGTTTATTATTCAAATCGCATCGTGTTGGTACCAAATTCAATATATACGTATAAATATCGACCAAATTCAATGCTGACCACGCGCAGTACACGAAAATTACAGGCAAAATTTTATCATTCTGCGCGTTGTACAGTGTATATATTCATGTGCACATTTGAATTACGCATGACGTGTAAAAAATATCAGTTGGTTTTATATCGATTGTTTGGATTTTTTCCATTGTTAAAATTACGTTATACAACAGATACCAGTAGCATATGGGTATATTTATTTGGCTGTATCCCATTATGCAAGGTACGAAAAAAAATCAAAACATCACGTCCACAATTAAAATAAAACGCGCATTATGCGCGTTTTATTTTATGCCATTGGCATTATTTAATCGCAGTTGTCCACACGCACTGCCGATATCATTACCACGTTCACGTCGTATACGTGTGTGTATGCCGTTTTTGATTAAAATATCTTGGAAACGATGAACGGCGTTACCAGATGGTGAAACAAATTCCCGTTCATCCACAGTATTCCATGGTATTAAATTCACCATGCAATTTTTCCCACGCAATAAATCAGATAATTTTTCTGCATATTCAGATGTGCAATTTAACAATTCTGGTTCGCCATTTGCACCACGCACCGCCAACAATATATATTCAATCATCAACTGGCGATTATGCAGTTCTGAAAATTCAAATGCCGCGTCCAACACATCTGCTATTTTATATTTGTTGTTTATAGGCATGATTTTGCTGCGTAATTTGTCGGTTGGCGCATGCAAAGATACGGCTAAATTGATTGGCCGCCCCCATTGTGTTAAATCTTTAATCCCAGGCACAATCCCACATGTTGACACAGTTATTTTACGCCATCCAATTCCCATATCAGAATTTGCACGTTCTATAAATCCAATAACATTTTGGGTGTTTTGCAACGGTTCGCCTGTGCCCATAACAACAATATGTGATACGTCGCCATTATTTGCATCGCCATTTGGACGTATGGGCCGTTGCGACATACGATTATTGCGTAATTCCCATTGTGCGCACAAGATTTGCGAATATATTTCATTGACGGTTAAATTACGTTTTAATCCCAACAATGTGCTGGCACAAAATTTGCACCCCATTGCACATCCAGCCTGGGAACTGACACATACACTGTTGCCGTAACTGGTGCGCATCAGCACAGATTCTATTTGTTCACCATCCCCCAGTTCCAGCAAGAATTTAGTCGTTTGTCCATCAGATGATTCTAATTTTTTTAATACACGTACAGGCAACGTTTGCGCACACGCATCTAAATCATGGCGTAATTCTGCCGGCAGATTTTTCATAGAATCAAAATCTGGGGCGCCACGATCCAGCCAATCACGAATTTGTCGTGCACGAAATTTAGGCTGACCCATATGGGCTATAAAATCGACCAGTTCTGCATCTGTAAAATTAAATAAAATTGGTTTCATGATTTATAATTTATATCTGTCTTCATTGATAACAACAACCGCTTTGCGTCGCAGTTGCTTTAATTGTTGATCGGCGATAAACATTGCCTGTTTGAACATGGCATTTTGTTCAATCATATCGTCTAGTTTTCCATATTCATCGGTCTTTTTAGTATCACATACCAATAATACAGAACGGTCGACAACTGGTGACCATGTCAAACGCGGCAAATTCACCACACGTTCACGAATATCAGCCGCCAATTCATATTGCACCGCAGTAAATTTTTGTGGCACACCGCCCAAATCACGTGCCATTTTCATTGCATCATCGCAACTGGTTGGCTTGGTCAATTTTGACGCCACATCAGCCGGAATATCAACCAATCGGATAATTGTCATTTCCACAGGCAACCCTTGGTCGCGTGCAATTTGTGCACGTTCATTTGCAATTTCTGTGCTGGTAATATCCACTGTTGGCAATATTGTCCGCGCAACAACAATTTGCCACGCAATTTCTGCCCGCATTGCAGATAAAGCCATTGCGCGTTCTGTTGCCGACATTTCGCCCAGATTCATTTTTTTTAATTCTGTTTCTACGGTTTCATCATCTGGCACGGCACCAAAATTTTGTGCATATGATAACTTTACACTGTCATCAATAATGTTTTGTAATGCAATGCGTCGATTATCAGTTGATGATTTTCCTTGCTTGTTCATCAAAGATACACGTGCCGTCACATCAGCATCTGTGATTGGTGTGCCGTTTACAGATGCGACCACAGACGCCGCATATGTTGGGATTGTTATTATTGTTGATAATATCGCGACAAACAATTTTTTCATGCTGATTATTCCTTTCGTATTATTTTTTTAGTAACGTTGGCCGTTTATGCTCATCCCGAATTTGAATTGAAATGTTGTTGTTCCGACATAATCGTTCTTGATTGCATTGTCACGACGATACTGTAACGACAAATAGTAACATGGATGGGTATAAAATATCCCCCCAGTGTGACGTTGGAATCGTTCATCGGTTATGTTATATACTGCATTAAAGCGCACCGCCCACCGTTCAGTCAACTGGATACCAATCCCTGCGGTTACTTCGTTTATATCATCTGCCTGGGAATTAGTTCTGTATGTATCAATAAATTGCTGGGACCAAATGTGCGCCAATCGTAAATAATTTCGTGATGTTCCAATAATCGCCGATGTTTCAATATGTTGTAAAGAAAAATCATCATGCCCCAAACGGAAACGGGTCGATAAATCCAGCCACTTTGTATTATCGTATTCTAATCGGCCGACGTAATCAGATGCACCATCATGAAATCCTGTATTCATATCTTCGATATCACGGTTATCAAAATCATACGTTTGTCCGACAAATAATTCGAACGTTTCACCACTTTGATTAAACGCGGCATATCGTACACCATAATCGGCATACGTTCCATTTTCCCATAAATCAAATCCAGAAAACCGATTGTCAGAAAATAACGTTGCATCAGATAAAAATGTTCCAGCAGAATCATTATTCAGTGTAAATTGATTTTCATCTGTTTGGCGCATCATTGTAAAACGCGCACGCGGTTCAATAATTTGTGTCCATGTTGTACCAGGGCGGAATAATGGTAATCCCCACTCAACATACCCACTGGGTAAAAAGCGGTCTTTTAATCCAGAAAATCTGGATGCGTCAATCATATCTGAATTTTGAAAGTTATACACATCGTAACGTGCCGATAAACTGGCCGTGATTCTGTTACCACCCCACAGTGTCCATGGTGACACGATGCGCGCGTCACCGATTAAACGTTGCGATGAATTGCCGTCGCCAGAAATACCTAAAATATCAGCATCAAATGTTAAATAAGTTTCTTTGAATATTGGCGCAGATTGATATGTTGCACGTATGTTTGGTAAAATGTTACCAGATGGTGTTGCGTAATAACGATTACCACTGCGTAATTCTTGGAATATATGGGCGTCGGCAACAACATATCCAGATTGCCCGAATAATTCAACAGATGCACCAGAATCTAAATATGGTTGATCTTCATAAAATCCGTACTTTTGCAAAAATGTTTTATCAGATGCACGTTCTAAAAATATTGTTGCGCGTGCATATTCACCCAATTCAATTACATCATTATTAAATATGTACCAACGGTTTTCACCATTTTGATTATGTGTGAACGCACCATGTGTACGATATTGTGAATGATCCATGTTTAATCTGTGTTCTAATTGAAACAGTGGATTTTCTTGGGTTAAAATAGATGTTGTAAATGTTAAATCGTGTGTGTCTGAAAAGTTCACATACAATGGGATGTTTATTTGCGTTCCCATGTTGTTTGTTGAACTGAAATCAGGCATTAAAAAACCTGTTTTATATTTTATACCTGGGTCAGGCATTTCCCAAAACGGTAACCAGAATACAGGTATATTATAAGACCATAATACAGGATTATAAAAACGTAACATACGACTGTCCATATCGTGGACAATTTTGCGTGTTGATATTTGCCATGCGTCACCAAACGCGTCACAATTATCACACGCAGTAAACATCGCATCATATGCCGTTGTTGTTATACCTTCGCGGACAATATTGTCAGATTCAATATACACATGGTCACCCAGCCATAATTTAATATCATTACCAGATAAATTATCGCCGTTTTGTGACAAATATGAATCCGTCAGTGTCATCCGTTGACCTGCGGCATTTGTGATTTCTGTATTCCCAGACGTTTTAATAGTGTCAGATTTTACATCATATTCGATTTTATCAGCAGTAATTGTCTTTTGTGATTCAACATCAACAGACAGCGCATTTGCAACTGCGGGTGCAAAACAAATTAAAAAAATCGGGTTTATTTTTTTCATTTTTTACACAATACGTATAATACCCCACCCAATGCCAACAATATCACCAACGTCAATAACAGAAATTGGGTTATACTGCCAATCATATTAGATGCAGACATAAACAAAGACATTACCACCGCCATCCCAGCAACCGCCAATGCTGGTGCAAAACTGGCGCGCCGGCGCAACAGTGATGAACGTAATAATATTGTTGCGCATAATGCCGCTAATATCAAATTCATCAATGGTCCTAAAAATCGACTGCATAATTCGGCCAAAACCATTTTGTGCTGCTTTTCATTTGGCGCATCCAGCACAGAACGTAATAATACCCCCGTAGATACACGACGAACCTTAAATGAATCACCGCCTTCTTTGTCTGCGACGTTCAAATCCATATCAAAACTGTCAAATGTGCCAGTGGTCAATGTGTCGCCATTTGCCTGTAATGCGCCATTTGTCATAACAATAGACAACCCACGTGCTGTTGATACTAATTTACCTTTTTCTGCAAATATTGTAATTGGTGCATCTTCGTCACGCATGTCAGATAACATAACCTGGCTTAAATCATGACCCGATACTTTATCGACATATACAACCAATCCATCAGATAATTGTGTAAATGCAGATTCTTGCAATTTCATATGCGCCAACCCATATCGCAAATTCCATTGTGTTGAATAAAACAGCGATTGTGTGCGTGGCACAATCCATATGTTTAACGCAAAATGTAATACCGTCAACACCGCCGCCAATATCAACGCTGGGCGTGCAATTTGTTTTGGCGACAGTCCTGTTGCCGCCATAACAGTAATTTCATTATCAGATATCAGTTTGTTATATACAAATATAATTGCGATAAATGTAACAAACGGCACGATGATGGAAACGATAAAAGGCACCATCAATAACGTCAAACCTAAAAAACTGGTCAATTCTACGCCATAATTTAACAGAAACTTCATCATGGACATAATTTGTAACATCCACGCCAGTCCTGTCAGTACCAGTAACAGCATTATAAAAATCGCGACCAGTTGACGCGTGAAATATCTGTTCAGTATTTTCATATTTCGCAGTATAAAGCCCAAAAGCGAAACCGTCAAATTATATTTATATTCTGTATATGCAAAAAATATGATTTTTTCAGATTTTCCTTGCATTTATTCGATTCGGATTGAATAATACATACGTTCTTAAAAGATTTTTTTAAGGGCGGGGTTGCAAGACCCCGCCCTTTGAATAAAAACAAGAAAGAGACATAAAACAATAATTATAAGGAGATAACAAATGTCTTTTGTTTCTATGCCCCGTCAAGATTTGCTGTTGGCGATTGATTCTTTGGCCCAAGAAAAGCAAATCGACCGTGAAATTGTTATTGAATCATTAGAGGCTGCAATCGCCAAAATCGCCAAACATAAATATGGCGAAGAATTTAATATTACGGCAGAAATCGACCGTAAAAATGGGGCAATTCACGTAAAGCGTTTGTTCGAAGTTATTGAATCGCCAGCGGCCAAGGGCGATGAATACGATGCAAACACAATGTTGACGGTGGATGCGGCAAAAAAATATGCCCCCAATCCCCAGGTTGGCGACATTGTTGCAGATGCATTACCAGAACCAGAATTTGGTCGTATGGCATTTCAAACGGCACGTCAAATTATGACTGCGCGCGTGCGCGATGCTGAAAAAGGCCGTCAATACGAAGAATTCAAAGATAACATTGGAGACATCGTCAGTGGTGTTGTTAAACGTATTGAATTTGGCAATGTGTTTGTTGATATCAATGGCAAAGCCGAAGGTTATATCAAGGGCACAGAACTGATTCCAGGTGAACGTTTGGCGGTTGGTGACCGTGTTCGTGCATTGATTATGGATGTTGCACGTTCAAATACTGGCCCCCAGATATTCTTGACACGTACACATCCGATGTTTATGGAAAAACTGTTCGTCCAAGAAGTTCCTGAAATTTACGAAGGCGTTATTAAAATTAAATCTGTGGCACGTGCCCCCGGCAGTCATGCAAAAATTGCTGTGGAAACCCAAGATCCGTCCATTGACGCGGTTGGTATGACCGTTGGTATCAAAGGTACACGTATTCAACCTGTTATCAACGAATGCCACGGTGAAAAAATTGAC
The DNA here is from genome assembly GCA_944389515.1 of uncultured Alphaproteobacteria bacterium. Lineage (GTDB taxonomy): Bacteria > Pseudomonadota > Alphaproteobacteria > Rs-D84 > Rs-D84 > Enterousia. Next base: position 59,797 of record CALXMQ010000002.1, on the reverse strand, counting down.
GTTATTTTATATTCCGAAGATCCAGCGGTGTTTATTGTCAACGCAATGCAACCAGCCAAAGTTGCTAAAATCATCGTTGACGAAGATACACGCAGTGCCGCAGTTGTTGTGAACGAAGATCAACAGTCTTTGGCAATCGGCCGTCGTGGTCAAAATGTTCGTTTGGCATCACAGTTGACTGGATGGAATATCGATGTTATGAACGAAACCGAAGAACAAGAACGTCGTGCCAAAGAAGTCAAAGAAAAAACAGAATTATTCATATCTGCATTGGATGTGGATGAAATGTTGGCACATTTATTGGTTACCGAAGGTTTCCGCACAATCGAAGAAATCGCATTTGTTGACATCAGCGAATTGGAAACAATCCAGGGATTCAATGCTGAATTGGCAACAGAATTACAAAATCGTGCGAAATCATATTTGCAAAAACAACAAGAACAATATAAACAAGATGGACATAATTTAGGTATGTCGGACGATTTGTTAAACTTTGATTTTATCAAACGCCCGGTTATAATGCAGTTGGGTAATGCAGGAATAAAATCATTATCTGATTTGGCAGATTTGTCCACAGATGAATTGATTGAAATCTTGGGCGAAGATACAATGAGTCCGCGTCTGGCTGGTCGTGTTATCATGAAGGCGCGTGAATTGGCATATGGCATAACCCAAGGCGAAGAATAAACAGTAACGGAGCATAATTTATGGCGACATTGACACTTGGAAAATCTGTAACCATCGATCAGGTGGCAAGTAAAAAAGGCGACGCGGTGTTCGTTGAACGCCGTCGTCGTGTTGTTGCCCCCGGCAGCAAGGAATTACGTGAAGAACCGGTTACACCGACACCGTCACATAATGCTGCGGATGATAAATTGCGTGCTGTACTCGAAGCGGCACGTGCCCGTGAAGAAGAACGTAAAAAACGTGCCGCCGAAGAAGCCGCACAACGTGCCGCACGTGAAGCAGAAATTGCACGTGAAAACCGCGAATATGAACAGGTCAAAGAACAGTTGGCGGCTCGTGAATCTGTGGTTGATGATACACCAGATGTCCAAGCGGCTGTGGCGCCAGTAAACCAGAAAAAAAATACACAATCTGTATCGCGTTCACATGCAAATCGCGATGATGACGATATGGAAATGCCACGTCCATCTAAATTTAATGGCGGTAAAAAAGAATTCAAGAAAACCGGGAAAATATCTTTGCATGATATTGTAATCGGCGGTGAAGACGACGATGATGATGAAATTGGGCTGCGTGGTGCAAACCGTCGTCGATCCGAAGCGTCTTTGAAACGTTTCCGTGAAAAAGCGCGTGCAATATTTACCGCCCCACAAAAGGTTGAACATGTTGTTACATTGGGCGATACCATAACGGTCAAAGATTTGGCGGCCGCCATGGCGGAAAAGGTCGGCAATGTTATAAAAAAATTGATGGAAATGGGTATGATGGCATCCCAGAATCAAACAATCGATGCAGATACTGCTGAATTGATTGCTGGTGAATTCGGGGCCAAGGTTAAACGTGTTGATGTAAAACCGTATGCAGATCAACTGGAACGTGCACCAAACCCAGAACATATGCAACCACGTCCGCCGGTTGTTACCGTTGTGGGACACGTTGACCATGGAAAAACATCTTTGCTGGACGCGTTTCGTCATGCAAATGTTGCCGCACGTGAAGCCGGTGGCATAACCCAGCATATTTCTGCGTACGAGGTTAAAACAAAATCTGGTGCAATGATAACCTTTTTGGATACCCCGGGTCACGAAACATTTACTGCAATGCGTGCACGTGGTGCGCAACTGGCGGATATCGTTGTGTTGGTTGTCGCTGCAAATGATTCAATCATGCCCCAAACAATCGAGGCGATAAATCATATTCGTGCGGCACACGTACCATTTATTGTCGCAATCAACAAAATTGATTTGCCAGACGCAGATCCAATGCGTGTAAAAACAGATTTGTTACAACAAGAAGTCCAGGTCGAAGACATGGGTGGGGACATTCAGTGTGTTGAAATTTCCGCAACCAAGCATATTGGACTGGAAAAATTAGAAGACGCCATTTTGTTACAGGCCGGTATCATGGATTTACAGGCCGACCCAGATATGCCTGCGGTTGCATATGTGGTAGAAGCGAAAATGGAACGCGGATTGGGTGCAACGGCAACTGTTTTAATGCGCCAAGGAACATTGAAAATTGGTGATGTGTTTGTTGTTGGTGAAACATATGGTCGTGTACGTGGTTTGATAAATTCGTCCGGCGAACGGGTTAAATCTGTTAAACCTGGTCAACCAGTTGTTGTATTGGGTTTGCAAACCGTCCCCAGTGCTGGTGACGAATTACACGTTATGGAAACCGAGGCACAAACACGCGAAGTTGCCGCATATCGTGCCCAAAAATCCAAAGATCGTGCCAATGCGGTTAAACGCACATCATTGCAAGAATTGTTCGCCAAACGCGATGAAAATAAAAAATTGGTATTACCGATTGTCTTGCGTGCCGATGTTCAGGGCAGTGTAGAGGCGATTACCGACATGTTAAAAGATATCCAAACAGATAAAGCATCTGTGGATATATTATCGTCTGGTGTCGGTCAAATTACCGAAGGCGACGTTCGTTTGGCGGCGGCATCTGGGGCGGTTATAATTGCATTTAATGTACGTGCGGATGCAATGGTTCGTGATATGGCGCGTGGTGCCGGTGTAGATATACGTTATCACAGTGTTGTGTATCGTATTACTGATGAAATCAAAGAAATTTTGGCCGGCAAGTTGGCGCCTGAACGCAAAGAAAACTTTATTGGATACGCCGATGTTATCGCATTGTTTACTGTGGGCAAGGGTATACGTGTTGCCGGATGTCGTGTATCCGAAGGTGTGATAAAAAAAGATGCGCTGGTTCGACTGTTGCGTAACAACGTTGTAATTTACGACGGTAAAATCGGTGAATTGCGTCGTGAAAAGAACGAAGTACGCGAAGTATCTGGCGCTGGGGTTGAATTCGGTATGTCTTTTGATAAATATAATGATTTGAAAGAAGGCGACCGTGTCGAATGTTATGAAGTCGAAGAAGTTCGCGCCAAATTATAAAAATACACGTAAATAAAAATGCCGCCATGTTTGGCGGCTTTTTTTATTTATCATCAAACGGATTTTCATCTTTTTTATATTCAATTACCACCGGCAAATGTTGCCAGTTTAATTGTTCCGCCAATCCACGGCGCAGATATCGTGTATATGATTCTGGTATATCAGATGCACCACCAACATTTATTGTGATTTTCATTGGATGACGTCCTGTTTGACGTGCAAACTTGATTTTCATCGGACGTTTCAGTCGTGACATTGGCGGTTGGCGCGATTCAACCAATTTTTCAACAATTCTGTTTATTAAACTGGTTGGGGCGTCTGAATTAGATATATCCCATTGTTCATATATACGGCGGAACATATTTTGGACACCGGTGCCAACTTCGGCAGAAATGGCCAATATCATTGGCTTGATTATCTGATGAAAAGAATTTGTAAATTGATGTTTTAACTTTAATAATTTTTCATCACGAATTTCTGGGTCAACTAAATCCCATTTATTCAATGCCACGCATAATATTTTCCCTGCATCATATACACGTGCGGCAATTCCCAACGCCTGGTTTTCAATATTACGCGTTGCATCCACCACCAGAATTACAACATCGGCCTTGTCAATCGCATCCAGTGATTTTAACGCAGATAATGTTTCCACATCATCTGTCACCCCGGATTTGCGACGCAGACCGGCTGTATCCATTAAAATAATATCGCGCCCATAAAAATGTGCCGGAATTTTAACAGTATCACGTGTAATACCAGGGGCATCCATAACAATTTGGCGACGTTGTCCCAATACACGATTTACCAATGTGGATTTTCCGACATTTGGTTGCCCCATAATCGCGATTTTCAATGTGCGTTGACCATCCGCCGCATTTGTATCTAAATCTGCATTTGGATGTATTTTATCGATAAATTTATATATTACATCAAACCCTGTTTTATGTTCCGCAGAAATCAGTGATGGTGCACCAAACCCCAGTTTATAAAAATCATTGATATCTGCCATGCGTTTGCCAGATTCAGATTTATTTACCAGTAATAAAACCGGTGCGCGCGTTTTGCGTCGCACTGTACGTGCCCAATCCATATCGACCGGCGTCAATCCAACGCGCCCATCAACAACGAACAGTATTGCATCTGCGGTGGTAATGGCATCCAATGCCATTGTTGTTGAATCAGCCGCAATCCCCGTTTTTGCATTTTCTAGTCCTGCGGTATCAATAACCGTCCATGCGCGCCCAGGCATGTTACCACTGATTGTATCGCGCGTAACACCCGGACGGTCATGCACCAATGCATCACGTGTTCCCGTCAGTGCATTAAACAATGTTGATTTACCTGTGTTGGGTCGGCCAACAATTATTAGTTTTAACATAACTTTTTCCATTGATTTTTTTTCATTATAAAGCAAAAATATAAATAATCAAATGGGGGTGTGAAATGATGAAAAAAATCAAACAAGGATTAAAGCATATCAAAGATTTGCTGATAAATCCAAAACGCTATTTCACCAAAATCGTTGCCGATGGCAATATGGAAGAAGCAATGTTAAAGGCGTTTATATATGGCCTGATTGGTGGATGCTTGGTATTACTGTTGCGTTTGATTGGTGGCGCGACAATTACAATCGGTTCTGTGTTTACGGCATTGATAATCGTGCCTGTTTTGGCGGTTGCATTATTGTTCGTTATGGGTGGATTGATGATGTTGGTATCTGAAATCACTGGGGGCGAACGTGATTGGGAAATCGCAATCAAGGGATTGGCATCTGTATTTTTTGTATATCCATTGGTGTTGGTTTTGAACGCATTGGCATTTAATTGTACATCAATGTGGATAATCAGTTTGGTTGTTGATGCATATGTATTGTTCTTGTTTTATAATATTGCACTGTATTGCATGCGCGGTAAACGCAGTAATATTATCATTGTAATTGCAATATTGGCATTGTTCTTGGTAACTGTATACGCCACAGATTATCGTATTGGTTGGTTTATGTTAAAGAATACCAGTGCAACATTGGCGTGTCTGTTATAAATTTATCAGATATAAAAAAACGTCCCATAATGGGACGTTTTTTATTTAATTATATCACCTGTTTCTGCATTTATTTTTATATCATCAACAGTAATGATTTTATTTTTATATTCTGGCACCGCCTGGGTATCAATCTGGGTGCGCCAATATACCGCACCATCAGATGTACGTATTGCATATACATTGTTATCAGTTGCAACAACAAATGCCACAGAATCAGTCATAATAAATGGCACAGATGTTCCAATATCAATGCACCACCGTTTTTCACCAGATGTGGCATTGATGCGACAAAACGCATCACCCAAACCACCCACATACACCGAATTATCACGCACAATCAATGGTGCGATTATATCAACGATTGATGCGCCACCGGTCATGTTGCTGGGGCGAAATACATCCGCAATCCACATAATTTTACGCGATTTTGGTGCGACTTTTACAACTTCGCCAGTGGTCAGACCTGCATATACATATCCGTTATGGCAAACAGGCTTTTGTTCGCTGGCCACAGAATTATTTGTTGGAAAACCGCTAAAAATTTTTCTGTCCCCGTCCCATATAATGTTTGACGAATCCTGGGTATACGGGCAATCGTTAGTTTGATATTCAATCGATTCTGGTAAATTTTTAACATCTGTATTCAATATTTTTATATCAGATGCCCCAAACACAGGCGTGCGTACACCCGGTAATATAGGGTCATGTTCTGCACATGCAGATAACAGAATCAGTGATGCTGTAATCGCAGCAATTTTGCGCATATCTATTTCCATTTTTTATCGTAACGCTGCGGCCGCCGCAGTTACGGTTGCCGGTACGTCAGAATCGTTTAATATTATATCCAGCCACTTATTTGCGGCATCCCGATTCCCATCCGCCAGATATTTTTGTGCCACCACCAAACGACTGGTGTAATAATACGGTGATTTTTTTGTGTTCAAAGGTTCCAGATATTCTTCTATGGCGGCCGCGGTCATATCGTCACCACGCAATCCAACAATATGCAAACGTGCCAAGTCACGAAAATCGCGTGATTTTCCATCATTTGCCAACTGTTCTAATTTTCCCATATCACCGTCCAGCATATACGCCTGGAACAATGCCAAATCAGATGTTGCGCCACCAGAATTTTCTGCAACCGACACCAACAGGTTTGGATCCAGGTTTTGTACCGCTGTTTCATAATTTTGTGCAATGGCTAATTTATGTGCGCGATGTGTGCGTACACCAATAACCACCGCCGTTGCAACAATCAGTATAATCAACGCACCGGCAATAATGTATCGGGAATATTTCCTGATAAACGCGGTTGTTTTTTCATTGTTGACTTCTTCCCATACTTCGCGGTACAGGGCATCTTCGGCATATTCTTCACGTGTTTTTTTAACTGGTTTTAACTTTTTATTTCTTTCCAAAATGGATGCCATTTGAAAAATCTCCTGTTGTTATGGTGGCTTGATAAATCTTATTTTATTGCTATACTATAAAAGTTATGAAAAAGCAAATCAAGAACGCTTTACCGGTTGTACAAAATCAAAGTCTGGTGGATGCCCGTGGGGTGAACGATGAAACCAGTCTGGCCCAGTATATACAAAATATACAAAAATTTCCGATTTTGTCTGCATCCGAAGAATACGAATACGCCACCCGATGGGTTAAAAACAAAGATGCCGATGCCGCAGAAAAATTAGTGGCCAGTCATTTGCGTATGGTTGTGTCTGTGGCGTATGATTTCAAAAATTACGGTGTGCCATTTTCTGAATTGATTGCCAGTGGTAATATGGGATTGATGCAGGCATTACAGAAATTCGACCCAGAACGTGGTTTTCGTTTTTCTACATATGCAATGTTTTGGATTCGTGCAGAAATTTATGAAACGATTTTGCAAAACTGGTCGATTGTAAAAATTGGAACATCTGCGAATCAAAAGCGTGTGTTTTTTAATTTAGCCCGGGCAAAGCGCGCATTGGGTATAATGGACGGTAACCTGTCTGATGACCAAACGCGCCAAATTGCAGATTATTTGCATGTCCCAGAAAATGATGTTCGGCGTATGTCTACGCGGATTACGGCGCGTGATTTATCATTAAATGCCCCGGCGCATTCTGATGATGATGCACGTGATGTTTTGTCTAATATGCCGGATGATAAAAATAATATCCAGGATGATATTGAACAAATAGAATTCCGGCGTCGTGGGTATGATTTATTGCGTAAACATTTGGCAGAATTGCCAGAACGTGACCGTGAAATATTGCGCGCGCGCAGATTATCTGACCCTGTGGCAACATTAGAATCTTTATCACAAAAATACGGCATATCACGCGAACGCGTGCGCCAAATCGAAGAACGCGCATACAATAAATTGCGCGATGCAATATTAAAAGAAGCCAAGGAATAATTACATGCATTTTTCAAAACCTTGTTTGGTTGCCATTGTATTGTGTGCTTATGCAATATCGTCTGGTGCATATGGGCTGGAATATGACAACGGTCGATTGGGGTTGAAACTAACAGGATACGGCACGGCCGGTGTACTGGAACCTGATTTTGAAACACCTGATTTTATTGGGGATTGGCGTGTCCGGGGCGAAGCCAGTTATTTAATCGCAAATAATAATACATTGGGTTTGGTTTATGCGATTGATGCCGCTGCGGTGGACGAAGATAAATTTATGCGCGAAGCGTTCGGATATTGGCAAAACAGACAATTTGGCCGTATTGAATTCGGTGCCACAGATTCCATTGCGCGTAAACTGGGGGTTGGTTTGCCTGATGTTGGCGGTCTGCGTGTCAATGATAAACCCTTGTTTTATAAAAAGATAACCCCAGATGGACCGGTTATATCTGATACAACATTGACGACGGGGCGTGGTGGATTGCGATTAAATTATGCAACAATGCCAATTCATGGTGGGCAATATGGTATTTCTGTGGCTGGGTTGACCGACCATTATGATTATGCCGTGGATTTTGGTATGAAATTCCGCCAACCATCAGGCAAGGTTAAAACCGCATATGCGTTTGGTGCATCATTTATGTCACACCCAGATGGATATCGTACAGATGCATATACGCCACGTGTGTATGCAGATTGGCGTGCCCAGATATCTACGGGGATAAATGTGCAGTATAACAGTTGGATGTTTGGCGCAACTGCACGCCTGATTTATGATGAAAATCCGATTGGACCGGTGTCCGATGGTTTGGCGGTTGGAACCGGGGTCAGTTACGATGTTTTGAATTACAGCATTTCATTGACATATATTTTTTCAGATACAGGTATTTGGAATCATGATGTTGATGATTATATGGATCATACTGCGATTGCATCGTTCAGATACAAATACAGTGAAAATGTTGATATGTGGACATCACTTGGTTTAACCACAGAAACCCCGTTTTTAGCGGTTGGGTTGCGACTGACGTTCTAAATAACAGAAAACAGATTAAATTTGTTTGATTGTTTTGGATGTTTTTACCAGTGTTTTTGTAATGTCATTACGTTCGGCAAATATATTGTTAAATTACGTGACTGTTATTTATTCTCTATGTTTTCCAGTTCTTTTGTTTCTTTGGTTTGTGGAATATAGATTCGTGGATTCCCGGCATATCCCAACGCAGCATGATGCGATGGAATTAAAAATTCAGGCAATGGACTGCATGCGCCCATGGCCATGTATCCGGCCAAACGTGGGTCATTAAATGCCATTTGTTTATCGGCTTCTATGGGTCGATGATACCAGCCCTGGAATATTACCAGTTGTTTTTTATCGTCCAATTTCATGATATCCATTGGACTATATAATAATTCTTCGCTGGTTTCTTCTTTATCTTCACCATCAGGCCCCTTGACAGTTTTGATTTTCATTTTATAACCCATCATTTTAGAAAATCTTTCTGCGGTATCTGGGTCGTTTTGACGTAATACAATTTTTGCCGCCGTCGTAGAAATAATTGTTGCAGCGGCATCTGCACCATATTTTTCTTGAATCTGGTGTATGTCTTGACCGATGATTAAATAAGATATTTTTTGTCCGCGTCCTAAATCTGGACCTTGGATTACCGCCTGTAACTTTTGCATTTTTGGCATTTCGTCCAATATGAATAATACTGGGTATGGGCCTAATTTTTCACCGGCATGTTCTGCTTCGGGTGGGTTTGCCAACAGAAAGTTTGTCATCAATTCAATAAATATCCCAGTGATTGGATTTAACGCTTCGGCATCAACCATATTGATTGATAAATATACAGTCACCGGTTTAACCTTGCCATCACGTGGGTCGCGCAGACCGCGTAAATCTGAAAAATGAAAATCAGAATGACTGGTACGATTACGAACCGCCGCATTACGGAATATAGATAAACCTTCCATTACAGTGGACATAATAGACCCACGTTCTTTATCAGGTGTATTTGCCAACTGGGTCAATTCTAAGACAGCACGATGTGCGTATGCATATTGGCGCGCTTCATCTACGGCACTTAAAAACAATCTGTTCATTGGGTCGTCAAAAGACACCATTTGATCACCTTGGTGGCGACGTTCTTCCATTTCTTGGGCGATTGCGATTTGGCTGGAATTTATCCAATCTAAAATCATGGACAAAGATGCTTCGCGTCCGCGCCATGCATCTGGGATTTTGTCCCATGTGCCGATATGCACATAATTCATCGCGTTTAATTCGCCTTTTTGTAACAATGCATATGCGGCATATGCATTTTGGTCGTTCATCATGGATAAATAATAATCACCCAGCACGGCGGCATCTTCGGCATCAAACGCCCCAGATGTTATTCGTGCAAAGAAATAATCATCTGCCTTGGCACGTTCAACCTTGGATACAATAAATTGTACCAACCCAGACAATGCCGCACGTCCAGATATTGTCCAATGCGGATCTGCTGATGATGATTCTTTATCAGGAATCAAAACGTTGCACATTGAATCAATATACAAATCGCGTTGTTCTTGGTTAAAAGGCACGTGTTCTGGCGACAACGGATTCCACGAAGGATAATAAATTCCACGTTCTGGGTCGTCTTGGCCGGCCCAATTCATAATAAATACCGGGCCCACAGTCGAACGATACGCGGACGACGATTGATACAATTCAGGCTTTGGGTCATTTATAATCATCGATACATTGTTGCACTCAAATATTGTTGGAAATACCACGCCTTGTGATTTACCAGTCCCCGGGGGCGCAACACATAACGCAGACAGACATTCGTTCATCATCAATGGTTTTTTCTTGAAATACCCCAATACCATCATGAATCCCTTTAACAGCCCCATTTTTTCAATATCTTCTTTGGATGCTTTGTTTGAAGATTTTTCATCAAATTTATCATTGCCATATGGGTTAAATTCTTTGACCAACGTACTGTCCGCCATAAAGAAATATGCGATAATTGGTAACAATGGCGTTATGCACATTATATCTGTGCGTAATAAAGTGCGCATAAACCATGCTGGTATTTCTGCCAATATGGACATCCCACCACTGGTCAACATGTTGTAAAAGTATAACCCAGTCCAATGTGATGTGGCCGGCGACCAACCATACCGCCAAATATGTTCAATCCAAAAAGACAGTCCAAACGCCAATGCGCATACCAACCATATCCCAACCGCCCATCGCAGTGACCAAAACAGTGATGCCATCGGCGTGCGCTGATGTTCTTTGTATGCGCTGGATTTGAATATATTCAAACCCTTGCCTTTACCACCGGCGGATAAAATCTTGAACTTTTCGACCATTGTGTTATGATTATATCAGATTTTTACCAGATTATAAATCAGAATTAAAAAAGTTTATGAAAAATATCCCGCGCGTTTTTATTAGTGATGATATATATACTGGTGTCACGATTCCTGCACCATCTGATGTGGCACATTATTTGATGCGTGTTATGCGCCGATATGATTTTTTGGCGTTTGGCGGTGGCGCAGAATATAACGCAACGATAACGTCTGATGGAAAAACAATAATTATTGGTGATAAAACACCGCATATTGATCCATCAAATGAAATAACATTGCTGTTTTCACCGATAAAACGTATTGATGATTTATTAAATATGGCGACCCAAATGGGTGTTGCCGCGTTCCAGCCTGTGATTACAGAACGCACGGTCGCAAATCATGTAAATTGGACACGTATGCAAAAAATTATCACAGAAAGTGCGGAACAATCTAATCGTAACAGTGTACCAACAATTTTACCGGTTAAAAAATTTTCTGATACAGATTTATCAAATATTGTGTTTGCAGACGAACGCGCTGCGTACGGTGCAAATTTGCCAATCACGGCGCATGGCGCAAAACGTGTCCTGGTTGGCCCCGAAGGTGGATTTTCAGATTCTGAATTTGCCGCGTTGGATTCTGCTGGTGCGGTTGGTATATCTTTGGGCAAAACAATATTGCGCGCGGAATTGGCGGCCGCCATCGCGATAAGTCGGGTATTGTTATGAATAAAATACGTATTGCAAAATTTATCGCAGATTCTGGGGTCGCGTCACGCCGCCAGGCCGAAGTTTTAATTGCATCTGGTCGTGTCACAGTAAATGGTGTGGTAATTGATACGCCTGTAACATTTGTTGATGATAACGATAAAATTGTTATAGATGGCGCGATTGTGCATGCACGTGAAAAAACAGAATTGTATATTTTTCACAAACCAATAAATACAATGACAACAATGCGCGACCCAATGGGGCGCAAAACAATTTATGATTGTATGCCGCCTGAATACAAAAAATTAAAATATGTTGGGCGTTTGGATTATAAAACATCAGGATTGTTGTTGCTGACCAATGATGGCGATTTTGCGCGTCGGTTGACTTTGCCGTCGTCAAAAATTCCACGTACGTATATTGCAACGGTATCACGCATTGATAATATCCGTCTGGATGCGGCACGCAATGGAATAACTGTTGATGGTATAAAATACAGACCAATGCACATCGATGTTATTGATAAAAATAAATTACGCGTCACGGTTATCGAAGGGAAAAAGAACGAAATCCGTATTGTTCTGCGTGCATGTGGGTGTCCTGTGACGGCATTGCACCGTATATCATTTGGACCAATACAGCTAGGAAATTTATCTGTGGGAAAAATTAAAAAAATAGAACAGAAAACGATTGACGCGTTGCTAAAAACTCTCTAAAATCCAAAGTAAGACAGGAAGGGAGATTTGTATGAAAAAAAACACCACCAAGAAAAATCTGAATACACGGCGCGGCGCACAATCGGGGGCTAAAATTGCACCTAAAAATACAAGTGCAAAGCAATCAACATTTAATCCGTGGTCTTTGTCGATATATGTTTATTGGTTTATAATTTTATTCTTTATTGCGGCAACGTTTTATATCTTGGGGCGCAGCCACAGCACGTGTATCGATACAAACACGTCAACGAATAATGTTGAAATTACCGAAGAAGCATTATTGCAACCAACTGATTATTATGAACAGGCAAAAACAAAATTGGTTTCTGGCAATGTATCAGACGCCATTACCGATTTAACAACTGCGATTGACGCAGGTAATGCAACAGTTGATATGTATATATTGCGTGGCGAAGCGTACATGCAAACTGCTGATTATCGCAATGCATTGTCTGATTTTAATACCGCGATTGAAATGGATGCGGTAAATGCTGTTGCGTATTATGACCGTGCATTATTAAATATCAGATTGGAAGATTATAATACGGCATTATCTGATATAAACAACGCATTGGCGGCACAAACAGCCAACCCATCACCTGTATTACAAATGCGCGATTTGTATGCCAAACGTGGCCAGTTAAATTTGTGGTTAAAGAATTGGCAGGGCGCTGTTGCTGATTACACAAATTCATTGGCGCGCCCAGATGGGGTTGTAACACCATCTGTATATGCAGAACGTGCCGAAGCGTACACACAAATGGGCAATTACAGTGATGCAATCAACGATTATGCATCGGCAATTCGTGTGATATCAGAACAAATCCAGGGCGCAACAAGCGCCGCTGAACGCGAAGGGTTGTCCAGTAATGCGATGTCATATTTTGAAAAATCTGCGGCATTAAATTTAGCAATCGGTAATACAAGTGCGGCACGCAGTGATTTGGATTCTGCATACACAATCGCCGCGGCATTGGTTGATAATGCCAGTATGAACAGAATTCAAAATTTGATTGCTGATTTGGAACAACAATAATAAATTAAAAAATAAAAAAATCCCACAAATGTGGGATTTTTTTTATACTTGCTTTTCCATTGGGTTATGCGAATCCATAATTGCAGTAAATGTTGCTTCGGATACTTTTTTCCCACTGACCATTGCAATGCCATGGAATTTATACAGACGCATTTTTGACATAACTAATTCTACATGTAATTCTAAAACGTCCCCAGGTTTTACAAAATGTGAAAATTTAATTTTTTCCATTGTTGTAAAATATCCCAATGTTTTACCATCGTTGACACCCATACGTGCCAATGCAATGAAACATGCTGTTTGTGCCAATGCTTCGATGGTCAATACGCCCGGCATAATCGGATTGCCCGGAAAATGACCTGCACACCAAAATTCATCATCACGAACGTACTTTATACCAACACCGCTGGTTTCATTATATTCGCGAATTTCATCAACCAACCGCATGGCACCGCGATGCGGAATAACTTTTTCAATACCTTTTGCGTCTATCATATATAATCCCCCTGTGATTTAATTTTTTGCGTTTTTACGTAACCAAGCATAGTGCCGCATGAATTCTGTCCCTGGACCAGCCGGATATCCCATATGGCGTCCCCCATCAGGAACATTTCTGAATACGCCACTGTGTGCGCCAACTTCGGCATCATTGCCGATATGAACGCCATTTGCGACGCCAACTTGGCCTGCTAATAATGCGCGGTCACCAACAACAACACCGCCAGCTAATCCAACGCCAGACGCCAAAAAGCATTCAGACCCAACAACAACACCGTGTGCAATTTGACACAGATTGTCAATTTTTGTTCCATCACCAATACGTGTATCTGTCATTGCGCCACGATCAATACATGTGTTCGCGCCAACGGACACACGGTTGCCAATAATAACACGGCCAACATGCGGAATAAATACATTGTGGCCATCTTGGCGTGTATATCCAAAACCATCTTTGCCAATTACTGCGCCAGCGTTTATTACACAATCTGACCCGATTGTTGCATTTTCGATATGTGCACCAGTTTGAATAACAGTATTTGCGCCGATTGTAACATTGCGCCCAATATATGCGCCTGGGTATATTTTTACATTTTCTTCGATAACGGCGCCACGTTCAACAGTTGCATATTGTCCAACATATACCGATGCACGCCGGCGGAAAAATACACCCCGTTCGATTGTTGCGTGTCGATTTATACCAAAGCGTGGTGGTTCACGATAAATTTCACCCAGTATTTTAACAATATTGCCACGCGGACTGTCGGTAATCAGCAAAGTTGCACCACGTGGGGCGTTTTTTGCTTGTTCTGGCTGAACCAGTATAACAGACGCGCGTGTATTTTTTAATACTTCGATTGGTAAAATTTTGAACGCCGCACTGTTTTGTTCTGTGGAATAAAAAGCCAACTGGCCAGGACGCGCATCAGCAATCGGTGCAACACCACGCACAACCGTGTCCGAATTTCCACGTAATTCCAGACCGAATTTTTCGGCCAACTGGCCGGCTGTTGTTTGTGTGGCCGCCGGCAAAAACCAAGACTTTATTTTGTTTAACATATTGCGATTATATTCGTTTTTTTGAAAATTGAAAGCATAAAAAACACCGTCTTATGACGGTGTTTATTCTTTACAATTATTTGCATCAGAATCCCTGTGGGGTATCCATTTTAATTTTTGATACTTTTTTATCTAATGCAGAAATTACTTCATTTGTGATGTCCAAGTTTTCTGCATTTGCCCCCAGACGAGTAAAGCGTCCGTCAATTACCAAAGACAAATTCTTTTTTGCAATTATACCTTCGATAATTGGGTTCAGATGTTCATTTTGAACGTCGTTCAATGCTTTTTGAAAAGCAACTTCGACACTTTGTGCACGTTCTGTTAAATCGCGTTGTAATTCTGTTACGCGGTTTTGGTAATCAACAATACGGCGTTGCAGTGCATCACGTGACAAAACATCTTGGGATTTTTCAATTTCTGTTTTTTCTTGTTCTAATTCTTTTTGTCTGGATTCCAATTCATCACGTAATTGTTCTTCGTATTTTTGGCGCTGTGCGGTTAAATCTTTCAGTACGGCTGCATCTGTTTGAATTGCATCCATACGGATAACAGCGATACGTAAATCTGCCGCGTTGGCTGCGTCGGTTGTAACTGTTTCCAATGCTTCTTCGGTTGTGACACCGCCGCCGCGCATTGCACTGATGCCCCAAATACCCAATGCGGCAACAACAATCACGATTGCAGCAATAATGCCAGTTTTAACATATTTTTTTACAGCCGGATTAGTCTGTGTTTTATTTGCCATAATTTCCATCCTTTGTTTATTATTGTTATGGTTGCAGTATAGCAATAAAATTTTGAAAATGAAAGGGAAAGTTGTCCAATTTTTATCGTGCTGGAACCAACCTGATTTCAATACGCCGGTTGGTCAGACGTCCAATATCATCCTGGGCGGCAATGGGACGTGCGGCGCCACGACCAACAATAAACATACGTGCAGTATTTACCCCATGTTGTGATAAATATACACCAACCCTTTGCGCCATATCTAATGACAAAGCATCTGCCTGGGATGCAGCCATAGAATCAGTATACCCAGCAATTTCTAAGAACGTTGCATCGTATTTTTTCAAAATTTTAGAAATTGTTTTCAATGTATCTGCGCCATCAGAAGAAATATCGCCAACATTTAATTCCATAATTGCGTCACGCACCAGAATTACAACAACATCTGTGCCGGCGCGCTGAACAGAAATCCCAGGCTTGCGCAATGCGTCATATAATTCATATTCCAAATTTGCCATATAATTTACACTGATGGCGGTATCGTTCTGTACTTTATCGCCGTATTCCATATTTGCAGGCATTTCAATCGAAGATATCAATTTTCCACCCGCCCCCAGAAATACAGGTCGCTTTGCAATACGGGCAACTTCGGTCATGTCTGTAAAACTGGCGCCACGCAAATATTGTGGCCATGTATTTCGCGCAGGACTGTGATATTGCGCACATCCGGCAATACATAATAAAATCGGTAAAATCAAAACATTTTGTAATTTCATATATTCCAATTATTCAACAATAAATGATATTTGATTTGTATCTGTGGAAAAGCAGTTCACAGTTGTTGTCAATTCAACATTATTTACCAATATCCGTGTTGCCCATTTGGGTGGTGTTGTGGTAAAGAATTGGCATTCACCTTCACTTAAATCGACCAAGTTTATTGCAAACCCAGCACCATTATTTATTGCCGCCACAGACCACCCGTCGCCACCAATCGGGGCATTTGCATTTTGTAACGCGCCGGCAGATACCAAATAATCCACAGATAATCCAGTATAATCACCACGCATCCCCATCAGTAACTCTGTATTTTTTACAATCTGTTCCATTTCCACAGACGCAATTTTGCGTGCCTGGTTGCCGCGAATAACATTGTACATGCCGATTGCAGCGGCACTCATCAACCCAGCGATGGCCAGCACACCGATAATTTCAATCATAGATGCACCGCGTTCTTGAATCATTTTTGTATCTCCTGTTATCTGTTTACTTTATGCCGACGATTTGTGCGTCTGCGAATAAACTCATTGCGTCTGCAACCAATGGGTCAGATTCCAATTCTTCTTTTTTTTGTTCTGTGATTGTGTGTGCATGCGGTGATTCTGTAACACGTTCCAGTGTCCATGCATGCCCCGTTTTTTCATTTAACCAAGTGGCCAGTTTATGTGCAAATTCTGCATCACCACGTCGGTCAAAATATTTTAATGTACCATCAGATACATCCAATACCTCTATATTACTGGTATAATAAGAATACAGCAAAATTTCTTTGGATGATTGCAATGCATTTGCTAAATCATTTGCGTTTTCTATTTTCTGGGCTGATACCTGGGGGGTGGGTGCTTGCACTGATGCACTATGTGTTGCTGTTTCTGATGCCTGTTTTTTTAATATTTCTGGCACAGACGGCATATCTGCAATATGCATTAAACGAACAACCAACATATCAAAGCATTGCTTTTGATTTCCTGATGCCTGCATTTCTGGCACCGCTGCAACCATAACCTGCCATATACGGGATAATGTATTTAATGATACCCGGGTATTTATTTTTTTAATTTGTTCACGTTGATCGGCGGTATATGGCAAATTAGTAACATCACCTGCATGAATCGCAGGATGCATACGTGTTGCCCAATGTGTCCATTCCATCATATCAGTCAACAACATACTTAAATCTGCACCGTTATTATATATCTCGTCTACTTTGGCCAAAGCAGCGGCCGTATCGCCTGACAATAATGTTTCCATAAAGTTGACAACAACACCACGGTCTGCACGCTTTAACATTTCCAGCACAGATTTTTCATCGACATGTCCACCTGTTTGTGCGATTGCCTGGTCCAGCAAAGACAATCCGTCACGCACAGAACCATCGGCCGCACGTGCCAACAATTCATTTGCCGCATCGGACAATTCTATTTTTTCCTGGGCGGCAATCCATGCAAAATGTTTTTTCAGCGTTTCTACTGGTACGCGTACCAAATCAAAACGTTGACAACGTGACAGTATTGTAACCGGTACTTTGCGTATTTCTGTTGTTGCTAATATAAATATAACATGTGCTGGTGGTTCTTCTAATGTTTTTAACAGTGCGTTAAATGCACTGGCGGATAACATATGAACTTCGTCGATTATATATACTTTGTATCGGCCATTTGTTGGGCGATATTGTGACGCATCCAGTATTTCGCGCATATTATCAACGCCTGTATGTGATGCTGCGTCAATTTCCATAACGTCAATATGTTGACCTGCGGCAATCGCACGGCAATTTTCGCATACCCCACATGGATTCGCAGTCGGCCCATCAGACGATAAACAATTTAATGCCTTGGCCAAAATACGGGCAGTACTGGTTTTGCCCGTCCCACGTATTCCGGTAAAAATGTATGCATGTGCAATACGTCCGGTGTTTATTGCCGTGGTCAGTGTTTTAACCAATACATCTTGGCCAATCAGTGATTTGAAATCTTGACTGCGATATTTGCGCGCTAAAACTGTGTAATTGCTGTCCATATGTCAAACTTCCTTTTGGGGTCAGCATAGCAAAACACAGTAAAATTTCAAGAATTAAAAGTACGAAATTACATCGTTCTGATTATTTTTCGCCCGTAATGAAGTCTGGAAAAACAACTTCTTCATCATCATTTGTATCTGATGTGTCTGGGGTATCCGACGTGTCAGAAATATCAGGTGCATCAGATGCGTCTGATACATCAGGTGTATCTTCGACCACAGGTGTTTTATCTTTTGGGTCACGTGTGGAATCGATGCGACCCTGTTCTGCATTTACGATGCGTCCGTAATGTTCGGCCGCCTGCATCAAGCGTTCACGTTCAATTTCATCAGATGTTTGGCGTGCCTGATCCATATATTGTTTTCTTTTTTGACGCCATTTATGACAGCGCTGAATCATCAGCCCCACAGACGATTGATTTTTTTTGTTTTGCATATTCGTTTTTTTTGTTATCAGGAAATATTTTTTTGTTTGGATAGTATTCACTATCGTTTATCAACATGGTGAATAATAATGTATCTTAAAACTGATTGCAATCTTTTTTTTTGCTTGCTAACATCATCGATGTAGGAGGGATGCCTGATTTGTCGCGACAAAACGGAAATTTTTTATTACAGGCGTTATTAGCACTGACATTGATATTTTCGTTTATCCCGTTTTTTGCCGGGCGACTGGCGGCGCGTGATATTGATGCACAAATGTATGCATCAACGCAAAAGGTCGAAGTCGCACAAACAGCTGCACGTATATTTATACGCGAACGTGCAAATGATTTGCCATATAATACAACTGTTGTGTCTGGGAATACTTTTTCAGATTTGCTAGAATCATATGGTTTGCCATTGGGTTTTATTCCACGTACTGCATTGGGTCAAGATATTTCTTTGGTGATAAATAAAACACCGGTATCAGTAACGGCGTATTTGCAATTATCGGGTGGCGATTTATCGGCGGTTCAACTGGCAGAATTGGCGCGCAGAATTGGTTTTTATGCCAGTGTTTCTGGTAACACAATTATGGTTGGATTGGCATTGGATTCTGCGTATTCCGATGTCGTACGACGTAACGAACAAAATTTGGATAACAGTGCATTTTTAACAAATTTAGATATGGGCGGTTTTTCATTTAATAATGGTGGCGAAGTTTTTGCACGCCGTGGTGAATTTGATACCGGCCAATTTAATACATTGTCTGTTTTTGGTGTCGAAGACGGACGTAAAGTTCGCAGTACGATTGATGTTATGTCTGCAAATCGTGCCGTGTTTCAAGGTGCGTTGGGTGAATCTGCATTATCATTGACACGTGGTGCATTGTATGTTGGTGATATATCTGCGCGAACAATATCTATGTTTGGTGATACAGGGAATTTTACGTCAAATTCTGCATCTGCGTATGATTTTGCTATGACGGCTGGGCGTACCAGTTTTTCTGGTCCATTACAATGGAACGTTGCCGGCGATGTTGTCAGTGAAAATATGAATTTCAGTGTCGAACGGTTGGATATCAGTTCTTACATAGATGCATCGCGTGGCCAAGATGTGTATATTGACCCTGATGATTTGGAATACAGTTCACGCAGCGGTATCGAAACCGGTACATTGATTGTATCAAATATCACAATGCGTGACCAAACGTCAGATGCGTTAAACAATGGTGAAACAGGCGAAGTTATATTGGATATTCGTCCTGCTGGGGATTCTGTGCTGCCCGATGTGTTGTTGGAAACAATCAGTAACGATGGGATAAAAATAATTGAAAAACCATCTGCGGATGATGATAAAACCATTGATTGTCGACGCATAGTAACTGATTTAGGGTTACGTTATAACGCAAAATCTTTATCACAATATATTATATGCCAATATGTTTTTTGGCATCGGTTGGAACAAAGAATTGATATAAAACAATGTTTGATGGACGGGCGCAGTGACTGTATGTAAAACAAAAATTTTTACAGATTCCGCACGTGGTGCCAGTATGCTGGAAGTATTACTGGCCATGGCTATTGTCGCAATGGCAACGCCATTTTTATATAATCAAATATCAGATACAAACGATACGTTGCGTGATATGGCAATGGCAAATAAAATCATAGATTTGCGTGATAATGTGTTGAACTTTGTACGACTGAATCAAAATGATTGGCCAGAAAATGCGCAAATAAAATTATCAGAACAAGAATTAGATGAAATATCTACGATGCCTGTTGCTGGATTTATTGATAAATATACAGTCAATGGCGCAACAATCACAGATGTATATATGGCATTTGATTTAACCGGTACTGATTTACAAACAACACGTATTGCGCGTCATATCGGCACAGATGCCGCGGTTGTTGGAAATGATGGTATTGCATATGGACGCACATGGGCGGTGGCGGCCCCAGATTTCAGACCAGGGAATTTAATATATCGGATATCGCGTGATTTAGATGGCGAAGATAAAACCAGATATTTACATCGTACCGAAACAGGCGAAGAAAAATTGAACATGATGATGCGTGATTTGAATATGAACGGAAATCGCGTATATGATGTTGGTTCTGTGGTTGCCAAGTCTGCTAAAATAAACGGCGCATCAACCCAGTTTATTGAGACCCCAACATTGGGTGCAGATACATTGTTCTTTTCATCTGGCGCGAATTTAGATGGGGACAAGGCAACATTTAATTCGATGCGTGTGACGGGTGATGTATCTGGGTTCAGAAATATATACGCAGATACATTAAATGGCAAATCATATACAACCCAGGGACGGATTATTACAGATCG
Organism: uncultured Alphaproteobacteria bacterium; assembly: GCA_944389515.1. Lineage (GTDB taxonomy): Bacteria > Pseudomonadota > Alphaproteobacteria > Rs-D84 > Rs-D84 > Enterousia. Next base: position 38,579 of record CALXMQ010000002.1, on the reverse strand, counting down.
TGCAACAGTGGTTGATTCTGTAAATGTATCTGGGGATTTAATATTAAAATCTGATTCAACCCGTACAATCAGTGGATTTACTGGTATTACGGCACATACGGTTATAACATCATATTTATCAACCGAAGAAATTGTTTTTTACGAAGATTTTGGTTTAACAATATCTGGTGAATTGCTGATGTCAACCACGGCGCCTGTTCGTATTGGGTCGTGGACATTTCCATCATACACGCCGCCGGCATTTTCTGCTTTGTATTTAGATCGTGCCACAGTACCCCCAGCACCAAATACATCAGAATTTAACGCGATTATGTCTGCGGATTGGCAAACATTGATGCCCCAGGAAACAATGCAATGATAAAAATGTGCAGATTTTTTTCAGATACAACACATAACCAACGTGGTTCTATGTTGGTTGAATTGTTGATGAGTGTTGCATTGGCGGCCATTATCATGCCGTTTATTTTCAGATATCAACAAAGTTTGGTTGTACGCGCAGAAAATATCGCGATTGCAGAACAAATGTCGGATATTCAAACTGCGCTGGAACGATATATTGTGGATAATCGTACAGAATTATTAAATACCGTTGGTCGTAATATAACGCGTGTGAACATTGCTGATTTATCAGAATATGGATTGGCACCAGATTTGGCATCTGATACAAAATACCAGTTGCGTATTTTGAAATCAAATGATGTTGAAAATCGTGCAACGTTACAGGGTGTAATTGTGTATTCGTCTGATGAAATAACACCAATGCGAACACGTGAAATTGTTGCAATGGGTGGTGACACAATGGGATTTATCGAAGGCAATCGTGCATATGGGACATTTGGTGCATGGCGTGCAGATTCGATTGATTTGGGTTTAGATACAACCGGCGGCATTGTTGAAACAACTGCGGTCAACACAGATAATGCGTTGTATTTATATCGTGTACCAACTGATAATTCATCTGATGCGACAATGTTGTCGGGATTGAATTTAGGTGGACATGATATTTCAAATATTGGATTTTTTAACACAAATGCCGCAGAATTCGGTGAAACTTTGACACTGGGGGTTACGGTTGCCACAGATGTTATTTTCCAAAACCGTACGACATTAGATAAAATATTAAATGTACGTAATGCAACCATATCAGGGACATTGTCATCTGATTCACGAACGATGGAAGTTGCTAAAAACTTTTCTTTGGCAGACATTGGTAAATTTACCAGTTTTACCACAGGCGATTTGTTTGTTACAAATATGACGCTGGGGGGATTGTCTATTTATTCTGACGAAGATGGTCCAGCAATATTGGATATAAACAGATCTTTGGATATGACAGCCGGTACGATTGATGCGATGTATGTAACGGTTGGGTTCGCAGGTTCTATAACCCCACGGTTACAGGTACGTGACAGAATAGAAGATTCCAGAAATTCAAACTATTTTTGGGACTTGAATTCAGATGTTGCGCATTTATTTGATATTACTTTGCGTGATTTAGGTGATAATGCATCATTATTGATATATAACGAAGGTGCCACTGATACAGATTCTGCCCGTATATTTGGTGCGGTTGCATCAAATGGTAACGCAACTGTATCAGATTATATGAACGCAATCAAAGAAATTCAAAACGTGGTTCGTGCAAAATATCAGCGGTTGAATTTAGAATAAATTATGGTATAAATCGTCATATGAAGACAGTATGTGATTTTTGCAAAACAGAATATTCTTTGGATGCCGTACCGACTGGGCCGGTAAAGTGTGCTGTATGTGGGCATACATGGACGGTGTCACGTCCCCCACGGCGCAGTCCGATATTGGTGTTTATTGCGGCACTGTGTGCGTTGTTGGCGGCGATTGTGTTTGCGGTGGCTGTTATGTATCAGCATCGTATCACAGAAATTCGCGAACATCCATTGGTTGCAGAATTGGACGATGTCACAACAACAACTGATGAAAATAATATCACACGTTTTGTGATATCTGGGCGTGTATTAAATCGTTCTGACCAAATATATGGTGTGCCTGGATTGATTGTTTATTCATATGATTCAAACGGCAAAATTGTTGATCGTCAACGTTTTATGCCGTCTGCAACATTGTTGGATGCTGGTGATAACGTTTTGTTTTCACATACTTTATCTGTGCCGGTGGCAAACGTTGACAAGATTTCGGTTGAATTAGAAGCCCAAGGTGAATAAATGAAAAAGATTTTATTTTCTGTCATTGCGGTTTTAAGTATTGTGGGCACGGCGTTTTGTGCGGATTCTGAAACACCTGATACGCCCAGTACCCCGGGACCAGCGCCACGGGTCAGCATTTTTTCCACCAGTACAGATTGGGAAGGTTTAACCGGATTACGATATTCTGAATATCGTGGTGAATTTATTCCATCATCTGGTATTGTTGGTCGTGGATTGGTTTTATATTATTTGGATGGTTTTCCGTGCTATGGCCTGGGCGAAGGGGTACGTGTATGGATTGGTCCACGCAATCGCCACGAAGGAGAATTGCGTATCGCATGCCTGTATGCCCCAGATGAAATTAAATTTACATGGCGTAATGCCACGCGTGATGCAGACCAGGCGGTCAGTACCGGTATTTTAACGTGTCCGGTGGAATCATCTGGGCGTGAATTGACCATTGATTTGGGTAAATGTGACAAGGGGCCTGATTGGGACGAATATAAATAATGCCAGATATCCGTGATTTTATTGTACCAGAAACCGACGCAGGTATGCGATTGGATAAATTTTTGGTGGCACAATTACCTGAATTTTCACGCAGTGAAATTCAGCGCTTTGACGTTACATTAAATGGCGTGGGGGTAAAGCGTGCCGCGCGTTTGCGCCATGGGGATAAAATTATTGTTACTGTGCCAGAACAAAAAACAAATGTTGCCGCTGATAATATTTCATCCGATTTTGATTTAGATATTTTATTCGAAGACGATGACATAATTGTGATAAACAAACCGCGTGGGGTTGTTATGTATCCATCGGCTGGTAATAAAACTGGCACATTGGTTCAAAATATATTGGCGCATACACATTTGTCGGCATTGGGGGGTGATACACGCCCAGGTGTCGTGCATCGATTGGACAAAGATACCAGTGGTGTAATGGTATTTGCAAAATCAGATGCGGCATTTCGTGGGTTGGTAAAAACGTTTTCTGCGCACAATTTAACACGGAAATATGTCGCATTTGTATGGGGTGTTCCAAACTGGGATGGCGCAGATATAACCGGTAACATCGCCCGTTCATCGCGCAATCGCCAAAAAATGACAATGGTAAAATCGGGGGGCAAGCCGGCACATACGATTGTAAATGTTTCAGACGTATGGACGCGTGCGGGTGTATCACTGTTTCGTTGTACATTGATGACTGGGCGTACACATCAAATCCGTGTACATTTGTCTGCGCATGGATTCCCAGTTGTCTGTGACCCATTATATGGTCGCGCATCAAATCGATTGGCCAGTGTTAAAAATCCCGACATGCTAGAATTTTTGAAAACGCATAATGGACAAATGCTGCATGCTGAAATTTTAGATTTTACACATCCGGTAACAGGGGCGCTCATGCATTTCAAGGCACATATGCCTGATGATATGTCAGAATTCAAGGCAATATTGGATGAAATCGGATAAAATAAAAAACGGGGTTGTTTCACCCCGATTTTTTTACAATGTATTTAATATTTCGTGTATTTTTCCTTTGTCTGATTATGATTTTATGTTATACTTAAAGCAATAAGTATGGAGTGAGTCGAATGAAAATTCTGAACAAAATTGTTGGTTTTCTGGCTGTTTGCAGTGTTATCCCGACGGCATATGCGCTGACTGCGCGCCCCAGTGTTTTGAATACTGCGACGACGGCGTCCAGACGTTTGCCTACGATGACGGCATATTTAACGGGTACAACGACGACAACAACAACGACAACGTCGAATTTGTTGGATAATGCCGAATGTATCGAAGCGTACACATCATGTCTGGAAGATGCAGATGTATGCGGACCTAATTTCGAAGAATGTACGACCAAGGTTTTGTTCCACGGAAAAATGGCGCAATGCCTGGGGACATTGGCACAGTGTACCGCGTCTGGTGTAAATGCATTGTTTGGAACATCATCGACGACGGCGTTATCGACGGTTGCATCTGAAAATTCTTATGGCGAAGTTACAGATTACGTATACCCCACAGATGGCAGTGTTTTGGGACAAATGATAACTGGGGCGGCAATTTCTAATATGTATAACACCAGTGACTGTGTACGCAGATATACAACATGTTTGCAACGTGATAATGTTTGTGGCGCGGACTTTGAATTGTGCACCACCAACAGTGAATTCAGAAAGCAAATGGTTTACTGTGATTCTACGTTGGCACGTTGTCAATCCGAAGGAAAAATAGAATTATTCGGCAGTGCAACAACAACTGCCAATCCAGCTGGCAACAGTCGTGTTGGCATCATGATTACCGAAGGTGCGGCACTGGCGGCGGTAAATGCGGTTTCTACGTGTTACAAGGTTGCAGATCAATGTATCTTAAATGCGTGTGCACAAAACCCATATAAATGTTATGAATCTGCGACAATTTCAACGATTGATTTGGTTGACGCAATCAATACCGGGGTCCAGGTTGATGTCAGTTCAATCGTATTGTCCACGGATACAAACACACGTTCAAATGTACAATCGTACATCAGAAATTCTTGCTTAGACACGATTGGTTCTAATAAATATTGTTATGCGACTTTCTTGGGCAATGGTGTAATGCCAACTGCATCACAGCTTAGTGACGCCAACAACCAAGAAGACGTCTTTGCCGAAGCATACGCATCACGTATGAATTCTGCAATGAAATCGCGCATCAATGATTTAATCGAAGAATTTGATTCCACAGCCAAAGAAAATTGCGCTGATACAATTAAATCTTGTGCAATGCGTGTTTGTGGCGGTGGTTCTGGGGCTGCGTGTTATTCCCAGGTATTTGGCGCGGTTGATAAAACAATAAATAATTCGGTCAGTTATAATGAAATCAAAACAGGATGTTCTGATATTGTAAATACAGACCCATATTGTAAATATGCTGCGGCAAACCCAGACAGCACAGGTGGATATACGTATTCATACATTGATAACAATGCGTTTGATACTTTGTTCCCTGAATACAGCAACAACAGTGGCGACCCGATTGGTGTAATTGCGTCATTAAACGCATCTTTGGCCACCAGTTACAGCGACGCTGCGATTGCCCAGATGCGTACACAATGTGAATCTGTGGCAAAAAGTTGTGTGCGTTCAATGTGTGGCGAAGATTACATGAATTGCTATCGCAATCGTACTGATGTTGCGTCATCATTGACAGATACTGGTAACACATCATTTGATCGCAGCATGAACAAAGTCGGTGGTGTTTTGGATTACACAGTCGTATTAGGATTGTGTTTAGATACCGTTAAAAGTGCTGACGTATGCAAAGAACATTTGGCAATCGAACAGAATAAATTAAAGATTGCGGATTCTGCATCTGCATCATCATGGGGTGCGGCATCCAATGTTCGCGAAGGTTGGATTGACGCCGGTGGTGCAACCAGCATAACCGAAGACAGAGTCCAGGCAACTGACGAAAATGGAAATCCGTTATGCAGTGCCGATGATGGCAGCCAAGGTACATGTTATTCCGTTGACGCCAACGGCCAGATTTATGATGAACCTGTTTATACATCATATTCAACATATGTACAAAACCAGGCGGCATCAACATTGTTCCGTGATTTGATATATGATTTGGAAAAAGAAGCCCAAGCCATATATAACAGCAAATTGACCCAAGAACAAAATATGTGCTTGGCTGCGAACAATGGCGGTATTATGACTGGCAATGATACCGGCAGTACGTTTATGTGGGTTAAATTGAAAAACAATCGTGTACCAAACGATTATACAATCAATGGTTTGGAACGTAATGATTTCAACCCCAGTAACGATTTGTATGGTTCATTTTGCAGTGTCCAGGTCAGATTACAATCTGATGATATGGATATCCAAAATGCGATGAAGGGCGCAGATTGGGCAACAACATACTTTGCCGTCGGCGATACCTTTACATGCGGCAGTTGGATACCATCAGATGAATTAGAAGAATTGGCAAATGCCGCGGTTGCAGATCAAACAGCCGCCCAAAAAGAGAAAAATGACCGTGTTGAATTCTGGACAACATTGTTGGGCACTGTGGGTGGCACGATTGGTGGTGCGTACCTGGGTGGTGCAATCCAACAAGGTACAGCGTTTGGTAATTTGACTGGGTTGGCCAAACAAGATACCGACAATAATAATGCTGTAAAGTTCATAGATGCAATCCAAGAATCTATCAACAGAAATACAACACAAAATGTGTCAACATATCTAAGTCGTATGGAATCAGAAGCCAAGTCTTTGAATGTTGCAACAGGTGTTATAAATGCAGCAAAAACGTCTGTGAATAATTGGTTGAGTGCCCAGACAGCGATTGATGCCGGCAAATCGGTCAACGCAACCCAGGCCCAGAAAGAAGCGGCCACAACCGCAAACAGCCAAATTGCATCATTAAAGACCCAGGCGACCACAGATTTGGATTTGTTACGGTCTGATTGTGAAAATGCAGATGGCACCACAAAATCGAAAGATGGCAAAAACTTGCAATGGTTGGGGCCAACGATTGGTGCGGTTGTAACTGGCGCGGCTGGTGGATTCTTGGTCAACAAGGCCACACGCGATATCCAACAGTCCAATTTAAGTGCAGCAGAAAAGGCAGCATATGAAGAATGGATGGAAAATGTTGGGCGTCATATCAAATGTTATATTGGCGCAGACGAAGCCGGTGATTATGGCGATATACTAAGCGTCAGTATGGATTAAACAAACGGGGCATTTGCCCCGTTTTATTATTGCCCCAGTGTATAATGGCGCCGGGGCGTTTTATTAAATCCGTTGCAAAGTTAAACATGCTGTGTAATTATTACGCATTGGACGATTACCAATGTGGGGTGTAAGAACCTCTCGAAGAAAAAACTCCAACATCGGTTGGAGGGCACGCGAATATATTGAATAAGCGGCACTATTCTTCGATAGTTCTTAACCTCCAACCGCCTTTCATCACGGCGGTATTTTTTAATAAAAAATGGGGGAGTATTATGAGGGTAGTATTAGTAGATTCTGCATACTTTGGTGATGCATTGTCACACGCACGACAAAACGCAAGAATAAATCGTCGCGATGCAGCACGCATGTTGGGTACAACCACCAAGTATATTGGTAAGTACGAAAGTGGGAAAATGCTGATACCGGCACAGGTACTGGAACGAATATTTCAAAATGGCTTTATGATGTTATTGGCGCGTAATTATAACAAATATCGCCCAATTCGGGACAAAAGTGATGATTAGTTATTTATAACCATTACGAATTTATTTGTTCCATAAATGCGTTATGCGCGGCCAATTCGTCGGCATGTGGTGCAAATTCACGATGTGGGAAATTTGCACCAATTTTTGGATGTGCCAAAAATGCCGCATGCTGTTTTTCTATTATTTCAGAAACATCAGGTGCCGGCGCCGTGTTTTCCAGTTCTTTATATACCTTGGCCAAGATTTCTGCGTCAATCAATGCGCCGTGTGCATCGGCACGTGCGGTCAATGATATTCCGTACCATTTTGCCAATGCGTCCAACGAATAACTTTTAGGGCCAAAAACGCGATTTCGTGCGATTACAATAGAATCAAATTGCTGGGCACGTGGAATTTCAGGTAACCCAACCAATCGCAATTCGTGATTTATAAACGGAAAGTCAAAATCCAAACCATTGTGTGCGACAATGGGACTGTCACCAATAAATTCCAAGAAACGTGGCGCAACCGCCGCCATTTTTGGTTTGTCTTCTAAGAACGCATTTGAAATTTTATGAACCATATACGAATCAGGTGGAATAATTTTCCCATCTGGATTGATATATTCATGAAATGTTTTGTCTGTTATTACACCATCAATCATTTCAACCGCGCCAATTTCAATGCATCGGTCACCGCGCATATATTCCAATCCGGTTGTTTCAATGTCAAAGCAAATAACACGCCCCATATCCCATCCCTATAAAATATGATTTTGTAAGTTCGACTTTGTGTATTATAATGTGTTGGTGAATTTAATGCTAGAAAATCTTAATCCTGAACAAAAATTAGCCGTTGAAACAACAGAAGGGCCATTATTGGTACTGTCGGGGGCTGGTACTGGGAAAACACGCGTGCTGACGACACGTGTGGCGTATATATTAAATAATGCATTGGCATTACCATGGCAAGTTTTGGCATTGACATTTACGAACAAGGCCGCAAATGAAATGAAGGCACGTCTGATGACGTTTTCAGATGGTTCTGGGTGGTATGCTGGCGATGTATGGTGTGGAACATTTCACTCGATTTGTTTACGTATATTGCGTTCTAATTCAGATGCGGCCGGTTTGCGTCGTGATTTCCTAATTTATGGCGAAGACGACCAAAAAACAGTATTGAAAAATGTTTTGGCTGATATGGGTATGGATGCCAAAGATTTTAATCCATCTGATTGGGTGGAACGGATTTCTGCGATAAAGGACAAAGGACTGCACAGTAATGAACAAACATCTGCGGTTGCACTGAAAATATTGAACGCATATAACGCAGAATTGGCACGATTGGGTGCGGTTGATTTTGGCGATATAATATTACGTGTTTTACAATTATTTGACGCGTTCCCAGACGTTTTGGCGCGATATCAACGACAATTCAAATATATCTTGGTTGATGAATTCCAAGATACCAATGCGGCCCAGATGCAATTTTTACAAATGCTGACGCGTGGGATTGAAAATCCGAATATATGTTGTGTTGGTGATGATGATCAGTCTATTTATTCATGGCGTGGCGCAGAAATTAAAAATATCTTGAATTTTGAAAAAACATTTCCAAATGCCCAAATAATTAGATTAGAAACAAATTATCGCAGTACACCAAACATATTGGGCGCGGCAAATTCTTTGATACGACATAATACAGGGCGTCTGGGCAAAGATTTACGTCCAATGCCAAATACGCCCACTGGGGAACCTGTATATGTTCTGACGGTGCCGTCTGATTTTGACGAAGCGCGATTGGTATCTGATATAATTATGCGTAAATCAGATAATGAACCGTATTCAAATTATGCAATTTTGATTCGTGCCGGGTCTTTGTCGCGATTGTTCGAAGAAGAATTTACCGCGCGTGGTATACCGTATAAATTGATTGGTGCGACAAAATTCTATGACCGTGCAGAAATACGTGATGCGATTGCATATCTGCGTTTATTGGTATACCCATTTGATGATATTTCTTTTGTTCGCATAATTGGGCGTCCGCGTCGTGGCTTTGGACCGTCTGCGATTGCAAAATTACGTGCCGCCGGTAATAATTTAATGGATGGTATGCGCCATGCGCAATTATCTGGAAAACAACGTGCGGCGGCGGATGTGTTTTTAACGGCGTTTGATTTTGATTGGATGTCAATGGCGCCAATGGATGCCGCCCAGAAATTATTACAAGATTCTGGATATATGCAAATGTGGCGTGATTCACGTGATGTTGATGCCAATGATCGATTGGATAATTTACGCGAACTGATTACAAATGTAATTGCGAAATACGATACTTTGCCAGAATTTTTAGAACATGCGGCATTGATGATGACAGATGATAATGATTCTGATGACGCAAATCCGGCATCTGATGCGGTCAGCGTAATGACAATCCATGCCGCCAAAGGTTTGGAATTTGATACAGTATTGTTGCCAGCGTGGGAAGAAGGCATTTTCCCCAATGATATGGCGGTGCAGTCTGGGGGACTAGAAGAAGAACGTCGTTTGGCATATGTGGCGATTACGCGTGCCCGTCGTCGTGCGATAATAATAAACGCAATGTCGCGTATGGTATTCGGTAATCGTCAATATAATTCACCCAGTCGATTTATCACAGAAATGGATAATAAATTTTTAGATTTCCAGGGTGGGACACCACGTTCATATGGGGTATCGCATAATGCTGATACGTATAATACGTATAATCGGCCACGGGGCGCATCTTATCATCAATCAAATCCGCACCGCAATACGCATGAACATAAATCTGCGGTTGGACGCTTGGTAGAACATGATGAAATGGGGCGTGGTGTTGTTATCGAAGAAAACGAAGATATTTTAACAGTCGCATTTCGTACACGTGGAATAAAAAAGGTTGCACGTCAATATATTGCATTTGTTGATTAAAAAATAATCCGTCATGTGACGGATATTTATTTTTTATTTCGTATTGCGTCAACCACTGTTTTCCCATATCCAATGGTTTTATCCCATAATTTTTTAGCATCATCGCCAAATTTTTTACCAAAACTGTCATCTATGCTGCCGCCTAAATCTTTGGCGATACTGTCGGCCCGGTTTGCCAGATACGCAACCAATGCGCCTGTCAACAGTGTTACCATAAATCCAGTGTTTTCAATGCTGGGGATTTCAGATGCTAAATTTGCATCCACGGTCCATGACAATAACGCCGCACATAATGCAACCACGATTGATAATGATACAAAATATATTGCCGCATTTATAAATCGCATAATTTGTTTTGATAATGCTTCTGGTTTGAACAGCCCTAAAAATCCATTAAATATATCACCAACAATCCCTTTGTATGATGTTTGTTTAATTGTTTCTGCGATTGCCGTGAACGGTAACATCAGCACGCCCAAGAATAAATCCATAATCACACCCAAACCCATCAGTGCAAATTTGAACGCATTGTAAATAAATATCACAATAAATATCGCACCAACCAGCATGGTAAAAGCACTGTGCCCAATGCCGGCCAACATCCATTTCCATCCTGCGGACACCGCAGTAACGAAAAATCCAGATAATCGTGTTGGAACACATAACATATTTGCCACGGCATTGGCGTCAATCAGCGCGCCTGGTGATGTATGTGTTGCCGCATAATCGCGTATCGCGATGCATGTATCTGGTAATGCCGCACCTGATGCATTTGTCACCGCCCCCAAGATTAAATCAGACATATATGTTGCAACACTGATAATCGGCCCCATAATCCACATAAATACTTGGGCGGGTCCTTGGACTAATATAATTGACCATATGGCAATAACCGCACCTTTTTTAATTAAATCCACGGTTAAATCCAGTGCGCTGGAACCCTTGGTCATCATATTGTATGCTTCGAACATAACCCAGAATATATATGCCAAAATCATAAATATTATCGCAAAGCGTACCAACGAAGAATCCAATATATCTGCAATCATTGATAATGCGTTTATCAGTGCGATACCAACCTTGGCTTCTATTGGTACATAATCTGGCACCAGTTGGGTTGTCTGAAATTCAGATTGAAATTCGGACATATCTGTTCCGATGGCCATATTAAATTCTGCGGAATTAGTGTCTGTCATCCAATCGCCATAATCGCCAATTTCTGTCATTGGTACATTGGCGGTGGCGGCATATGCCCCAGGCGCGATAATCAGTATCGCCATCGCGATAATCGTTATTTTGGTAAAGATTTTTTTTATCAGATTCATTATTCTTTGCCAACCGCCTTGGATATTATTCCAAATAATTGTTTTGGTGTATTCCAAATTTTTTTACCTAAATCCTTTGCCCACTGGCCGAAATTAAATTGTTCGCCAGATGCGGCCTTGTCCAGTCCAAATACTGCATCAACTTTTGACTTGATTGCATAAAAGTATAATGCAAACACAAATATCATCATCAACAAGAAATCGAATCCATCGCGCATAAAATCAAATGCCCCAGGATATTCGTTTTCAACCATTGCTTTTTGTGCGGTAAAACAATCACGGAATTTATCTGCATCCATTTCACCGTCAACGGTGGCGACTGTTTCGCACGTTGAAAACACATTTATTACAGACATTGTTTCTGCATCTGGATTTTCAATTTGCCGCCCCATCATTGGTGGTAAAATGGCACTGTAACCATCCACCGGCCCTGGGAAATATGCGTCTGCGGCATATGCGACAATGGCATACGTGATTAAAACCTTTAATGTTATACTGACAACCTGGATGGCTGTTTTTACCAACATATTGATGGCGTTTTTTACAACGCCACTGGCCAAAGACCATGTTTGTTCAAATGCCGCCGCCGCCAACAATAATGGCAAGAATATAATCAAAAATACTAATTTGAATACCACAGATAAAACCTGGAATACCAAATCAAACCCGATGACCAAGAACAATAAAACCAACGCCAAACCGGCAATCCAAGTAAACGCGCCACCGCCCAAATCCAACCAGGCATAATTCATCAATGAAAATCCGCCTGCCGCGCCAGCCAACATAACACTGTTGATATTGCCCATTACGCACATAAAAGGTTGCAGTATTGGGTTTAATATATCGTCAGAATTTGATACATCGGACATGGCACCACCAGCGCACTGTGCGGCATCTGATACGCCTGTGGCCGCCATGGATAATTCTGACCCAACAAATAATACAGGCGTAATGGTAATATTTGCCACGGTGCGCAGTGCAGCGGTTCCACCCATACCCAACGCCCCCATCATTGCACCAACAATTAAAACACGTGCACCTTGGCGCCAGACTTTATCAAACCATGCGCGTAATTCTAATTTTTTTTCAGATTCATCCAATGCCGCTGTTTTTTTTGCGACATCAAACATATATTGCCCAGTATAAATAAACAAAAACAAACCGAATCCGATTGCCAGCAATATCCAAATATTATCAACCATTGCCGTCCAGAACATTTCTGCGGCGTTGCCGATAACAGCAAATAATTGTTCAATATATCCGCACAGAAAACATCCATTTGCATTTGCGACATCGCCACTGCCTGCGCCGATTGCATGCATAAATCCATCCATGCTGGTATACGTAATGGCGGCGCCACCGATGGACGATGACAAATACCATACGCCCAACCCCAACGCGATTGCGCCCATGATAAATTGTATGGCAATCATAATCAGTTTTGCTTTCACTTTTTATCTTTGCCTTTATCGTCTTTTTTGTTGCCACCGTTCAAAATTGTTGTACCGATTTTCTTGGCGGTATCAACAATATTTGTTGTCAATTTCATGGCATCATTGGCCAACTGTTCACTTAAATCGTTCTTGGCAGATACACCGAACGAATCCAAGACCATAGATGTCACTTGGGGAATTTGCCCATATATAAAGTTTAACACGTAAACCAAAATTACGCATCCGCCGATTGTCATCGCCGCCAAGTTATCATCTGATAAATCGCCGGCAAAGATATTTCCACTGGTAATCAATTCCATAATATCTGATGCACTTTGTCCTGGGGCTGCAAAGAATTTGGCGATGATTGCCATGATTACAGTATATGTCAGTACAGCCGCCGCCAACGCGATAATTGCATTTATCAGATTTTTGAATTCGCCTGTGCCGAATTTTTTACCCAGTCCAGATATCCAGTTTGGAACATTATCTGCGCCTTTGAATGCAACCAATATCAATGATAATGGAAAGAAAAAAGCAAAAAAAGTCATCGCAACAATTATATCTGCAAAATAAAAACAGAATCGAACAAATAACTTAAAAAATCCATAGAACAGATACAGTCCGATAAAAAATAGTATAATATGTTTTATCAATGAACCAATACCCAATAACGCGTTCAGTGAAAAGGCTTTGTCCATTACCGCGATACCTAATTTCATATAAGACTGAAATTGTGTTATCGTGGTTTTCATCAGCATTATGATACTGTAGCGTAATTCTGGTCGAAAAAATCCATCGTCCGACATATCTGTGGGGACATAAGTGACTTTTTCATTTACGGTATCAATATCTGTTTGCAGCATGCTGTGCGTATATATCAATGTGATATTTGCCACTGGTTCAAACGTAACTGTTGTTATAAAACGCGGCAGAAAAATCCCCATGCTTAAAAACGCCAACGATACCAAAGAATTTATAATAACTGGCTTTAATGATTTTTGATAAAAAGGATCGGTGACACCACCACGCATATTTTTCCATACTGCATTTACAACATAAAATGCAAATAATACGCAGAATAAAATTGCACAGAATATAACAAATTGGTCATATACCGCCGCTGCTGCATTGGATACGATTTGAAATAAACGGTCAAACACCGGACAGCCCCAACACTGTACGGACGTATCAACCAAAGAATTCATAACCCCGTTCATTTCTTTTTAATCCATCCCATCGCTGTGCCAATCGCAGAACCAACGCTTTTAACGCGCCCTGTCAATATTTTTGTATCGCTTTTTACCTGGTTATACAGGTTATCCATACCTTTGCCGACATATGAATCCAGTTGTTCGCGTGTTAAATTGAATATGCGAAACATCAAATAGAACGTCAATATTGATGACAACCATAATATAGAATGTTGCCCAAACCCCAATGCGTTATTTACCGCGGTTGGTACATTTGATGTAGCGGTGCCCCCAGCGGCAACAACAAACACAGACGAATTCCATTGAAACAGTGATTTTATAACTGCGATATTTACGCATAATATGAACGCACACGCAATCATGGTAATTACAATTTTTTGCAGTGATTTTGTAATCCCACCAAATGCCGGCCAAACATCCAACCATTTGTCACTGGGCTTTACCACATATGCCAAAACCTGGAACGGGTATAAAACCAACGCCATGCCGAAATTAAATATCGCCTGGATAATCAGCAGCGCCATAAATAAATTACTGGCCACAAATGTGAATACCAAAAATATCCCAGTTATAATATTCAAGAAATTTTCCCCACCATGTGGAATCAACGTCAACAGTCCACGTAAACCAGAATTTATAAAATCAAATCCACGCTTGATAATTTGATTATTTGCATGCGATAAATCAGATACAGGCTGAACCAAAAATTCACAACTTTCTGGGCTTATCCAGCCTTGTTGAATAATGGACGGTGGACAATCAATTTTTGGTGCATTTATGCCAGATTCATTTATTGTTTCTGTGATGCTTTCTGTATACAGTGCCCCAAATTGTAAAAAAGGGTTTATCAACCAATCAGTTAAATATACAGGCTTTAATTGCAACAGCACTGTTACCGCGACAATGGCACGTATCGCAGGTTTAAGCATATTTGTTGCGATAGTCATGCCGTCAATTCCACCGACCATTTCGCCGCCGCCAGAAAACCCAAAAAACGAAACCCACATTTTTGGGAAATACATTTTCAGTGCATATAATGCGATTGATACGGCTAAAAATCCCCAAACTAAAATATAAATAATGCCGTTACCATCACCGACAAAAAAATCATAACCGCCACTGGCCACCATCATCAGTGCGTCTAAAATAGTTGGTATCAATGGTGCCAGATTTAACGCGTCAACAATATTGCCATCTGCGGCATATGCCGACATTGGCGATAACAGTATACCTGCCATTGCAACATAAAAAATTGCGCGTTTTAGTAAAATCATCCTCTCTGATATTTTTTATCTTTTCAATTATATCACATTTAATGCAAAATATGGTATACTTAAAAACGATGAGCAAACTAAAAAAATTCTGGATAGTTTTTTTATCATTTTTGCCATTTTCGGCAGGTGCTGTTGCGCCATTTGTCGTCGGTGCAATCGCCGGCGTTGGTGTTATTGCCGGATTTTCAATTTACAGAACCGCCGCCCCAGTAAATATGGCAGATGCGCTGAATTTTTTTACCAGTTGTTGGTCTTGTCAAATGTTTGCAGATATTATGGCAACGATGTCTGGATTGGTACCACGGGTGTACAGTGCGTTGGGATCGGTGATAATACCTTTTTCTGCTGGGTTGATGGCAATATGGTTTGCGTGGAAACTGTTTTCTGGATTTATAAATGCAAAGCTGGAAGAACCATGGTCGATCGTCAGTGATTTTGGAACCAAGTTTATTAAATTGGCATTTGTCGGCGCATTGTTGGCGGTGCCATTGCCGCGGATGCTGACGGATATAGTGATTGAACCTGTGTTTAATGTAGGTTTGTCTTTGAATCGTGTTATTGCCGGTAATGACGAATTTGCCAGTTGTGTTGTTGCAACTGCATTGGCGGATCCAACCGCGGCATCTGTGGATGCGGCACAATCTGGTGCGTTTTCGCCACGATTGCGCCATAATTTGGCATGCGAAGTTGCAAATGTCCATCAAATGACGGGTCTGGGGATGACTGTTGGGTGGACTATGTTAAATATGGCATTTAATGAAGAATATATGCATAAAATGTTGTGGAATATTCCAATATTTCCAAATATTCCGATTTTTTTCGCAGGGTTACTGATATTAGTATTGTTTTTTGCAGCATTATTACCAATACCATTATATTTTTTAGAAGTGTTTATAAAACTGTCCATGGATTTAATAATGTTGCCATTTATGCTGTTGTCATGGTTGTTCCGTGGCTGGGCAATATTTCCAAATGGTGGGCGCAATATCAAAGATATAACAGATAATGTAATTCAGGCAACGTGCGGCATTGCATTGATTGGTGTATTTGTTACGTTTGCAGTCATGTTTTTGAATGCTGTGTTTGGCCGATGGGACGGCGCAGACAGATTGGCATTGGCATTATCTGAAAATGATGCGACCATTTTGATGGATGGATTGATGATGCGTAACGACAGCATAATAACAATTCTGTTGATGGGAATATTTGTTGCAATGTTTATGACAATGATACCTGCGCTGGTAAAAACATTGTTTGCAAAAGTAGAAATTCCGAAAACGTTCTACGAATCGACCAAGAAAAATATAAATATAGTGTGGGAAAACCTGAAAAAATGGTACGCCGCAATAAAAAAATAAAAAATCAAGCGCTTTATTTAACGTGGCCCCCTTTTTTGTAAAACCCGAATCTGATATAATTCATATCAATGAAGCAGTTTCCGATTCTTTATTGGCCACGCAAAACAAACGCCGACCCAGATTACCAGTTGGCGCGCAAGGTTATAAACACCACAACTGGCGTTATGCCTGATGTTGTAACGGGTGATGCGGATTTAATGGATGTTTTGGCAAAAAATCCAGATGCATCGATATATTATCCTGTTTTTTGCGAATCGACCGGTTGGTGGGGGGAATTATTGGGTGGCAACGCCATTGTTACGGATAAATTGATTATATCCCCAGAATGCCAGTTGATGGTAATAGAATCTGAACAAACGGCGTCAAAATCGGCGCGTGGCGGAAAAAATCAACTGTTGGCGGCAGAAATATACCCGGCCAGCGGTTTTTTTAAGAAAATGAATTCTGGTATTGCAACGGTTGCAGATATGTTGGCCACAGATGCTGGTACTATTTTGGCATTGTTTACCGGGCACAGCCAATCCCAGTTCATAAATATACTGGAATCGACTGGCAATTCTTATTTGGGGTGCATCGGCCGATACTAATATGCTAATATTTCTTGATTTCTGGAAAAATACTTGTATAATTTTCGGGCTTGTAAGATAATAAAAGGGTAATACGATGAAAAAAGGAATTCATCCAGAATATTATGAAATCAATGTCACAATGACAGACGGTAAAACTGTTAAAATGTATTCGTCTGTGAACAAAGACTTGGTTTTATCCACGGATAATTTGAATCATTCTGCATGGACGGGCCAGCGTAATAATGCTGGTGAAAAGGGTCAACGTGCGGCCGAATTCAAAAGCAAATTCGCAGGATTCAAATTTTAATATAAATTTAATGGGTGTAATGTAATGGAATTGCTGATCAAGGGTTCAACCGAATTAAACAAAATGTTTATGGCGTTGCAACGGACTGCATCCGGTTTGCGCCACGATTTTGGCGAAGTTGAAAATTTACAGCAATCATTACATGGCGCACGTGACTTTGTTAAAAAGGCCGCGGCCAGAATCGAAGAAAGTATATTGAACGATTTATTGTTGGTTCGGCCATCGGCTGGTTTGTTGACGCCAAATGTCACGCACGACGGCGCCGGACGCGACGAATTTGTCTTGTCTTTATCGGGGGCGGCAAATTTTGTACGTGCAAACCCACATTTTGCGATATCTTTGGCATTGCGCACAAACGATGAAACAAAAATCGCATTGGTTTATTCACCGATTGATGAACGTTTATATTATGCGGAATCAGAACGTGGGGCATATGTGTTTTCTGCATATCATTCTGCCCGTGTGCGCGTTTCAAATTTGTCAGAACCATCAGATTTGACGATTGCATATAATATATCTGATGGGCGCAAAATGATTGGCGACGTTCGTCGTACGGGATGTCCTGCATTGGATTTGGCGTGGGTGGCGTCTGGTAAATTTGATGCATTTGTATCTGACCCGTTGGATTTTGCTGAAATTGCCGCTGGTGATTTATTGGTTCGCGAAGCGGGCGGTAAAATAACCATGGGGGCTGATTTAATTGCCACAAACGGTCGGGTCGAATTATAATATCAAATTGCCGCCGTTTGGCGGTTTTATTTTTTCAAAAACTTGCAAACAGGCGATAAATATTCTAAAATTTATTAGTCATGAAATTCAAAAAAATATTGCGCATTTTTCTGAACATATTGTTCTGGGGATTTACTTTTGGTATTGCGGCATTGGCCGTATTGGTGTTTATTTATGGCAATGATTTACCGGATTACAAGAAATTGGCAACATATGCGCCACCGGTTGCAACGCGTTTGTATGCATCAGATGGCAGTTTGCTGATTGAATACGCCGAAGAACGTCGTGTGTTTATTGATTTTGATGATTTGCCGCCCCAGTTGGTAAATGCATTTATTGCCGCCGAAGATCAAAATTTCTGGACGCATCCCGGTATTGATATCCAGGGTATAACCCGTGCGGCGGTAAATAATGGTTTGCGTATGTTGGGTTTTGATGCGCGGTTTTCTGGGGCGTCAACAATTACCCAGCAGGTTGCAAAGAATTTCTTTTTAACATCTGAACGTACAATTTCACGCAAGATTAAAGAAGCAATTTTGGCGTTGCGTTTGGAACGTACTTTTTCTAAGCAGCATATTTTGACTTTATACATGAATCAAATATATCTGGGCGCGCGCGCATATGGTGTTGGATCGGCGGCATTGATGTATTTTAATAAACCTGTATCAGAATTGACATTGTCTGAATGCGCTTTCTTGGCCGCATTGCCCAAGGCACCAAATAATCGTGAAAATGCAATTTCACGTCGTAATTATGTTTTACGTCGCATGGTCGAAGAAGGTTATATCACCCAATCTGATGCCGATGCCGCCGCCGCAGAACCATTAAATATCAACAGTGATTTTACCGCCCAAATGGATGCAGATTTTCAATATTTTGCCGAAGATGTTCGTCGTCAATTATTGGAAACATTGGGGCGTGAAACACTGTATAACGAAGGTTTGTATATAAAAACAACGATTGTCCCAGAATTACAACATGCGGCATCTGCGGCATTGAACAAAGAATTAGATAACTATAATTCTGTTCGTGATGAAAACGAACCGAAATTACAGGGCGCAATTATCGCGATGAATCCGCATACTGGGCGCATTGTGGCGATGTCTGGTGGTCGTTCTTTTCGTGACAGTTCGTTTAATCGTGCAACCCAGGCAATGCGTCAAATCGGCAGTACAATAAAACCGTTTGTATATCTGGCGGCATTGGAACGTGGTGTATCACCAGAAGCGTTGATATTAGATGCGCCGATTGTTGGTTGGCGCGAAGATAATTCACTGTGGAAACCAGAAAATTATGATAAAAAATTCTTGGGCGATATACCATTACGGTATGCATTGGAAACGTCACGCAATGTCCCAGCTGTTCGTATGGTGCAAAGTTTAGGGGTTGAAAATGCCATAGAGGTTGCACAACGTTTTGGTGTATATCCGCCTGATTTGCAAAACATAAATTTATCCATGGCATTGGGGTCTGGGGAAACCACGTTACAGCGTTTAGTTTTAGGATATTCAGCATTTGTAAATGGTGGATACGTTATTCAACCAAAGTTGGTTGATTATATCCAAGACAGATATGGGCGCACATTGGATGGAAATTCCCCAGAATTGATTGATTGGCAACCTGATTTATTGCCCCCAGAAAAAATCGCCACGACCCAGCCGTTGTCTGATCCACAAAGTTTGTATCAAATGGTATCAATATTACAAGGAACCGTTGAACGCGGCACAGGACGCCAGGCACGTGTTCCTGGGCATACAATCGCTGGGAAAACTGGAACAACAAACGAAGTCAAAGATATATGGTTTGTTGGTTTTTCTAAAAATTTAATTGCAGGTGTATATTTGGGATTTGATATGCCACAACCATTGGGGCGTGGCGCCGGCAGTCATATGGCCGCACGCGTGTTCGCAGATTTTATGAAAACAGCATTGGCAAATGAAAAAGATCAACCGTTTTCTGTTCCAGATGGTATGACTTTTGTTCGTGTCAATCGTATGTCTGGGGCGGCGGCGTCTGATGACCCAAATGGCACAATTATTACCGAAGCGTTCAAGCCTGGTCAAAAACCAAATCCTGCACCGGCCCAGGCGGCTGCGCAATCTGGTCCGGCGGTTGGCGGTATATTTTAAGTTAAAATAAATGGGGGGATTTTATGAAAAAAATATTGTTATTCGCGTGTGTTTTTCTGGCGGCATGCGGCCACAGTGATACAACCACGATGGTATGTGGTGAAAATAAAGTACAATACACAATGTCGCCCGACGGTGAAACATTGACCGCGGTAATCAATGATAATCCGGTAACGTTAAATATCGCGATTTCTGCATCTGGGGCGCGTTATGTTGGTGAAATGCAGAATCAATCTGTTACTTTATGGAATCATGGGGCTGATTGGATAATGTTTTTTAATGAAGACGCGCCGATTTCATGTGTTATTAAATAATTTTGGCTTTGTAATATTTATGTGATAAAATGTCAGCATAAGAAGGAGAATTTTATGCTGACATCTTTATTTTTAGAACGTGGCGCAACCTTTTTTGCCAGTGGTTGGACTCAGTTTGCTGCGGCGTTCGGATTGGCTTTTTTAATTGTGTTTTTATTTGGTCGTCCGTTTATAAAACTGATGCATAAAATTCAAAAAAAAGGTCAACCAATCAGTGAAAACGTTCCATCAGAACACAGAAAAAAGGCCGGCACTCCAACGATGGGTGGTATTTTGGTTGTAACTGCGATTATTGTGGCCAGTATTTTATTCATGCCGTTATCAAATCCGACGGGTTGGATTGCGTTATTATCGTTGATAATGTTTGGCATCATCGGATTTATTGATGATTACAGAAAGGTTGCATCACAATCTAAAAAGGCGTCAAACGGATTGTCGCCGTTGACACGCCTGGTCGCCGAAGGTGTTTGTGTAATAATTTTGGCGTATTTGATAAATAAAACAATACCGTTGTATATCCCAGAATTATCGTTGGCATTGCCGTTTGGTATAATTTTGCCATTGGGATTTTGGTATTATGTTTTTGCGTATTTTGTAATCGCAGGCAGTGCAAATGCCACAAATATAACAGATGGTCTGGACGGTATGTTGGCAAAATTATATATGCCTGTATTGGTTGTGTTGGTGGTTGCATTATATGGCGCAACCCGTATTGGTTTTATGGATACAGTTATGTTTTTACCAACCGCCAGTGGCCTGTATGCGGTATTGGGCGCGGCATTTGGCGCAGTACTGGGATTTTTATGGTATAATGCCAAACCGGCGTCAATATTCATGGGCGATGTTGGGTCTTTGGCGTTGGGCGGATTTATGGGCACTGTTGCGATGTTGTTAAAATCAGAAATAATCATGGCGATTGCGGCCGGGATGATGGTTTTGATTTTGATGTCTTCATTTATACAAACGATGTATTTCAAAGCATCGCGTAAAATCACAGGAACGGGACGTCGCGTATTTTTGCGTGCGCCATTGCATCATCATTTTGAAGAATTAGGTTGGCCAGAAACAAAAATTGTTGAACGCTTTTTCATTGTATCAATATTATTTTCTGGATTGGCATTGGTGTTATTAAAATTCGCATAAAGAAAAATGTTACGAACCGAAGAAAGTAAACTTACCAGTTGGTATTTTGAAATAGACCGTCAACTGTTGGTCTATGTGTTGGTTTTAATCGGAATCAGTGTTATTTGTATGATTTCTGCGGGGTCGGTTGCGGCTGAACGTATTGGCCAGCCGTGGAATTATTATCTGGTCAAAGCAATACCATTTTATATTATTGGCACAATAACACTGTTGCTGGCCAGTGCACTGAATACCAAATGGGTGTTGCGGTTGTCGTGGATAAATGTGGCTGTTGGGTTGGGACTGTTGCTGATGACATTGATTGCGCCGCATACAATAAATGGTTCTGACAGATTTGTGCGTTTGTTTGGTTTTAATGTTATGCCGGCTGATATTATGAAACCGGGTTTTATCATTATCACTGCATGGTTTTTATCAAAAATGCATGATGTATATGGTGATGATATATTTTTTAATAAATCTGCGTGGCGATTCAAATGGTTATCTTGGTGGCCATATTTGGCGATATTTGCGATTGCGATTTTAACGATATTTTCACATCCTGATTTAGGAACATCAATTTTGTATTTGGCGGTATTGTGTGCAATGTTATTTATTGCCGGTTTGCCGTTGGTTATAATTCCAATAATAGGTTTGGTGGGTGTTGGTTTATTGACGGTTGCGTTCTTTACAATGTCGCACGTGCATAATCGTATTGTTGCATTTTTTACCGGTACTGGTGACACGTACCAGGTTGATCAATCAGTTCAATCGATTCAAAATGGCGGTCTGTTTGGCCAAGGTGACGGTGCGTTTGTAAAACAATCTTTGCCTGATGCACATACAGATTTTATTTTTGCGGCCATTGCCGAAGATGCTGGTGCGATATTGGCATGTGGTTTAATTGTATTTTTGATGTTGGTTTTGCGTCGGCTGATTGTGAACGCAACATCGGCACGTGATAAATTTGTGTTTTATGCAACTGGTGGTGCGGCGGCATTGTTTGGCACCCAGGTATGTATAAATTTGATGTCGACATTACATTTGTTCGCGCCCAAGGGTATGACTTTGCCGTTTATATCGTATGGGGGCAGTTCGTTATTATCTTTTTGCCTGTTGTTCGGGATGATTTTGGCCATCGTTCGCGAAGATAAGTGGAAATAAAAAAACATAAGTTTATATCACGTTTAATGATTTTATCTTGAACAGTATTGGGTGATGTCGTGACCCGACTTTTATTGCAATACTAAATTCCAGTGATATAATAATTACATTATATAAACCAAGGTAATAAAAATGAAAATATGGATTGCAACAGGCGGCACCGGTGGTCATGTTTTTCCTGCAATCAGTGTTGCATCAGAATTGGTTACACGTGGGCATCGTGTTATAATTTCACGTGACGGTCGTGTGCGTCAAATGGTGCAAGATGGTGCGCCGCGCGGTGCGAAAATTACATCTGTGTGGGCATCGGGCGTTGGTGCAAAAAGTCGTGTAAAACAAATCATCGCATTGTCTAAAATTGCAATATCTGCCATATGGTTGGTGTTGCGGTTTGCGGCGTCGCGCCCCAATCGGGTTGTTGCGTTTGGTGGATATGCATCTGTGCCTGTTGTGTTTGCGGCGCACGTATGGAAAATACCAACATTTTTACATGAACAAAATGCTGCGATTGGTCGTGCGAATAAATTTTCATTGCGATGGGTTCGTACATTGATGACCAGTTTTCCAACCGTGGATGGATTGCCAAAAAATACATCTGCACATGTTGTGTATACTGGATTGCCCGTGCGTCATGAATTTTTAGCAGCTGCCGGCGCACCATTGCCGGGTGCATCAAAATTATTAGTAACAGGTGGTTCTTTGGGGGCCCAGATTTTAGATGATGTTGTTCCAGCGGCAATATTGCAAATGAAAAATAAAAAGATTTTTGTTACGCATCAAACACGGCCTGAAAATGTTGCGCGATTGCAAAAGTTATATGCAGATAACAAAATTCGTGCAAATGTTTTGTCGTTTATTCACGATATGGCCGGTACGATTGTTGATTCTGATTTGGTAATTGGGCGCAGTGGGGCCAGCACTGTTATTGAATTAGAAACAATCGGGCGTGGTGCGATATTGGTGCCATTGAATATAAATCCAGACCAGGCGGCTAATGCGGCCAGTTTCGCCAAATTGGGCGGCGGTTTCGCAGTACCCCAGGATAAATTTACACCAAAATGGTTGACGGCAACATTGACAGAATTATTTGATAATCCATCGCGTTTGGCCAAAATGGCAAAAAAATCATTGGTTCCAAATAATGCTGTTCAAATAATTTGTGATGAAATAACAAAATAATATAAAGTGTGCATTTTTCTGCTTGCGTGCGATTCGTCATTTGTTCTATGATGAATACAGGAAGGAAAGGAAAATGCGACATATTGCAATCTCTGTAATATCGCTGTTTATTGCGTTGCCGGCATTTGCAGACGTGCGTTTGCCGGTGGTGAATTTGGCGGCTGGTGGGGTTTCTGCACGTGCAGCATTTGGCGAAGAAATTGTTCAGCCGGTTAAAAAAGTTGCTGTGGCACAACCGACGGTTGCGGTGGCTGATGCTGGTGGTAAAAATAATTCAACGACTAAATCAGAAAATGTTGTTGCACGCACCGCGACAACGCAAAAAAAACGTGTTGAACCGGCAATGGATACCGGCGGCCAGATTGTTGCATCGGCGGATGTTTTGTCGCCACGTCGCCCCAGTTCAGATTTATGGGCGCATGCGTCGTCTGACACATCTGATGATATAACACCATTGCGTTTGCCAAATCCTGATGAATTCGCAGTAATTCGTTCTGATGATATTTTACCCGAAGAAAGTTTGGATGGCACCAGTTCTGTTTCAACAATGGTTGCCACACGTAACGCGGCACCAGTTCCAGAAACTGTTACGCCGGTTACATCATCGCATATGTCTGAATTAGATGCGCAAATTGCGCGGTTAAATGAATTACAGCGTCGTGCCGACGCCAGTGTGCGCAATGATTTCGCCAGGGCGGATATTGCACCGGTTGAATCACGTGCCAATACAACATCGCGTTCGGCAAAACGAAATGTTGTGGCAAGACCAACGGTGTCGCGTGCGGCAACTGTTGATGCGGCGCCTGTTATTGCGCGTAATGATATTTCAAATGATTATGATGATGATATAAACATATCGCGCATGGTTGTGCCGATGGACGATGTATCTGATGATGTTGTTGTGCGTGCGGTAAAGCGTGCAGAATCACCGCGTATTGTTTCTGTGCGTAATGATATGACGCAAATGACCCCCAGTGAATTGCGTCGTGCATTTAGAAAAACATTTTTGTCTGAAAATAAACATCTGTCCACGTTTCAAATTGATGACCGTTTTGATGTGGCCAGTGACATGACGGCGAACGCTGCGGGCTTTACATCCAGTCGCGATTTATCTGAAACAGGTGGAATTCGTCCATTGGAAATCAAGATAAAATTCCGTAACGAAGATGCCGCGTTATCGCGTGATAATTATAATTTGTTGACAGAATATGCCGGTATTGTTTTAAGCAATCCAACCCGTGCGGTTCAGGTTTCTATTCCACAAAGTGTCACAACAGATGATGATGACAGAAAATTGGCGGCGCGCAGATTGGCCATTGTAGAACAAGTGTTACGTGATAACGGAATTTCTGAACAACGTATTTTGCCAGTATTATCCCAACGTGACGAAGAAGGTTTGGTGTTGCGTATGATTTCATTGGATCAATACGAAACATTGACCAAACAGCAACGTGATATATTTGGTGATACAATCAATAAAAAAACATACAGAAGCATGTCTTGGTAAAAATATATTCTGAACGCGCGGCAAATTTGATATCAAATGCCGCGCAATTTTTTATTGAATTTTTATTTCCATCTGCGTGTCCTTTGTGTGGTGCGGCTGTTTCAACAAATGGCGAATTGTGTGCAGATTGTTGGTGTGAATTTAATTGGATTGGTGCACCGCGGTGTGAAAAATGTGGATATCCGTTTCCTGCAAATTTAGATTTAGGTGCACATCCATTGTGCCCAAATTGTGCGTCTGGTGGATGTGCGTTGGATTTAATACGCAGTGCATGTACATATGATGATGCGTCGCGTGGCGCTGTTTTACCGTTCAAACATGCTGGACGTATTAAAAATGCGGCATTTATGGCACGTGCGATGATATGGGCATTGCGTGATACAGATATATCGCCAGATATTGTTATGCCAGTTCCGTTGGCATGGCGTCGTTTGTTTCATCGTGGATATAACCAGGCCACATTATTGGCGCGTCCGATTGCACATGCATATGGCGTGCCAATGGATTTATCCAGTTTACGTCGTAAATATCGTCCTGATATGGGACATAAAAGTGCTGCGCAACGTGCAGAAAATATTCATGGTGTGTTTTCTGTTGTGCGCCCAGATAAAATTCGCGGTCGAAAAATATTATTAGTTGATGATGTTATGACAACAGGGGCGACATTTGCTGAATTGCGACGTGTTTTGACAAAAGCCGGCGCATCAGCAGTATACGGTGTAACATTTTGCCGTGTTGCACGTGCAATTTAATATTTTAACTTTCCCATTGATTTTGCGTATATGCAAATTGTTTCAGCATATGTACTTTTTGACTTTCATATTCTTGGGCAATAATTTTCTTGGAACATAACTGTGCCAGATGTTCCAATTTATCGGCCATGCTGTTTTTTAATGTTTTTGATTTTTCTAATACGGTTTTTGTCGCAGATTCAATAAGTTCGCCATTTATAAATACATCATATTGAACACGGGGACCCGTTGGGCCATTGTATGAATTGAACAGTTGTATATCAACATGTATTTCTTGGGCATTTGCATCGAAAGTATCAAAAGCATACACCGTTACCACAGGACTGTTGAATACAGATATAGAACTTTGTGGAATCATGGTACACAAAAATTTATAAATAATATTGTTCATATGAATATTTATAATTTATTAAAATCTTTTGTCAATAATTACATGTGTCCATGCTTGAATTTTATTTTAAAAGTGCTAGGATTGGCAAAGTATTACACTAATCGGGGATAATATATGAAAACAGAACTGGGTAAAAATATAAACACGCGTGAAATGGAATCCAAGATTCAGCAGTTTTGGGATTCTAATAATTTTTGGGCAAACGATGTAACATCGGACAAGACGCCGTTTTGTGTGATGATGCCGCCACCAAATGTAACGGGTAATTTGCATATGGGGCATGCGTTGGATAATGTTTTAACAGATATAATTTGTCGTTACAAACGTATGTGTGGATATGATGTGTTATGGCAACCTGGTACAGATCATGCGTCTATTGCTACCCAGTTATTGGTTGAACGTGATTTGTCAAAACGTGGGATAAATCCGCGCAGTTTGACCAAAGAAGAATTATTACAAACTGCCTGGGCGTGGAAGGCAGACAAAGGTGGTCAAATCGTAAACCAGTTGCATATCTTGGGGGTTACGCCGGCATGGTCGCGTGAACGCTTTACAATGGATGACGGTTTGTCACATGCGGTGACAAAATTGTTTGTTAAAATGTATAATGCCGGGATTATTTATCGTGCAAAACGATTGGTAAACTGGTGCCCTAAACAGCAAACATCTGTGTCTGATTTGGAAGTAGAAACTCGTGAAGAACATGGAAAATTTTATTACTTTAATTATCCATTGGTTGGTGGGGGTGTGGTGGAAATTGCAACCACACGACCAGAAACATTGTTTGGCGACCAGGCCATCGCAATACATCCAGAAAATGAAAAATTAAAACATTTAATTGGCCGGCGTGCGATTATTCCACTGACTGATATTGAAATTCCAATTATCGCAGATGAACATGCCGACCCTGATAAAGGAACCGGTGCGGTGAAAATTACACCGGCGCACGATTTTGATGACTGGGAAGTGGGCGTTCGTCATAATTTAACACCTGTCAATATTTTAACCCCAGACGCAAAGTTAAATGATAATCCTGTGGTGCCAGAAAAATATCGTGGCATGGACAGATTTGATGCGCGTGCGGCGGTTGTTGCAGATATTGATGCGGCTGGTTTATTGGTAAAAATCGAAGACAAGGTTATTCCAACACCGTATTCAGAACGGGGTGGCGTGGTTGTTGAACCTTATTTAACAGACCAATGGTTTGTTGATGCTGAAAAATTAGCACCTGATGCGATACGTGTTGTTGAAAATGGTGATATTAAATTTATGCCAGAACATCGGTATAACCTGTATATGTCATGGATGAATAATATTCGTCAGTGGCCAATTTCACGCCAACTGTGGTGGGGACATCGGATACCTGCGTGGTATGATTCAGATGGTAATGTATATGTTGCGGAAACTGAATCAGACGCGATAACACAATCTGGTGGCAAAGAATTGACACGTGATAATGATGTGCTGGATACATGGTTTTCATCTGCGTTATGGCCATTTTCAACATTGGGGTGGCCCGATGAAACCCCAGAATTAAAAAAGTATTATCCAACAGATTTATTATACACTGGCGCCGACATTATATTCTTTTGGGTGGCACGTATGATAATGATGGGCATGTACGTCATGGGCCAGGTTCCGTTCAGAACGGTGAATTTTCACGGATTGGTACGTGATGCCAAGGGGCAAAAAATGTCCAAGACCATGGGTAACGGCACAGATCCATTGACTGTTGTTGAAAAATTTGGTGCAGACGCACTGCGTTATTGGGTGGCAACGGCACCAATCGGTACGGATATTCGTTACAGTGATGACGAAGTTAAACGTGGTTCAAAATTATTGACCAAATTGTGGAACGCGGCGAAATACGTGTTGATGAATTTGACCGATTTTGAACCAGATACCGCCACATCGATTCCGGTGGAAAAACGTTTTATCGAAGACAGGTGGGTTTTGTCTGAATTAAATAAAACGATTGCAACGGTTCGCAAACATTTGGATAAATACGACAACTATAATTCACGTGCAGCGATTGACACGTTCTTTTACGAAGTGTTCTGTGACCAATATCTGGAATTTATCAAGGACAGATTCTGGTCACCGGAAAAATATACCGCGGAATCCAAGTTGTCAGCACAATGGACTTTGTTTGAAGTATTACGTGCAGTAATTGGTATGTATGCGCCATTTATCCCGTTTCAAACCGAAGAATTATGGCAAAAAATTTATAAACCATACGAAGGTGGCGAAACTTTACATCTGACATCATATCCAATGGTTGACGCGGCGCGTGATTCTGATGTGTCAGAAATGTTGGTCGCGCTGGATATATTAAAAACAGTGCGTGGCATGCGCACAGAACGCAAGGTTGGCAATGGTGCCAAACTTGATTCTTTGACAATTCCATCTACAACGCCAACCATATTACATGGTGTGATAAAATCAGCCGCACGTGCAAATGAAATTATTTTGGGTGACACGATTGATTTTGTTGTCGCAGCACCGCAAGCAAAGGCAGAATAAATGACTGAAAAATTAGTTGTTAAACGTGTGTTACAGGCATATCAATGCGACCGTTACGGCAATGTACGTCCATTGATATTGATGAACGAATTACAAGGTGTCGCCGACACACATGCAGAAATATTGGGGTGTGGCCGTACATATTTATTAGAACATAATATGGCATGGGTTGTAACGCATTATTTGGTCGATATTCTGGAATTGCCACACGAAGGCGAAGAATTATCGTTTATCACATGGCCGTCTGCACATGATGTGTTGCGTGCCACGCGTGATTTCGAAGTGCGCGGTGCAGATAACCGATTACTGGTACGTGCAACTTCGCAATGGGTTTTGATTGATATGACGCGTCGGCGCCCGATGAAGTTGGATGAAAATCTGCCGTATTGGGAAATTATTCCAGAACGCGCATGGGATGTGCCGTTTGAAAAATTTCCTGACTTTACACCAACCAAAACACATACGATGAAATGCCGTTTTGATGATATTGATGTGAACCAGCATATAAATAATGCGGTGTATGCTGTGTGGGCAACAGAAAGTGTCGGATACATTTATCGTAATCAGCATAAATTAAAACGTATTGAATTAAATTTCAAAAAAGAAATTAAACCAGATACCCCCCAGGTTTCTGTTGATGTCGCAATCGATGGTTTAACCAGTCATCATAAAATCCGTACAGATGATACAGAACATGCATCTGTGATTTGTACATGGACAGACATGTAATTTTTTGAAAATTGTATTCTGGTTATCGTGTTTTTTGGCGTAAAAAGTCTAACTTTTTTTGTATTGTTGTATAATCAATACATGTTCGTGCCGAAACACGTTCTGAAATAAAATCAATGGCTGTATTTATTTGGGATATTGTGTAATTGTTCAGAACATATCCCAATGCGTTCCATGATTGATACAGTACTGTATTCGTTATTTTTGATACATATTGCGGTTGTGACCATCGGTCATAGTTGATATGCAGTGCCCCAATATCTATTATCGTGTTGCCCATATAATTATCACGGTTCATGTCGTTCAAGATATACCATTGTGTTTGTTCGAACGGTTTATATATTCTTGATTGTGATGGTTCTGGGTCTGTATATGGATATATCAAATATATTTCACCGCGTTGATTACTGATGCCGGCGGTTGATATTTTTCTGAATTTTGTTTTTCCATAATACCGACGTCCACCGACCAGAAATGAATTTTGTAATTCTGTATCGTGATTATATTTTTTTACCAAGTTGTATGTTCTGTCACTGTGATATATTTTGCATACGTACTTTTTATCACCTGGGATTTGTAAAGTAAATGTTTTGGCAAAATTACCAACAGACAAGTATTTGATATCAATCGGCTGTTTAATAATTGCAGATATTTTACATGCGGTATTGTGTAATTCTGTATCTGTATCAGTATAATATTGTGGGCTGTATAATTTTACAGAAAAATCTTTGAATATTCGGTGCAGTCGTCGTGTTGCATTTCCGCGACAATTTTGTGGAATTTTTATCAGCCAAGAATATGGAAATGCGCCTGGATTTTTATACCCAGCGCGAACAATGGCGTTCATTTCATCTGGGGTGACCGGGTGGCGTTTTAACCATCTGGTACAAGATTGATTGACTGCGCTTTTTTTGGACTTTATTGGTGTGATTATTTGAATCAATTCATCCATTGACAGTGTATCCAGTTCTAAAAATTCTGGGCCAACATTGGGATATTTTTTTTCAATATCAGATAATTGCTTGGCGTATACGTTTATGTTTTTTATCCAATTTCGCGCAGTATTACGGAATTTGACATTGATATGCCGTTGCGTGTACACAGAATTTTGAAATGCATTACGCAAAATCGTTTGCCAATCTAAATTTTTTAATTCGTTCCCAGGATGCGTTATGTCGTATATGCGCATTGCATATTCGAATTCTTGATTTATTTGATGTTTGCGCATATGTAATATTGCGTCTTCAAACCTGTGGTGTATAAATATTTGCCGACCTGAACGGATACCGATTTCAGATTCTGGGGTAAATAAAGCAGTGGTTGGTGCAAATAAATTTAATCGGTATAATGTATGTATGCTGTATTGCCCAATGTGTCTGACATCTGATTCATGGTAATAACGATTATAATATTTGCATAATTTGTATTTGTTCAGTTTGTTATTCGCGTCATATTGTGAAATTGATGTGATGTTTTGTGTCGCTGCGCGAAACCAAGAATACATGTTGCGCCAATCATCAGGCATACGTATATGCTGTAAATTCGGGCATTTTGAAAATGCAGAATTGCTGATTGAATCTATTGTTCGACCGAAATAAATCGCAACCAATCCTGGGTTGTTGCAAAATACATATTCTGGGATGTTTTTTAATGATTCAGGTAAATATATTTGCTTTAACCCAGTTATATTGTTGCCAACATTTGTTTTGATGTTTGTTACACCATTTGGAATACGTAAAATACCACGCGTGCTTAAATCGCCTGGGGCAACATGCTGTAAAACACCATTTGTT
Organism: uncultured Alphaproteobacteria bacterium; assembly: GCA_944389515.1. Taxonomy (GTDB): domain Bacteria; phylum Pseudomonadota; class Alphaproteobacteria; order Rs-D84; family Rs-D84; genus Enterousia. Next base: position 6,446 of record CALXMQ010000002.1, on the reverse strand, counting down.
ATAATCATGATTTTATAATATACAAAAATATATTTTTGTCAATTTATATCTGATACATTACAGCAGCGTGATTTTTGTCTTTTCAGTTTGATTTTTTTATGTTAAAATTGATCTCAAGAGAGAATATGAAATACATATCCGGATTTTTATTAGTCGCGTTGGGTTTGTGCAGCGTCGGCGCACATGCTGCGTCGCCAGTTGCCACAACCGTGGGCAGTAATTTAACCGCTTTTAACAGCAGTTCTGGCGCCGACAACAATGCCATGTGGAACGCATATATGAATCCACGCGCGAACAGTGCGACCACTGCCCCCACGGCAGATTTTGGTAATTGCAATGCATTGATTTTGCGTTGTGCGCAACCAAAATGCGCCAATGGCGGATGCACCAGTATGGACATTGCGCGCCCGATTGTATCTGGGTGTGTTCAGTCTAATCCATCATGTTCACAATATGGCGATGATTTAATTGAATATATTTCTGCCCAGTTGGTGTCCGATGCAAATGCGGCGGCACAAACTGCGACTGCAAATGCACAAATTGCTGCAGCCCAGGCGGCTGCCCAACAAAGCAGCCAGCAAATGCAACAAATGCAGCAGCAAATGCAACAGATGCAACAACAAATGCAACAGCAAAGTGCTGATACTGCCGCCCAGATTCAGGCGGCATTGGCGCAACAGCAACAGGCCACCGCCCAGGCCATTGCCGATGCGGCATCTGCAAACCAGACGGCATTGAATAATGTATCCAATCAAATTCAAACGGCGACATCTGGGGCAATGACAAATTCTGCCGCAACCACAACAACAAATAATTCTGAATTGACTGTGGCGCAACAGACTGCGGCGGCCGCCGGTATATCGGCGGATTTATTGGCGCGTGAACAAATTACTGGTCAAATTTACACCAAAATTGAAAATGCAGAGGTTGCCTTGCGTTCCGCCCAGGCGGCGATGAACGATGTGTTCAATTATGCTGGATGCGATTCTTCGGGCAGTAATTGCGCCGGGCCAAAGCGTGTCAAAACGTTCAAGGAAAAAGCGTTAAAGTTCTTTGACCCATATAACGATGTTTTGGATGAAGTTTATGATGCACTGATTTTGGCACAATCTGTTGGTGTTGATATTACAGATATTTACATGATGCTGAACGGCACATGCAATGCATGGGGGCAATACCTGTGTGCCGAAGGCCAGGTTATGCATTATAACGGTAATAATTGTGTTGATGGTAAATCGGTACCGGTTGAAACTGGTGGTGGCACTGTGTTTGGTGGGGCTGATTGTAAACCCGGCCAGGTTGTTCCAATGTCTGATGGTGGGTGCCAGTTGATAAAGGTTTTGGAAAGCGATACAGAAGTGCAACGTAACTGGTTATATCCCGAAATAGGCGAAGGTGGTGTCCAGGTTCGTGTTGGATGTGCGTCTGAAATTTTGGATAATTCGCCTTTGTTCCGTAATCGTCGTGCCCAGGCACAAATTGATATTGATACATTGCAACGTATAATTGAACAAGACGCACCGTCTGCATATGGCATTGGTGGTTCGACATTATCATCACGTCGCACCCCAGAAAACGATGGATTGCCATATTGCAAATTAAATGATGACACGTATCGTGATTTGCAAAAAATTGCGTCATTAAAAGATTTGCCAGATAAAGTTTGCGTAACAGAATCAGAAATGAAACGTATCGCAAACAGCGGTATAAATATCAGTCAAACAAACAGTGAATCTGTGATATCTGCCTATGAAGTGTGTGATGCACAAAAGGGTGGTGATTATGCAAAATGTTTGTGCCAACACAGCACCAGTAACTGGGCCAGTTGGGATGACAAGGCACAAAATTGTGTATGTTACTTTGACGACCAAACATTTGACTGGAACAGATTGGATTGCGTCAGCAGTAATGAAAACACCGCCAAAACAGTCAGTGAAATAACGCCTGTTTCAACATATTCTTTGTCTGATCCGTTTGGCGTCGTTGCGGATGTTCAGCAAACATTGGAATCTGGTAATGCCCAAATAAATGCTGCAAAAATGTCATTGTGCATGAATTTTGGTGGCGTATGGGATTTTAGCAATAATCGATGTGATTGCACAGGTGTTGAAAATTTTACCAGTTGTTTGAATTTAACACAGCCAATATAAAAAAGATGAAATTAAAAACTGAATTTTTATCATATTTACGTACAGCCAGCCTGTTGGCGGTGGTCTGTGTATCTGGTTCGGCAATCGCGGCATCTGATAACGGGTGCAGTGATGATGATAATAATTTTATAACACCTGAATTAGCATTGTGCAGCACGCATGCGTATAACATCGGATTGGTTCAGAATCCGACAAGTGCCGCAGATAAACAAATAATGCGCGATGTGGTGGCATTAAAATCCACCGTGATTTCCCAGCAGTTGAAAAAACAATATGATTACTTGGATGCAACACTCAGTCGCCTTAAAACGCAACTGGAACGCGAGATTTTAACATCTAAGCTAGAAGCCGCCGGCGCATCATCTTCGAATACATCATCATCTGATACATATGTTGGCGGAAATAATGGTGTCACAGGGGCAGAAAATTGCCGCAGTGGCACAACAGAAAATGTTATGAATTGTTTGTCGCGTAATTTGGAAAGGATTTCGTCTGCAATTAGTAATTCTGATTTAGGTGCTGCAAAACGTCAAATTGAAACAGATATTGCCACATTAAAACTGTATGATGTATATCAACCGGGTCAGGGCGCAAACAATATTTGTACAACAGCCCAAGAAGAATGCAAGGATTTAGCAGTCAATCGTAATGATATGCGTACTTGTGTTGACAGTATGCGCGTGTGTATAACGCGCAATTTGGAACAATTACAACGTGGCACGAATTCCAATATTTATAATCCATATATGCGATAACAGGACGCATGTTTGTGACGAACAAATCAATTACAAATTTATACCGCCAATTCGGCGGTATTTTTATAAACCAGATATCTGGATGGGTATATAACATGCCCCCATTTGTCATTGTAATCCACGTCAATGGCGTGGAAATCTATGAAAATATATTTGCCGCTGCAAATAAGTTCATAATAACTGGATTGTTTATTTAATCCACAATGACAAAAATGTTGGTTTTACATAATTGATGGCAACAAACCACGAATAATGTTAGTATTTTTATCTGTTCTCTAAAAAAACGCCCCGGGGTTGAACGGGGCGTTTTTTGGCTGTTCCTGACATCGTCGTATGGCGATGCATCTCTCTCGGGTCCATAATTGCTTATGGACATACGGCCAACTGCTTTAACACATTTTGTACATCGTTATTCACAGATACTGTGATTTCACGTTGCAGACCATCTGTGTATGTGTAATAGAATTTATAATCCGCAAATTCAGGGAATTCTTGGTATGCCTGTTCAAATGGTGCCAACATTGCGCGGAACCATTGGCGACCGCGGCATAGACAACCATTACGAACGTCTGCGGCCACTGCTGCTGTGGCGGTATTTGGATATTTTTCATCCAATTCGTCGTCTGTCATCATCAGACACCGTGCCCCAAATCCATAGAAATTCGCATCATCAGACAAGAATTTGTAAACCAAACCATCTGATGCACCGGCCTGTTTTAATGAATATGCCATACCATCAGTACAACATGCGTTTGCAGATGACATCAGCATTTTATAGCGTTCTAATAACGGCGCGGCCAATGGGTCATTTGCAGTTATGTTTTTGTTACAACGCGCCGCAACAATAAACTCTGCCATTTTATCGGCGCGTATACGTGGACTGCGTGGTGATACAGTTTCGCGAATAATTGGTTTTCTGCGCCAAATTTCGCATTCTGTATCTGATTCAAATGGACAACCATCACTGCGTCCAAATGTAACTGTAACCAATTCTGTTAAATCTTGGGCGACATATTCAGGCCGCGGTGCCGGTAATGTTATTTTCTGAACAGGTGCATTATCAACGATTGTTGTATTTTGTTCTGTTGTAATGGTTTCAACACCACTGTCGTCGCAACCATCATCTGCAATCGTTACATTGTCTGTTTCTATTTCTTCTGTTGTCCACAGATTTTCACTTGGTTTCTTGGGATTCAGTAATTCTTCGACACGTGCGCGTGTGGCCGCGGCATCCGCCATATTCTGGCGATATAAATCAACAATACTGATTTCATCACTGTTCCCAGGCTTTTGCGCCACCACTGTTGCGACCGGTTGTGTCGGGTTATCAGATTCGCGGATATACAGTTCCGGCATTGGTTGCAAGAACCAATCTGTATAATTTTTATACTTGTAATTGGGTATAGAATCATCCCAAATTGGAACACCGTCGCGCCAATCAACTGTTTTATCATAACCACGTGGGTCGTAATTTCCCATCGTTCCGTCCCACACAGGTTCGCGATAATCCGCAGGCACTGGTTTTATCGACAACAATTTAACTTCGCGCATGGGTTCTGGTTCCGGATAGATATATTGTGGAACCTGGGCACGCATTTGTGCCGGTGCACTGTATGCCGGCCCCATTTCCAACACAGTTGGTTGTGTGGTTTGTGCTGGGGTAATAGAATAACAACCCGGTCCGATGCATTCAGACGCGGCGACCATATTCGCACTGCATAAACACAACAGTGACGAAAAAATAAAAATTCTGCTTTTCATACTTTGAATAATATCACAAAAAAAGCCCATTTTGAACACAAATTTATTCAGTTTTTTATTGTGATTGTATTCCAGGTTTTGTTATAGTTGTTTCAAACCAGGAGAAAAACATGAAATTATTACCACTTGTCGCTGCGTTGTCCGTGTTATCTGTGCCTGCGTATGCCACAGATTCTGATTTGTCCGAAGAAAAATTGACACCTGTATCTGATGGGGGCGCCGATGTATTGGTGACTGAATCAGAAATTGATACAACAAACCCAGAAATTAAATTCCCACATGGGTTACAAATTGGTGTTGGTGTTTCTGCGACCAGTGGATTGAACGGATTTGTCGGATATGCAAACAAAAATTTTGATTCATTTTGGTGGAAACGTTTTGGTGTGCGGTTTGATTTTGCAACAACTGCGCCATTAAAATCTGTGATTGATTCTGGGATTGATTCAATTATGGGTGACGGCATTGAACTTGGTGACGGATTATCAATAAATAACGGCAGTATTAAATCACATCACTTTGCGGCTTTGATTGATTTTTATCCATTTGGTGACACATGGTTCTTGGGCGGTATCCGAATCAGCGGCGGATATTATTTTGGCAATATGGATATCAGTGCAGATTTAACAGGTGCGGTTTCAGAATTGCCCGATTCTGAATTTGCATTTGAATTAAATGGCCAAAACTATAAATATTCTGGCAATTCTGTACATGGTACGGCCAATCTGGATTGGAATTATAATGGGCCTTACTTGGGGGCTGGTTTTGACATTGGACTGTTCGCAGGGTTAAAAATTTATTTTGATGCCGGTGTGGTTTTCACAAACCGTGCCGCAGAATTAGGGCTGGATATACCGTTGAACGGATTGCAAGTATTTGAAAATGGTGGATGGCGACCTGTATCTGGTGCCTTGGTGGATGATTTTAACCAGGCAAAGCAAGATGCGTTGGCCGATGCGCAAAGCGAATTGGACAAACTGACATTTTATCCGATGGTAAAAATTGGATTTATGTATCGGTTCTAAGGCTTTTATGAAGCAAAAACGCCCATCTGGGCGTTTTTTATTTGTATACACTTGACATTTTTAATTTATGGCCTATATCAATAATACAAAACTCGCCGAATTGGGATGTCCAATCAACGGTGCGCATATCAGCAATTTTGTTCAGAAAGTAACGAATCGTTTTGATTTTTATAAAAAACGAATCATAAATACGCGGTTATACGAATCGTACAGTGTGATTTGTTTAACGGCAAAACGATAAAAGGAAAATTTTTTAATGGTGGATAAATGGCGGATTTCTGGCATTTTTTCCTGGTGTGAAAAATTTTTCAAAATTATTTTCAACAAATTGCTTGACTTTTTCAGAAAATGTGCGCATACTATGCGAGCTTTCAAGTTGGGAACAGTTCAAACACAAATCTCAACCCCTGAAATTTCTGCGGTTTACGGAACGACCAATGAAATGGGTATCTGTAAAAATCGCAAACATTGTGAATAAAAGCAGCTCATCAAAATTCAAGAAGGGATGTGCAGACAGTTGAATTTGGAAATATCCAAACTTTGACTAAGTCAATGTGCATATCCTGGACAGGTAGTAGGTTTATGTATAAACCTCGTTAAAACTTGTCTTGCGAATTATTATCATGTAAAGACGAACTGAATATATATGTCAGGTTTGTTTAATATGCACAGGACTTACTAAACAGGTTTTTTAAAACTTGAGAGTTTGATCCTGGCTCAGAACGAACGCTGGCGGCAGGTCTTAGGCATGCAAGTCG
>CALXMQ010000001.1 GCA_944389515.1 uncultured Alphaproteobacteria bacterium | reverse complement strand
TAGTTTACCGTATGTGCCGCACGATAATATCCAGTTCCCACGGATGTACATGCCGCATTTTCAGTTGCAACATATGTACCACCAGCACAACTGGTCTTGCACCCATTTTGTGCGGATGCCGCCGCACCATCACGGTAGTTTGCCGGGCACTGGCTGCGCGTACTGGTTGAACCATAGTTTACCGTATGTGCCGCACGATAATATCCAGTTCCCACGGATGTACATGCCGCATTTTCAGTTGCAACATATGTCCCACCGGCACAACTGGTCTTGCACCCATTTATATTTGTTGCCCCCGAACCATCACGGTAATCAGCCGGACACTGTGCCTGTGCGCTGTTGCTAGATTTATAATAACCATCTGAAACAGTCTTGCACGATGATTGTCCCACCGCATTTTGATATTCCAAAGAACCATCACACGCCTCTCGCGCCGCTGTTCCACCAGTACATTTATATCCAGCCTGACACTGGGTACAGGTTTGACCGTTCACATATGCACCGGCCTTGGCAGATAATGCCGCTGATACCGTCGTTGCACCCCACGCAGTCGCACTGGTTGCGTTTTGCTTTAATGTACCGGCACTGCAATATGTGCTGACCGATGTTGCCGCACGTGTTTGGTTACACTGGGTATACGTTGTCCACCCGGTACCACCATTACGCGTCCATCCGGACGTCTGCGCCGGACAGCTGTTCTGAACGCCACTGGCACAATACGTTGCACCCGTGCATTGTGATTGACCGGTACAGTTATTACCACTGCTGTTACACCCGGTTGAATAATATCCACTGTCAACCGTTTTACACGATGACGCCCCGGCCGCACTATACTTTGTGCGCCCACTGCATGCCGAACAAGATGATTTTGAACCATAATACACAGTATGCGCCGCCTTGTACGTACCTGCCGCACATGTACCCCAGTTCGTGCTGTTATCACCGACATCCTCGATATAATGCCCACCAGATACACTGATATAGCATTCTGTGTTTGCACCGGCTGTACCTGCCGCAGATGTATATCCACTGGGGCATGCCGAACAAGATGACGTTGAACCATAGTTCACAGTATGTGCCGCGCGATAATCACCGGGATCACAATCTGCCGGGGTTGAACTGTTCGCCGTCGCAATATGATGCCCCTTGGCCACGCTGATTTTACATTGTTGCGCAGATGTTTTCCCAGCCGTGGTATCGGCCGTATAACTGCCCGGACAACTATTCTTCACACCACCACTGCAATATGTCGCGCCAGTACATTGTGCCTGTTCAGTATTATCCACCTTGTACCACCCACTGGAAACTGTCTTGCACGATGATTGTTTCACCGCATCTTGATATTGCGTCTGGCCGTCGCATGCGTCACGCGCCGCCGTTCCACCGGCACACGCATATCCGGCCTGGCACCCGACGCACGTTGCACTGGCGGTGCCACTGCCACTGATATAATATCCGGGATCTGCCGACACAGTATATGTTGTTGTTGGCCATGCCGAACCACTGTACGACACGGTCGCGGATGTTACAGTATCGCACCCAGTAATTGTTTTATTTGGTGCCTTGTACCGACATGTCGTTGATGCATTATATGGCGACACAGATGAATATGTTCCACCCGACACAGACACACCCGACAGTGCACTGCACGCACTGCGTGTTGTATTGGTTGCATTTTGTGCAACAGTCATTGTACCTGTTTTGTAATATCCACTGCCCACGGCGACGCATCCCCCCCCAGCCGTCGGTACATATTCACCGGCATCACACGTCACCTTGCACGACGCAACACCATCGTGACTGGCCGCGGTGGTACCAGAATTCCCATATCCAGCCGACGTCTTGCAATCCGTGCAACTGGCCGCACCATCATTAGAATATTGATTTGTTTTACACACACTGCAACTGGATGTGCTGCCATAATACACGGTATGCGCGGCTTTATACGTACCACCCACACACTCGGATTGTGTTGTACTGTACTGGGTACCGATATAATGCCCACCAGACACACTGATATAACATTTCGTATTGCCACCTTCGTTACCATTTGCGGAATTCGGATACCCATTTGGGCACGCCGGACACGTTGTACCTGCATCATAATATCCAGATTTTGCCGTCACCTCTGCTGGTGTCTTCTCACAACTGGCATTGTTAGTTGTACACCCAGATTTTATCGTACCATCGCCTGTGCCAGCAGTATTGGCATACGCAACATAGTTACACGCCGGCCTTGAACACGCATTCCACGATTTAACGCTGTAACAATTTGTGGGCACACTGCCGTTGACCTGGCTGCCGGTCCACGGACGTGATTTAGTATTACTGTAACAATCGGTTATTGCATCGGATCCGGCCGCACTGTTCGGATACCCCGATGGACAATCTTTCCGCGCCGCCGTGCCACCTGGGCAATAATCATTCGCTGTACATTGACTGCATGTCGTGCCATTTACATATGCACCAGCCTTGGCAGATAATGCTGACGATACCGTCGTTGCACCCCACGCGGTCGCACTGGTCGCGTTTTGTTTTAACGTACCGGCGCTGCAATACGTACTGGCCGATGTTGCTGCGCGCGTTTGATTACATTGGGTATACGATGTCCATCTGGTACCACCATTACGTGTCCACCCGGACGTCTGCGCCGGACAATTATTCTTCACACCACCACTGCAATATGTCGCACCCGTGCATTGTGATTGACCGGTACAGTTATTACCACTGCTGTTACACCCGGTTGTATAATATCCACTGCTGACCGTTTTACACGACGATGCCCCGGCCGCACTGTACTTTGTACGTCCTGTGCATGCCCTGCACGATGCGGATGCCTGGGTGCCTCTGCCGGGCTTGTACGTACCGGCCGAACACGCCGACCATACTGCATATACCGTATCATTGGCGGTAAATCTCATAGATGTCGAACCAGACGTCGCAGTACTGGATGTTGACCATCCCTTGAATACATATCCGGCACGATAAAACGTCGTTGTCGCACCAGATTGCAATGAACACAAAGCCCCCTTGTTACAAGTTTTTCTGGACGGTGTTGTTCCAGACCCACCGTTCAAATTGTATGTAATCGTAACAGTCTGTTTAACCGGCCTAGATGTTCCACCGGCACACGTATAATAATCACCATAATCCGAACATGGACGACATGCGTTCCCAGCCTTTGGGGTGCCATTATACGTCGTACTTGATGAAGATGTCGCCATATAATACCCGGATGCACAACTGGTATATTTCTTGTAACTGGGACAAGAATAGCCGGCAGCCAACGCATTGCCGGCAAAAATCAACATAAACAAACACACCAAATAACGCAGAACTTTTGTCATAGATCTCTTCCTACTTCTACTTCTTTTTCTCTTTTACGTATTATTTTATGAAAAATGGGGCATCCGTTGCAAGCAAAAAATCCGATTTTATTTGCAAAACGTAAAATCAATGATAAAATTACCCCCACAGATAAACAGAGCATAGCCGTACCCCCATAATGCATTGTCAAAACTGGGGATATGGAGGAAAGTCCGGACTGCATGGGACAGCATACCGGCTAATTACCGGGCGGGGTGACCCGACGATTAGAGCAACAGTGACGAATCGATTGAAAAACATCGGGTGAAACGGGCAATCTCTATGTGCAGCAACCTCAAATAGGTTCCCAACAGTGCGTCCCAGACATGGGAACGGGTAGAGGGCTTGACATATCATGGCAACATAATATGCAGATTGATTATGCTCGCTACCCCGGGATGGTTGGAAACGACTGGCCTGGGGCAGAACAGAATCCGGCTTATCGTTTATCTGTAAAATCCCACCATGTGTGGGATTTTTTGTTTTAACAACCATATTTCAAGCATTATTGCGCAAACATCACTTATATACTTGCCGCAGAGCACAGCCCCCTATGGGGTAAACTGACTTATATACTTTGCCGCAGAGTAAAGTTCCCCTCTGCGGAGGGGTGGCGGCACAATCCCCCCACGAAAATGCAATTTTCGTGGGGGATTATTGCCGCCGGGGTGGTCTGTGTAAAAACCAACAATCCAGAAAATAAAAAAATACCGCGCATATACGCGGACGATATCTGCACCCTATAAAAAGCAGGGCACACGCCCCGTTTTTTACATAACCTTGCCCTGGGTGGGATAAAAAGTCAGTTGAATTTTTTCCCATTTATCAAATTCATTTGCCGGTAACATTTTGAACGGTTGACATACATTTATCGCGCTGCGAATTGTATCCAAAACATATGCAAATGCCGCGTCTGTTTCCGCACGCGCCGCAGATTCAAACCAAACATCACGCACAGTACCATTGCGCCGCATTGTTAAATGCGCAACCGCACGAATATTATCAATATCTGGCCGGTCTGTATCAATCGTCCAACACCGCGTCATCGCAACACGCAACGCATCAACCACAGATACCGTCAATGTTCTGTCCAATGACACAACTTCACGATTTACACGAACAACCGTTTTTTTCTTTTTCGGCTTTTCTGTTGATACTGATGCATCTTCTGATGCCACCGGGTTTACAACTGGTTCTGGTATTTCTGGGATCGCCGATGCGTCATCAGCCAAACTGGGCGCAATAATAGGTTCTGGTTCCACATCCACATCAGGTTCTGGGGGCACTGATGTTTCCGCCCCGGGCGCGTCCGCAATCGGTTCTGGTTCGGGTTCCATGGGACTTATTTCTGCATCTGCATTGACATTATGCAAAATTGTTTCATCACCACTGACCCGAACAGAATCCAAGTCAATTTCCAATATTTCTATTCTGTCGGGCGCAACCATCATTGCACGATCAACAACCACGACAAACGACGTCACCATTATTGCCGCCAACGCCAAATGTCCACAAACAGACATCAACAGGTTTTCTGATGAAAATCGGTCACCAAAATTCATTTATTATTGTCCTGAATCTAATTGAGTGCGCAACCCAACACGTTGAAACCCAGCGTCTTTTAATTTACCCATAATTGACATAACAGCACCATAATCCGCCGCCGTATCACCATTTATCATTATCGTTAAATCAGGATTTTCCCCACGCATCGCGATAACACGCGCCACCGCATCATCACGTGACAATTCTGTTTTTCCAACATAATAACGCCCATTGGCATCCACACTGATTTGTATTGCATGGTCATTACCAGACAACGCAGAATTACCAGCACGTGGCAAATTCAAATCAATTCCTGTGGTCAACATCGGCGTTGTAACCATAAATACCGCCAACAATACCGTCATAATATCAATCATCGGCGTCAGCGATATATTGGCATCTGTGTTTCTGTATCTTCTGCGTGTCATTTTACGCGCCCCCGATTATTTCTTAGATTTTCCTTCGCTTTTCAGTTCTTTGACACGTTCGGTCAAAACATCGTACAAATCATCAGACTTTTTACTGAAATATTGATACGCAATGGCGGCCGGCACCGCAGCAATCAACCCCAATGCCGTCGTTCCCAACGCAGTTGCCAATCCCGGCGCGATAACACCAATCGATACAGATTGATTTACACCGATTGACGCAAAAGAATCCATAACCCCCCAAATTGTCCCGAACAATCCGATAAACGGCGCAACATACGACACCATGGATAAAAACCACAGATTTCTGTCAAACGGCCGTATCAGTTTATCTGCAATCAATGACAAATTATCGCCATTTTTAACACCCACAGGATGTTTCTTTTGATAATGCCACAGACGAATTTTTTCAATAATTACCGCCCAAGATATAACACTGCCACAAATTAAAACCAACGATATAAACAACGTCATCCAATCGCCAGTAAACAATGTGGTCAAAGAAAACGCATTTGTCATTTTTTCCTTCCTTTAATGTAAAATAAAATTATTCTCTGAACGGCGCCGCAACAGATTCCGGTATACGCTTTGGCATCAGATTTGCACCAATATACGCCGCTGTACCAGACAGTATAGCACAAATTTTACCATCTTTCACGAAATTTTGTTCCACCGACATTGATGCCGCACCCATTTTGGTCACCGTTGTTTCAACAACGAATTCGTCACCCAAAAACAGCGGATGAATATACCGTATGCTTAAATCCCGAATAACAAATCCGACATCACCATCCGGGAATTTTACACCACGTAAAATATTCATACGCGCACGTTCTGCAATTTCAATATACCGACCATGATACGCAATACCACCAGCATCAGTATCCGCATACGCAATCGCAAATGGAAAAGTATAAGTTTTCATTTTTATTTCCCCATAAACACACTTGAATCGATACCTTGTTCTTTTAACAATCGTCCAGACACCCGACGCCTAATTTCATCAAAAACATCCCGCAATACCGGTTCAAAATCAAATCCAGACGCTAATTTATCTGAAAAAAATAATTTCCAATAAAAATTATCATCATATTCACCGATATATTTCAAATCTGCGGCACACAAATGTTGCAGCGCCGCATCCAAAACATCTATTGCCTTGACTAATCGTGCTTCGTACGATTTGCGTTCTTCATATTCGTCCAACACATTACGAATTTTTTCATTGCCTAACAAATCCGTAATTTGCGAAACAGCCCCAGATTCCTGGGCACGTTTTTTTGCACGCACATCTGGTGTTTGTTTATGTAATGGAACATCATGTATAATCGCCTCAGGTAAATCGTGCAGGGCGCACATTTCCATCACACGTTCCATATTCGGCCTTTGGGTTAAATACGGTTGCAACGCGATTGCCATTATAATCATATTCCACGAATGCGACGCCACAGATTGTTGCGCCCCATCAGACATCCGTGTTGTTCTGTATTCGCATTCCAATTTTTCTGCGATTGCAAAGAAATCTACTAACTTATTCATTTCTGATTATTTCACCAATCCCAAATGCGAATAACCTGCATCCGTTACAATACGGCCACGTGGTGTCCGTTGAATAAATCCCAACTGCATTAAATAAGGTTCTATGACATCTTCGATTGTATCTGCTGGTTCTGACAATGCCGCCGCCAAATTTTCAATTCCAACTGGCCCCCCAGCATAATGTCGCACAATGGCCGTCATGTATTCACGATCTAATTCATCCAAGCCACTGGCATCTATGTGTAATTGCACCAATGTTGTTTTTATCGTATCTGCTGAAATAACGTCACGCCCCAACGCCGCAGCAAAATCACGTGCACGTTTCAACAATCGATTTGCAATACGCGGTGTGCCACGCGCACTGCGCGCCAACATTTGCGCACCGTCGGCATCAATCGGTGTTCCCAATATATTTGCACTGCGCATGATAATTTTTGCCAAATCATCTGGCGAATAAAACGATAACCGTAAATCTATGCCAAACCGGTCACGCAACGGATTTGACAACAATCCCGTTCGCGTGGTCGCCCCAACCAAAGTAAAAGGCGGTAAATCAATCCGCACACTTTTTGCAGACGGTCCTTCGCCCAACATGATATCCAGTTTGAAATCTTCCATTGCGGAATATAAAACTTCTTCTATTGCCGTTGGCAAACGATGAATTTCATCAATAAACAACACATCCATCGGTTCCAAAGACGTCAATATTGCCGCCAAATCACCCTGTTTAGTCAACATTGGCGCCGCCGTTGCACGAAAATTTGTTCCCAATTCATTTGCAACAATATGCGCCAAAGTCGTCTTGCCCAATCCCGGTGGTCCATACAACAGAACATGATCCATCGCCTCGCCACGGGATTTTGCCCCAGATATAAACACAGATAAATTTTGCTTTAACGCATCATGCCCGATAAAGTCCGACAACGCATGTGGCCGAATAGAAGCCGCCATTTCATCTGGGATATTTGGATCTAAAAATCTGTCTTTATTCTGCATGTGTATTACAACAATTTGTTATCTTCGTTTTCACGTCCAACATACGCCTTTAAGTCATTGTACATCTGACGTAAATCAGCCGGCTGAGAATACCGTTCATCAGCATTTTTAATACGAATTGTTTCTAAATCTATTTGTGCCTGCTTTTTCAAAATTTGTGTCAAATGGGTTGCGAACGCCTTGGCATCATCAGATTCTGCCGCACCTTGCAATAATAATCCCCGATTTGGCCGCGGCGACAAAAACGCAAAATCAGACACCGCCGGGTCAGGGGACACCAACGCAAATCCCGATACTTCGGGTCGACGCATCATTGCCTGTAACACGTACCATGCGCCCAACTGGTTACCAGCCAACCATATACGGTCACTGTCTTCATTTTTATTTTGAATCCAATCAATCACCGTTGCGATATCCAACATGTTTTCAGACGTGGTTCCGATTGCACCTTCGGAATTATTGACACCACGATAATTAAAACGGACAACAGAAAACCCAGCATCCATAAACGCACGAAACATCGCATACGCAACACGATCGTTCATATGATATTTCTGACGTGGATTTCCTGCCAATACAACTGCCAACGGTGCAGCCGGCGTATCAGATTTATGATATACCGCATGCAATTTGCCGGCATCCCCAGAAATCATAATATCAACCATTTTTTCGCCTTTCTTGATTATTTCTATGAATACTTATAAAACAAACCAAACACAATTTTCAACAGAAATTTTTGTTTTGACATAACAGACACTAATGTTCTAAGATTTATCAGAGAGAAAAAAGGGCGTTGATATGGCAAAATTTATTTTAACGACTGTTTTTGCAAGTCTGGCGGCATTTTCTGCATTTGCTGCGACCGAAGAAATTGTGTATGATAATTTTCAAACAATTTATACTGAAACACCTGTTCAGTCATACTATGCATATCCAGACGACCCGAATTTTATTCCAGAAACAGAATTTATGAACCGCGCCGACAGTTTGGATTACGATTTGAATATAGAAGAAGCACGTCAAATTGAATCCATTATGCATCCTGGTGTAACATTTGCCGATCGTCCAATGATTATATGCCGTAATTTTGGATGTACACGTCTGAACGATCGTATTACACGTACATTTTTGTTCAACAGTTTGGCAAACATGTTCATGATGAATACGCACTCTCGCGTGTATATCTGCGAAGCAGACCCGTTTTCGCGTGACTGTTTGCAATCCGGTATTTCATTTCCAGTACGCAGTGGTATCGCCAATGCGCTGGTTAAAATACCTAAGGCAACAATATCCCAGGTAAATGTTTCAACCGGTCTGTCCAAGGCAACAGTCAGCATGACGTATGAATTTCTGGTAAACGGTATTGCGCGCACATGCGAACCAACCATTATGGATATTGTTGTACCAATCAATTCCCAGGCAACGTTATCAAATCGTGAATTTGCATGCAATATGACCAGTGATGGGCTAAGCAATGTTTCATTATTGGTCAGCATCGATTACATTGACCTGGATTACGGTATTTTGGGTGGCTATTATTCATTGGGTATGCAGGGTCCAACCACCGGTGGCGGCACAGGATACGCATTATTCAAGACTGAATTTACCACGGGTGGTATGCAATTCCGTGCGGTCGTCACTGGCGAAGACGATGTGGCCGGCGCAAATTCAATGATGACAATTCAACCGGGCGAATACGCTGTTGAACCATTGAAAAAATAAATTCGTTCACATATTTATATCTATATGAACAAAACAGTTTTAATTATTGACGACGACGACATGTTGCGCAAAACGTTGGCACACGGATTGCGCGACAATAACTTTAACGTTTTAACTGCAAATTCCGCAGAATCTGGCACAGATATACTGTCGCGTGTCACGGTTGATGCCATTGTTTTAGACCGTATGATGACTGGAATTGATGGTTTGACATTTCTGCACAATCTGCGAAACAACGGAAACACAATTCCTGTAATAATGCTGACGGCAATGACTGGCGCTGAAAATACTATTGATGGCCTGGCTGGGGGCGCAAATGATTACTTGGCCAAACCATTTCAATTACGCGAATTAGTTTTAAGATTGAATAATATTATAAAAAATTCTGCAACACCGGATACAAAATTACCTGGCGGCCTGATATTCACAGACGAAGAATTTTTTATAACCAATCTTGCCAATCCTGGGGAATTGCCGCGAATATTACCATTATCTGGCGAAGAAAAGAAATTATTACGCAACTTGACAACCCCGGTTGGAAATATTGCACCGGCGGCGCCAATGGTTGCAAAACGCTTGCGCAATAAATTAAATGTTGTATTATCAAACTTAGATATTATAACAATTCGTGGGCGCGGATATAAATTGATTCAAATCTGCTGCGACGAAAATAAAAATGGTGATTAGTAATGAGATTGATACCACGCAGTTTTTTATGGCGTACAATTTTGATGATTCTGATACCGCTGATTATCGCCCAGGTAATCATTGCCAACGTATTTTTTGGCAACCACTGGGCACGCGTTCATGCGACATTGGCACGCAGTTTGGCGGTTGAAATCGTTACGATGATGAATTTTATGGACAATAATAATACAGACGCGGCAAAAACAATGGCGCGCGACATTGGTATAAACGTATCCGTAAATTCAAAATTAAATCGCCCCAGCAAAAACGATAATGAATCACGCGAAGCCGGATTATTGGCAGACGAATTGTCAAACCGTTTGAAACGTCCTGCACAAATATATATTGATAAAGGCAAACGATTGGTATTTATTGATGTGCCAACAAATGATGGAAAAATCGCTACATTTGGGACATCGTTATATCGTATTTATTCCACCAGTACCGAAGTCTTTATAATATGGTTGATTGGTTCAATATTGATTGTATCAATACTGATTACGCCATTTATTATCATGCATACACGCAGTATACGCCGTATTGCCAAGGCGGCTGGACGTTTTGGCCGCGGACTGGATGCACCAGGCTTTGAACCAACTGGTTCCAAAGAAATCCGCGAAGCCGCCGCCGCAATGATTACAATGAAGGAACGGTTAAATCGATACAACCGCACACGCAGTGATATGTTAAACGCGGTCAGCCATGACTTAAAGACACCATTGACCCGTATGCGTTTAGCCGTTGAAACAGACGCGGCATCCAAACAAGAATTATTACAAGACATTGACCGTATGACAGAAATGGTAAACGGATATTTGTCTTTTGCACGTGGGGAAATGCCTGAAATTGAACAGGCCACAGAATTGCCAGCCATGCTGTTACGCATTGCACGTGATGCCGCACCAGATAAAAATATCGAAACAAATTTCCCAGATGAACCGGCACAATTCTATGCCCGACCAATGGCATTGGCGCGCGCGTTTGGTAACATTATTGAAAATGCGGCACGGTATGCCAAAAAAACAATCCGCATAACCGAACACGACACCCCAGACCAAGTTGAAATTATTATCGAAGACGATGGACCTGGCATCCCAGACGACAAGAAACGTGATGCAATGCGTCCATTTGTCCGTCTGGATGAATCGCGCAGTGAAAAAACCGGCGGAACAGGGCTGGGATTATCCATTGCACAAACCGCAATAGAAAATCACGGTGGCCAAATGTTCTTAGAAAACAGTGAACTGGGCGGTCTGCGTGTTCGCATTGTATTACCGATATAATAACCCACATGGATATCAGAAATGAATTTATATAAATACATATCGAAATCGATAAATGATAAACTGGGCTTTACTGCCAACCTAGAAACACCACGCAATCGTGAATTTGGTGATTTTTCAACGAACGCGGCAATGGTAATGGCAAAATCTGCCGGCAAAAATCCACGTGAATTGGCAAATGAAATATTGCCTAAATTACGTGAACTGGACTTTGTCGCAGATGTATCTGTTGCCGGTCCAGGCTTTATCAACATCAAATTAAAAGATGATTTTATTTGGCACGCTGCCCAAGAACCACACAATACAAAAACAGAAAATCCAAAAAAAATCGATTTAGATTATGGTGGATATAACGTGGGCAAAGCATTACATATTGGGCACCTGCGGACATCGATTGTTGGCGATACTTTTAACCGTATTGCAAAATTTTTGGGTCACACCACAAAAAGCTATAACCATATTGGGGATTGGGGTCGCCCAATGGGATTGATTATCACATGGATTTTAGAATTCGGCATGCCAAAAAATGCAGATGAATTAAATAAAATATATCCTGAATCAACCGCACGCGCAAAATCTGACGACGCATGGATGGCACGCGCCAAAGAAATTACCGCAGAATTACAATCTGGAAATCCGGAATATCGGAAAATATATGACGATTTTATGAAAATTTCGTTATCTCAAATGGACACGGTGCTGCACCGCCTGAATTTATTACCATTTGATGAAACAATGGGCGAACGTGGCGTTGCACCATATGTTGCAGACACACAAAAAATCTTGGAATCATGCGGTTTGTTGGTTGAATCTGATGGCGCCATGATTGTAAATGTACGTACAGACGACGACACTGCGCCAATGCCACCATTGATGTTCCGCACCAGTTCGGACACACAAACGTATGCAGCGGCAGACCTGTCGGCCATTTATTACAGAAACAAATCTGACAAACCTGACATAATCGGATATTTCACAGACTCGCGCCAAAATTTACATTTTCAACAAGTATTCCGTGTGGCAAAAATGGCACATTTAACAGATGCAGAATTATTTCACACCGGATTCGGCGCAATAACTGGGCCAGATGGCAAACCGTTCAAAACACGCGATGGTGGCGTGGCAGAATTATTAGATATTCTGGACACATCAACTGACGCGGTACGTAAACGTGTCACAGATGCCGGCAAGGTGTTACAAGACGATACTATTGATGCCATTGCATTGGCGGCCGTTAAATTTAATGATTTATTACATGATGTTCGTGCCGACTATGTTTTTGACCCGAACCAAATCACCAGTTTCGAAGGCAGAACAGGTCCATATGTTTTGTATACAGCCGTCCGTTTGAACAGCGTATTAAAACGGGCAGGGGACACACCAGATGCAGCGACCACAACAACACTGACCCCAGATGAACGCAACCTGTTGATTGAAACACTAGATTTCGAACGCACGGTACAAAGTGCATTTGATAATCGTGCAACTGATATGATTGCAAATTACGCATATGATTTATGCCAACTGGTAAATGCATTTTATCATAATTGCCCGATTTTGCGTGACGATGTGGACGATGAAACACGTGCCAAGCGCATAAAAATCACACAAATCGCACGTGACACATTGGCAACCACGATTGATTTAATGGGGCTTAAAATCCCAGAAGAGATGTAAAAAATATACGGTATAATAATACCACATCAATTTTTCTTGACTTTTCTGGGTCAGTGGGACATAATAAGCCTCGCTAAATTTAATAAAAAGGTAAAAACTATGGCAGCGACAAAATCGTTAAAAAAATGCGAATTAGATGCAAAATGGTATCTGATTGACGCAACTGATTGCACGCTGGGACGTTTGGCGGCATATACCGCAAACATTTTGCGTGGCAAGAACAAGCCTACCTGGACACCAAACATGGATTGTGGTGACCATGTCATCATCATCAATGCAGATAAAGTGGCATTGTCTGGTAAAAAGGCTGATAAAACAAAATTCTTTTGGCACTCTTTATGGACAGGCAGCATCAAAGAACGCACATTGGGTCAAATGCGCAATGAAAAACCAGAAAAATTGGTTTACAATGCTGTAAAACGTATGATGGGGCGTCGCACTGCGGTTGCATTGGCAAACAAACGTTTGACCAAATTGCACGTATACGCTGGTCCAGAACACAAACATGCGGCACAAAACCCAATCGTTATAAACTTTGCCGAATTGAACCGTAAAAATAAAAGGGGCGAATAATGACAGAAACAAAGAAAACTGCGACCAAGACAGCCGCAAAAACAACTAAAAAATCTGCCCCGGCAAAAACAACCGCTAAAAAAGTGGCGGCAACACCTGTGGCTGATGTTAAATTGACAAATGCAACATATGCCACCGGCAAACGCAAAGATTCTGTTGCACGCGTATATTTAATCCCGGGCAAAGGACAAATTATCGTCAACGGTATTTCGATGACTGAATATTTCCGTCGTCCGGTGTTGCAAATGATTATCGCACAACCGTTTGGTATCACCAAACGTGAAACTGCATACGACGTACACGCCATTGTTATGGGCGGTGGATTGTCTGGCCAGGCTGGCGCCGTAAAACACGGTATTTCCAAAGCACTGGAAAAAGCAGAACCAGATTTACGCAAAACATTAAAGGCCGCAGGCTTCTTGACTCGCGACAGCCGTGTTGTTGAACGTAAACATTTCGGTCGCCACAAAGCGCGTCGTTCCACACAGTTCAGCAAACGTTAAAATTGTGTGCGTATATTATCAATCCGTCCCCAATGGGGCGGATTTTTTTATAAAAAGCATGTCAACTTTGTATTTGCGTTTATAAAAAAACTGTGTATAATCACACAGCAATTCATTATTTAATGGGGAAGTACAAATGTTCAAAAAAGAAAAAATCAAAGATTTACACTATACCGTAAATGGTCTGATTTCTGCCGACGAACTGCAAACCGCCGCAGATGAAATTTTGACAGAATATGGCAAAAAGGCAAAAATGCCGGGGTTCCGTCCTGGTCATATTCCATTATCAATTTTACGCCAAAAATACAATGCATCTGCGATGGGCGAAGCGATTGATAAATTGATGAATCGCGATTTGAATAACTATATCGCTGATAAAAAAATCCGTCTGGCTGGCACGCCAAAGGCTGACTTGGCCGGTTGGGAAATTGGTAAAGACGCAGAATACACACTGGATTTTGATATTCTGCCAACATTGCCATCGATTGATTTAGAAAAATTCACTGTTACCAAAAAAACAGCCAAATTGGATGAATCTGAAATAGAAAAATCATTGGAAAACATCCGCAAATCTCGCAGTGTTGCTGAAAAACAGCCTGACGATTATGTCGCCCAAAATGGCGATACCGCTGTTATCGATTTCAAAGGTTTTATTGGCCAAGATGCATTTGAAGGCGGCGCCGCGGAAAAACATCACTTGGTATTAGGTTCTGGGGCATTTATCCCGGGATTTGAAGACCAAGTTATTGGGCACAAAGCCGGCGAAGAATTTGATGTAAACGTCAAATTCCCATCTGATTATCATGCAGAAAACCTGGCCGGCAAAGATGCACGATTTGCGGTCAAAGTACACGAAGTGCGCAAACATAAATTACCAGAATTAAATGACGAATTGGCAAAATCTGTTGGTCATGAATCTGTTGAAAAATTGCGCGAACATATTCGCACAATTTTAACCGAACAATATGACGAAGCGTCAAAACGCGATATGCGCAACGAATTATTGGATATATTGGCCGACAAAGTAAAACTGGAATTACCAGAAACATTGGTTGACCAAGAATTAAACATGGCAAAGCAAGAACACGATCGCACACACGCGCATTGCGATGGCGATTGTGGTTCCGACCATAAATGGGACGATAAAAAAGAACGCAAAGACGCCGAACGTCGTGTCAAATTGGGTTTGATTTTGGCAGAATGGGGAACACAAAATAAAGTAGAAGTTACCCGTGACGATTTACAACAAGCCGTTTGGGCCGAAGCGTCACGTTACCCAGATCCAAAGCAAGTTTTTGAATTCTATAATAAAAACCAAAATGCTTTGGCAATGTTGCGCGGCATGATTTTTGAACGCAAGGCATTGGATGCGATGCTGACACATGTCAAAACAAAAGAAAAAAATGTAAAACCAGAAGAACTGTTTCAACAGGCATCTGTTAAATAAAACAAAATACGCGCATATTTTGCGCGTATTTTTATATCAACAAAGGATACAATAATGCAGGCTTACTTAGATATACTGGACAACATTATGGTAAACGGCAAAGATTTGCGCATGAACAGAACCGGTATACCAGATATCGGGCTGTCTGCTGGTGCAGTATTTGAACACGATATGTCAACGGGCTTTCCATTGGTTACAACCAAACAAATGGGATTAAAAAATATCGCCACAGAATTAGAATTTTTTCTGCGTGGAATCACAGATAAAAAATGGCTGCAAGACAGAAATTGCCATATCTGGGACGAATGGGCAAACCCGATAAAGGTCGAACAAAAATATAACATTGCCACCAGTAAACTGCCAAATCTGACAGACACAGAAAAAACACAAATCCGTAATTCTATTATGGATTCAGAACGTGATTTGGGTCCGATTTATGGTTTCCAATGGCGTCATTTTGGCGGCGAATATCAATGGAATCAAAATCGCATTGACAAAAACCCGACGGATAATTTCAACCCACAAAACCCGGGATTGGATCAAGTTCAAAATGCGATTGATAAATTAAAAAACAATCCGAACGACCGCCGCATACTGGTCAGTGCATGGAACCCTGTCGCAATTCCACAAATGGCACTGCCGCCATGCCATGTAATGCACCAGTTGGTTGTGCGCGATGGAAAATTATCTTTAATCTGGACCCAGCGTTCATGCGATATGTTCTTGGGTGTGCCATATAATATCGCCAGTTATGCATTATTGCTGTTATTATACGCCAAAGAATCAGGCTTGCAACCAGGTACATTAAAGGGTGAATTACACGATGCACATATTTATCACAACCATATTCCCCAGGTTCGCGAACAATTAAAACGCAAACCATACCCATTGCCAACCGTTGAAATTCCAAACGAAAATTGGCATGGTATGCTGAAATGGTCTGCAAACGGCGGATTTGTTCTAAAAAATTATGTACATCATGCGAAATTACGTGGCGCAGTTGCCCGATAAAAAGCCCCCACGTGGGGCATTTTTATTTTGCTAAAATATATTGACATATTTAACAACAGTGCTATAAAATTATGCGGTTTGTATATTTGATGAAGGGGTTATACATGGAAAAAGCATTAGTACCTATTTATGCATTACGTATAATGCTGTTGGAAAAGGTCAATCCGAAATTTTTCGCCGCAAATTCAGATTTAATTTTGCGTTCATCTTTGGCCGCCCAAGATTATTATTTATCAGGTCGTTATTACGAATATGACCACAGAACAGGTCGATTGTTCAAAAAGTTGCCTGGGTATATCAGTGTGCACCGCGAATACAATTTACCATACAATCCAAACACAATCATGCTTGATTCACCCGGAATTCATCCAGGTTTAGTTATGGATTTGGCTTATTCGTTCCAAACAGACAAATTAAACAATATTATTGATGCAAACGGCGATATCAAAGATATAAACACTTTACCATCATCAGAAATATTGCACGTTTATCACAACAGTCAATCGTCTGGCGTCCCTGTAAATGCATTGCGTTTTATAACGCCATCACAACTGGAAAAAATGTTGGCCGTGGCACGAAACCAAAAAACAAAATAGGAACCAAATGCCCATATCGGGCATTTATTTTATGCTTATTGCAAAACGATATCCCTGATGGTAAAATAAGCAAAAAAGTGAAAAAGGGGAAATATCATGAAAAAATTTTCAGTGTTATGCCTGACTATTATTTTAACCGCATGTGGCGCAAATTTGAACATTGACCGATATGAAACATCTGGGGCAGGGACTGTAAACACTGTATCCGAAGGTGTAATAATAAACGTACGCCCCGTTACAATCGCGACTGAAAATGGCGAAGTCGGTGAATTGGCTGGCGGTATTGTTGGCGGTGTTGCCGGGGGTATGATTGGCGACAATACACTGACACAAACAATCGGTGCGGTTGGTGGCGCGGTTTTGGGCGGATATCTAGGTGGCAAGGCACAAGAAGGTCTGTCAATGCAGGGCGGTATGGAATACATCGTTAAACTGGATTCTGGAAAATCCGTAACATTGACCCAGGGCGACGACGTTAAATTTTTTGTTGGCCAACGCGTATATGTTTTAGATGCCGATTATGGTGAACGCGCACGCATAATTGCACAATAATAATATAAAATTAAATAACGGGGGCATAATCGTCCCCGTTATACTTTATAAATACTTGCTTTTTCAAAAAAATTCCCGTATAATACGCCTGATTTTGCGGGTGGGCGCATAATCAGTCCGATGAACCCCACAAGTCCTCGCATTTTTTATATATCATATGCGACGGCCAACTTTGTATGAATTCTTTATGAAAGATTTATCCAAAGATTTATATAATCCAATATCTGGCGAAGATTTTGTCCAGATGTTTAACAACGACTATGGCACCCAAGAAACTTTACAGGGCTATGCCACCAAGGGTACAGTCAAAGATATTCGCGGTGATTTCGCGATTGTTGATGTTGGCCTGAAATCCGAAGGGCGTATTCCACTGAAAGAATTCGGTGCATCTGTTCCGTCTGTGGGCGATATCATTGACGTTTTTGTTGAACGTTATGAATCCCGCGAAGGAACCGCCGTTCTGTCTTATACCAAGGCTCGTGCTGAAAAAGCATGGAAGGAACTGGAAAAAACAGTTGCCGAAGGTATTGACCCCGAAGGTACAATTATCGATGTTGTTCGCGGTGGTTACACGGTTGATATCAATGGCGTATTCGCATTTATGCCATCATCCCAGGTTGACCATAAACCAGTGCGCGATCCAAAATCATTGATTGGATTAAAAGATAAATTCCGTGTTCTGAAAATGGATGCATTGCGCACAAACGCAATCGTATCACGTCGCGCCATCCAGGCTGATACAATCGCAGCGGCACAAAAAGAAGCAATGAAAAACATTTCATTGGGCGCTGTTATCGAAGGTACAGTTAAAAACATTACTGATTACGGTGTGTTTGTTGATTTAGGTGGCATTGATGGTTTGCTGCACGTGACAGATTTGTCATGGAAACGCGTAAATCATCCACGCGAATTAGTACACGTTGGCCAAAAGATACAAGTCAAAGTTATCCAATTTGACCCAGAATCTCATCGTATCTCGTTGGGTGCAAAACAGTTAGAAGAAGATCCATGGGAAAACGCATCTCGTGCGTTCAATGTTGGCGACACAGTATCTGGCAAAGTATCATCTTTGACCGATTATGGTGCATTTATCGATTTAGGTAATAATATCGAAGGTCTGGTTCATATGTCCGAATTATCATGGACAAACAAAAATATCCACCCCAGCAAAGTTTTACAAGTTGGCCAGGATATAAATGTTGTCGTTTTGGGCATTGATCAAGAAAAGCGTCGTATTTCATTGGGTTACAAACAACTGCAACCAAATCCATGGAAACAGTTCGCAGAAACCCACAATGTTGGCGATGTTGTAACAGGCCCAATTAAAAACACAACTGAATTTGGTTTGTTTATCGCATTGACACCTGAATTAGATGGTATGGTTCACATTTCCGATTTGTCTTGGAACAAACTGGACGAAGAAGAATTGAAAAAATTCGTTCGTGGCCAGGAAGTTACCGCAAAAATTTTGGACATCAATCCGGAAAAAGAACGTATCACATTGGGTATCAAACAACTGACAGAAAGCGCAGAAAACAACAGTGCATCATTAAAGAAAGGTGCGGTTGTTTCTGGCACAGTATCCGAAA
Source organism: uncultured Alphaproteobacteria bacterium (assembly GCA_944389515.1). Lineage (GTDB taxonomy): Bacteria > Pseudomonadota > Alphaproteobacteria > Rs-D84 > Rs-D84 > Enterousia. The sequence goes on along the minus strand of CALXMQ010000001.1, from coordinate 180,141 downwards.
TAACCCCAGACGAATTGATTTTGGCATTGCCAAATGACATCCGCGGTGTTATCCGTCGTACTGATTTGTCACGTGAAAAATCAGAACAAGACACTAACAAATTCAATGTTGGTGATACAGTCGAAGCATCTGTTGTTTCCGTTGACAATAATGTTGTCAAACTGTCTATCCGTGCGTTACAAGTAACGTTGGAAAAACAGGCGGTCAAAGAATACGCAAACCAGGCCGACAGCGGTTCTGTTTTGGGCGATATTCTGGGTGCTGCGATTGAAAACAGCAAAAAATAATTTGGATTATTTCCAGATTACAAAACAAAATCCGGCACTTGCCGGATTTTGTTTTTTATGATATAATACCGCACATGAAACAAATGATTGTTTTAATGGGCGGCCAAGGTGTAGGCAAGGGCACATTTGCCCGTATGTTATGTGAACGCCATGATTATAAATACATCGAAACTGGCAAAATGTTACGTGACGCCGCTGCCAATAATAAATCTATTGCAGATATTATGGCACGTGGTGAATTACTGCCATTTGAAATGCTGACACAAATAATCGCAGAAAACGTTGATATAAACCGCGACACATTGCTGGACGGATTTCCACGTACATTGGACCAGGCAAAATGGTTGATTCAAAACTATGCCAACAAATTTAACATCCATATTTTATACCTGGATGTACCCGAAGAAATAATGATACAACGAATTCAAAAACGAATTCGTGACGGCGGCGGCCGCACAGATGACGCTGATAACACGGCAATACGCAACCGGTTAAACATATTTTGGAATACAACAATGCCGGCAATCCAATGGTTACAAGGTGTACCAAACATAAAATTTTCAGATGTTGACGTAACTGGCCCAGTTGATGAAAATTTCAAAAATATATTATCTGCATTAGAACAATAATCCAATATGAATAAAAACGTATTTTTTGCCATATAAATTTATGATACAGTTACATATATCATAAAAAGGACAAACATATGGCAATACAAACAAATTCCTTCAAAATATCCAGATACATTTTACTGGCACTGGTATTGATTTTATGCATCGGAATAATAACATGGACATTGGTACCCAAAAACCGTGCGGCACAATCAGACACAACGGTTGACAATGTTATACGCATAACAAATAACGATCCGTGTATTCAAAATGTGAACAGCATTGTTGCACAAATGTGGGCATACGATGAACCCGACATACCACAAAAATATCGCGACATGATAACACAATACTTGGACACAGAAATAACCAGTCGTATTGACGGCATGTGTAACGACGTAAAATTTGTATGTCGCCCTGGACAATTACGCCGTGATTGCGATCCATGCGCAACCGGGTCTGCACGCCAATTTGCAATGGAAAAACAAATATCCGACATGATTGCCGAACAATGTAAATAAAACACCACTGAAAAAAACAAACCGCACACGACGGTTGTTTTTTATTTATGGTCGGGGCGACAGGAATCCCTCGCACGGCACAGGGGTGCCGGCTGTGGGGCACTCGTAACGATTTGATTGCGTTATACTTATCAAATCTACTCGTTGTCGAATCTTGGCATACTGTAAACGTATGCGATGTTGATTTCGTTATACCCACTGTAAATAAAAAACAAACCGCACACGGCGGTTGTTTTTTATTTATGGTCGGGGCGACAGGAATCGAACCTGCGACCCCTTGCACCCCATGCAAGTACTCTACCAGGCTGAGCTACGCCCCGACGTACGCATATTTATACAATTACCATGAATTAAAAGCAAGTATATATTTTATGCTTGCACGAATCGGAAAAAAGTTATTAGTATTCGCATATCAATAAACATAACCAGGGAGTCATCCGTGATAGTAGGTATTGGAATTGATTTAGTCGAATGTGGTCGTTTTTTAGATTGGTCTGCGTTCAAAAAACAACGTATCTTCACAAAAAAAGAATTAGAATACGCCGATACAGATAACGCAAACGCCGAAAAACATCTGGCAAATTTTTGGGCGGCTCGCGAAGCATGCCTGAAAGCATTGGGCACCGGTTTCGGCGACGACATTGCATTTTCGGATGTATCTGTAATACACGACGACATGGGACGCCCAGAATTATTACTGGCTGGTGGTGCCAAGGCCGCATTAAAAGAATTGGCCGGCCCAGATGCATCTGTGCACCTGTCAATCACAGACCAAGACGATTATTCCGCCGCAATCGTCGTTATTGAAAAATTATAAAATCCGCCCATTTTGGGCGTTTTTTTCTATTCAGTATAATAACAATCATTTGTATATGTATACGTGCCTGTGGAATCAGTAATTTCCGTACCAGATGGAATAAAACAGTCTGTAACAGCAGTAAGGCCAATCAAATCACCATCTGGTGGCACAGATACACCATTTTCAGGACATGGGGTGCATCCAGTACTGCCACTAAGTGAACGTCCATAATAACCGGCGGCACAACGATATTGCGTTACAGATGTACACTGTGTCGCCGTGGAACAATATCTGCGCGTACGACGTTCATATCCCGTACTGTGCGCCACCCATGATGATGACCGACAATTTGTACTGGTACATGCAATTTCTGGCAACCTACAAATTCCCCCTGTACAATCAGCATCAGATCCACATGGCTGACCGTCATTTAATCCGCCTTGACACGTTCCACGTATTGCCGTCGACGCCAGGCATGGAACGCCCATAAACACCGCGATAACAGCTGTGACAATAAATACTTTTTTCATTTTTCAATCTCCTGATATTTTGATTAAACAAAAACCACCAAAAACTTGGTGGTCAGGAGGTTGACTACAATCATAGGAATTGTGCCGCGTATTTGGTATTCCGCGACCCTCCTGACCAAACATCAGGAGTTTGTTTTTCGTCGTAATACTAAAACTGGCGCATTTTTGCGCGCCACAGGTTTATATTCCGACGCCTATGTACGGGTAGTCACACCCCATTGACGGAACACCCGTCAACATTTATATGTTATCGCATAGTATTTGATTATTCAAGACAAAATAAAAACCCCACCACAGGTGGGGTCGTTCATCAATACGTTGAAATTTACATCAATGGTGGGAAACAATCACCCCCAGTTTCTGGGCAACAATTAAATCCCATTTCACCCATATCTGTATAAATTTCCCCGGCACAACATCCATTTACATCTGGGGCGGTACCATCTGGGCACAATGGCAAATTTGTGGTTGTTGTGCTCCATACTTCGGATGTTACCGATTGTGGCGCATAATCATCTGCCGCCATTGTTCCACTTGTTGTTACACTGTCACCCCCAGACATATCAGTCACGCCACTGGTCACCACAGACGGCCCCACAGTATCAACCGCCTGTAAACTTTCTTGGCGCAATGTTTCAGTATCATATTCTGGCGCCGCGACAAACATGTTTTCATTTTGCGATACGTTATATGCCGGCTTGCTGGCCAATATTTCTTCTTCTGATTCAATAACAGGTTCAGGTTCCACAACCGGGGTCGGCGTCGGTATTGATTCAATAACAATATCCGCCACTGGTTCTGGGGTCGGTTCTTTGACTGGCGCTGGTTCTGAAATTATTTCAGGTTCATCAGGCTCCGTCACAACAACCGGTTCTGGTTCTGCTGCTGGTGCTGATTCTTCAACCACCGCTGCTTCTGTTTCCGTGATTTCTTCGGCCGCCACCACAACTGGTTCAGACGGTGTTTCTATTTCTGGAACAAAAGGACTGGGCACATCGGCATTTTCAACATTTTGCACATTTTCTTCGACTGCCGGCACAGTTGCTGTTAAATCAGGTACCTGATCATCCGTATTTTTCTGATACAGCCATAATGTAAATATTGATAAAGCAATCAATAACACCAACAAAATATAATATATAAACGTCGGTTTATGCGGTGCCGGATTTGTCGGTGCCGCATTACCAGTAATCGGTGACACAGGACGAACCGCCGCGGCATTTGCCAATGTCGCCGCAGGTGGCACCGGACGTTCATTGGTATCAACCTGTGGCATTGCATTAGAAACAGGTATTGGCGCCGCCATATTATTTTGTTGCGGTTTTGGCATACTGGTTGGTTCTGGCGTCACATCAGGTGTTTTAACTGGCGCAACATCTGCCGCCAATTCAGAATCCAGTTGCGCGGTACCAGAATCAATATTTTGTGGCACATCAACCGGTGTCAAACTGTCCAGCACAGATGTTGATTTCTGTGCCATTTCGGTTGGCTGTTCATTTTGTTCCGTATTTGTAACAGGCGTTACATTTATCGGTTCTTTGATTGGTTCCACATCTTTTTTAGATTCTGTTGGCGGCGTAAAAGACAAAGGCCGTTCATCAATCACATTTTCATAAATTTCAGAATCAGACGCACCATTATCCGCCACATTTGATTCAACCGGACTGGACACACCAAATTCAATCGGCTTGAACGCAATTTCTTCATCCATAATTTCTGGATCTTTATCAAACAAAGGTTTGATATCTTCGTCTTTTATTTCTTTATCGGCCATTTTATCCGCCTTTGGTTCTGATACTGTAATTTCTGAATTTGAATCATATTCAACATCTGGCACAGACTGACGCACAACCGCGTTATCATCAGATGCATTTGCAGCAATATTTGTACGTGGTTCTGGCATATCCATATCCACAGAAAAATGAATTTCTGGGTCATCAGATTGTTCATCATCTGTACCCAAATTATCATCAATAACATCGTCATCATATGACACGTTATATTCAGTTGAAATATTCGGCGCACGCATGGTGGCATTTCCACGTCCATCCACATGTGCATCCGCGCGCGCCATCGGGCGTGCCAATATTTCACGCGCACGTTGCGCATCTTCGTCTGCCGAAATCAAACGCCGTTGCGCATTATCTAAACGCTTTTTCGCACGACGTAACTTTTCATTTGTTGCATCAACCGCGGCATCCGTACGTAATATTTTAGATGCAGATTTTTTTGTCGGTTCACGACCGATTTGCTTTTTTTGTTGACTCAACTTTGCGCGCAACTGGCGTAATTTCATTTGTAATTCGTCAATGCTATCTTTGGTTTTAATAATCGTTTCACGCGCCTTGTCTGCTGTTTCTTCGGCAATGGCCAAACGTTCCGCCGCCGCACGCCGCACAGATTCTTCGCGAAATACCGCCAATGCCGCCAAAGGTTCAGATAAATCCGCCCCTGATTTATATGCATTTATCAAATTGTCATATTCAGACAATCCGCTGTATTCGATATCCAACTTTTGATATTTGTTATTCTTTTTTGGCCGAACAGTTTCCAAATCCACACCATAATCATTGGCCAATATATCATCCCACTTTCTGTTTCCAACCGCGTTGATTACCAACAAAACGTTTGGTTTTCTGTCGTCAACAGTACTGTCCAAAACGAATACCAATTTACCATCTGCATCATAATACGCACGCAACGCATTACCTGCGATATTATATTCAACAAACGTCAGAACAGAATTATCCATTTTATCCCTCTCGCTTTTGGCAAAAACAAATTGCCATTATGCCTGTTTCTTTTTTGGTGGCGTAAATTGATATGCCTGCTTGCAGTGTTCGTAACAATACGGTTTACCAACAAAAACCGGCGCCCCACAAAAATGAAAGTTTTCAGAATCAGGGTCACCAATCGGCCAACGACACTGATTTGGTTTCAAATTAGCCATTTCCAAAGAATGCTGAATAATACGTTGATGCATCGCCAGATTTTTATTCAGCGTTTTTGAACTTTTTACCGCCCCAGACGCACCCGTCACAACCTTGCTTGATGCCTTGGCCACTTTTGCTGCACCCACAGCTTTCTTGGCCGGTGCCTTGACAGCCACTGGTTTCTTAGCCGGCGCCTTTGCTGCTTTCTTGCTTGTCGCTTTTGCTTTATCAGCCGCGGCCACACCCCCAGCCTTAGAATTCCAACCCAAACGATTCAGTTTGCCAACAACGGCATTTTTACTCATCCCCAGGCGTTTACCAATTTCAGACGTTGACAACCCTTTACCTGTCAACGCCTTTAACTTTTTCAGTGTTGCGTTATCCCAACCTTTACTCATATCAAAAAATCCTTGTTATATATAACGATATAATTGTAGCATAGTTTCGAATCGAAAGGCAAGGGGGAAAAATATGATTTATAACATCTTTTTCATAATTCTATTATTGGGGGCATTTGCATGTGCATGGGCTATCTCACGTGCTGATTTCCGCCGCCGCATTATCCCAGACGCATATTTATTTCCACTGATGCTGATTGGTTTGGTTGTTGTACACTTTTTTCCATGGCCGGTAACAACATCTGATTCTATTATTGCCGCAGTATTTGGATATGCGTTGGCGTCATTGGTCGGTTTTATATTTGAACAAACACAACGCACCAAATCCGTTACCACCCCAATCGGCATGGGTGACATAAAACTGATGGCGGTTGGCGGTATATGGCTGGGCACATCTGGGCTGGCTGTGACATTGATAATTGCATGCATTACCGGGATGATATGGGGTATGTTCAAACATCAGAAATTTATACCATTTGCCCCGTTCTTTATCATCGGTGGAATTTTGTCTTTAATTACAATGGCTTTTTTGATATAATAAAAAACATCACAGGGAATAACGGACAGAGAAATGAATTTACATAAAATTTTCATTATGACTGGGATTATCGGTTTATTGCCAATATCTGGTATGGCAACGACTTTTCCAACGGCAACAACACCATTTTCTAAATACGGTCAAATTCAGAACGTTCAAAATTATTCTTCTAATCCTTTCTGGGATCCGTCCAGTCCATATAACCAACGCATGCCCGTACCTGTATATGTGGACGGTGTGGATATCAGTACCAGTGACTGCCAAACGGTTGTATCTGCATTGGTTGCCGCATTTTGTTCATCACGCAATAATTGTGTTGGCATGGATGTCGATGACGCACGTCCAACATTGACGGTTCAACTGGCCAGTTTGCCAAACCATAATTATGTAACACCATGTGCCGGTTTTATTGACACAGAATTTGATAAATATGTCGCACAAAACGCGGTTGCGGCACCAACTGGTAAAACCGTATCTTTTCCTGGGGCAACGACACCGAACACCGATTTGAACAAACAAAACTATGAATTTCAAAATCCAAATGCCCAACAATTACCAACATGGAACGGTGAACCATGGATGCAAGATATGCTGGAACGCAAACAAGAACTAGAAACTCTGCAATCTGTATCTGCCACATCAAACAACAGTAAATTGGTCGCGGCTGATTTTCCAAAAACCACCGCTGATTTAACATTTACCCAACGTATGCAAAATGACGCGGCCGGTTATGCACCATACAAAGATGCGTCTGCATACAAAACAATCAACATCGAACCCGAAGAAAAGTATATAAATCGCATGCGTGGACTGTACGGGCAAGATTGGAAACCTGGACAAATTCCAAACAACAACAATAATAATTCTGAAATTGCATTAAATCGTGACGAAATAATTCAAAAAATCACCACCGCATTAAAAGACGCAAAAAAATGATTTCATTAAAAAAAATATTATTTGTAATACCTTTTTTATTTACACCGCATGCATTTGCTGCGGTATCACCTGAATGCGTTGGTTATACAGATTGCGATATGCTGGTTGCATGCGAATTGTATTTACAGGTGGAAAATGCTGCAAGTGGACTGACCCCAGATTATAATGGTGCCGTTGCAAATGCCGCGTCGTATCGAACAACGTGTTCAAATTACCCAGACTTGTTCAAAAATAATATTGATGTTATAATATCAGAAAATCCTAATATCCGCCTGACGATTGATTGGGATACGGTACGTGCCCGTATGCATTATGGCGCCCAGGGCGGCTTTACCAACACAGATTTACAAGTTGTATCTATTATCGTTGATATTTTTGGCCCCGATACTGCGGCACAACAAACATTTTTTAACGATTTGGCCACTGCATATGTATCCGCAAATAAATCTGATCAAACTGCACGTTTGGACGATGCATTTGTATTAAATTTTTTAGGCCAAGGTGACAACTTATCAAAATACAAATCTGCGATTATTGGATTGACCGGGGAAACAGTTGACGAAGAATTTGGCATTGATGTAAATTGGGATGATGTTTTAATAGAAATCTCGCAATCAATGGATACAAACATGCAAATGCGTGGTGCGTTATTGTGCGAAAACAATCGTTCAATCCAGGCAGGTATCGACATCGTTGGTTGGGGATTGACTGCGGCGGCGGCAATATTGACATTTTACGCTGGCGGTGCTGGTGGTGCCGCTGTAACCGCAGGGCGCGCCGCCATTGGGGCAGGGCTGAAAACTGCCGCCAAAGGAATTGCCAAAGTTGGTGGTAAAACCGCCGCGAAACGTGTTTCCCGTACGGGTGGTCGTATGTTGGCTAAATCCGCCATTGATTTAGGCATGCGTGCAAATATGCGCGGTTATGCAAACTATGCTGGCCGTGGCGTGCTGAAAACAGGAATCAGAAATTATGTCAAAACAGTTGGTGCAAATTTAGCGCGTAAATCTGTAATGTTTTTAGATGCCGGTGCATTGGTTTATCAACTGGGGTCAAACAGCAACTTGGCCAAAAACGCCAGTTCTACATTATACAGCTTGGTTGAATCAGAACCTGCAAACGATATTATAAATTGCCAAGATGTTGACCATAACGAAGGTTGTTATACCGTATGTGGCGACGGGATGGGTGGCGATGATATGAACAATAAAGTATTTAACCCAATATTGGGTAAATCATACTGCGTAAATGAATCAGACTATGCATTATACGAAATAAACCCAGACGGTTCACGTGGTGAATTATTGATTATGACCAAAGAACAATGGAATCAAATAAAAAATACAATTACAACATCTGTCCAAGACAAGGGTAAATGCGATTGGAACGAAGATGATATAGACATGTACGCTGGTTTTTATATATACGATCCAGATACACTGGAATTGTCTGACCAACATATGGTTATTGATGATATAATCAGAATTGACGATTAAAAGCGCATGCGAATTATACCAATATCTTTTATAATCGTACTGTGCGCCACGCATGTGGCGCATTGTGCAAACATGGACAATGCAACAATCATTGGTGGTGGAAAATCAGATATTCAAATCCCCACAAATTCGTCTGAATTCATACCTGCGACTGAATTATTGGCGCGCATACCTGATGACACGCAATGCGCGACCAGCATATTTGCTGATGCATTGGCAAATTCCGCAAATATGGTTTCTGAAACAGATTCTGAAACCGATATCCAAAAATGGATTTATCAAATTTTTCAACAACCCGATGTTTTACATGCTGTACTAAAATGCCCAGAATTCGCAAATGCGGCGGCGGATGACACGATTACATTGCAACCCATAAAATACATTTTCCCATCGGGTCGCGAAATCGTAATAAATTATGAAACCCAACCCAAGATTTTACAACAACGTATAACATTGGGCGAACGACGTGATTTGCCGTCTGCGAATTCAAATCCACGCCTGGGGGCCCCAGGTGACACGTCCGTTTGGACAAATACAGATCCAGCATGGTATGCGATTATGGTTGTTGAATCCGGTGCATTGGATAATTTTGTTGGCGTTGGTAAAAACAACACGATTTCAATGCAATATATCAATGATAATATTGACGCGCTGTTTCCACGTGGTAATCGTTGCACTGGTAAATCTGCACTGACAAACGACAACACAATGATAAACCGCGCGATGCGCGAAACTGTCAATTTAGAAAACGATACAAACGATTATTACGTTGCCGGTGACGTCAATTTACAATGGATATCTTACCTGGAAATTGCATTAGATGTTGCAATAACTGTTGCAACCGTGGGTGGGGGCACTGTTGTACTGGGCGCGACCAAGGCCGCCCGTGCATCGCGCGCACTGCATGGACTGACAGAAACCATGCGCGCATTACGGCAAACTGATTCCGTACGTGATTATATCAAGATTTCACAACAATATGCACGCGCCACAGAACAATTACGTAACATTGATCGCGCAACTGACGCCGCCCAATACGAACGCATCGCGTCCCAGATTGATGATTATACACGCACCATGCGCCAAATGGAACAAACAGATGACAATGTACGCCAGTATCGCCAGGCATCTGAAACATTTGCATCCTTGAATCAATATCGACGTGCATTACGTTTAATGCGTCCGGCGCAACGTGGCAATATTATTGCACGCACATGGCGCGCGGTACGTGCTGCGAATACAGGTGCCAAAGAAATCCGTAATGCTGCAAAAATCGCACGCAGCAGTACTTTTTCCGGCCGCGCACGCGATTGGTTATTCCAAACGACACTGGCAAATGCCGGTGCATTGGCACGCCTGGAACGTACAGGTGGACTAATTTATGGTGCAATAAACTTTATTGGCGGAATGTATGATTGGACAGAAACCAGCACCGGTGATTTTACCAGTGGCATCGAATTCAAACCATTGACGTTGCTGTCCGCTGATGATTTACAGGATCAAGAAAACGTTATAAATCACGGTATGTGGTTGATGTGGGCTGGCGATGCATACAGTGCGGCTGATGACGATGCTGCATATTTACAGGCGATGGATTTTGCAAATAAATTCCACTTTAATCTGGACACGATTCAAACCCAAGAAAACAACCACGCGTGTAACGTTGATATTTTTGTTGTACGTCCGATTATACGTAATCCTGGGACTGACAACGCAGAATTGTATTATCTGGTAATGAACGACGAACCATGGACAACGCGCGATACATCTGGCGAATAAATACCCGTTGTATTTTTTATTATAACCGCTTATAATATTATTACCAGGGGGCGCATAATGATAAAAAAATTATTTATCGCATTGTGTGTAATTTCCGCGTCCGCCGGCGCGGCAAATGCGTATCAGTTATTATCATCCAAAGAATTGGGAACGGGCGATGCACGTAATCAAACGGTTGTTGTAAAATGTACAACCGACACGGGCAAGGTATCAAATCAAACGTGCACATTGCGCCGATATGTAAAATGCAGTGGCACTGGTGACAACCAAAATTGCACCGGTTGGCAACCATGGCAAGATTTACGCACACCGAATAAAAAATATTCTGATTGGCGCAGTGCGGCATCTGCATGCTGTCGTGCCAAAGGATTACGATAAAGCAATTAAAGCAATAAATACCCCATCGGGCTTACGCGTCCGGGGTATTGCGTCGAAACAATAAAAACCGCCAATCGGCGGTTTTTTAATTGATGGTGGATGAGATTGGACTCGAACCAACGACCCCCACGATGTGAACGTGATGCTCTAACCAACTGAGCTACTCATCCAAAACACATATTTTTCACATCTGTGATTGCGGCATTTATTCTATCATTGTCAAAAAATGGGCGCAAGCAAAAAAATTATACAAAAACTTGCTTTTTGTCATCTTTTTTCTATCATAATAACATCATCATTACAAAAGGATATTTAATTATGAAGGGCATTATTCTGGCAGGCGGCAGTGGCACACGTCTGTATCCATTGACCAAAACAACTTCTAAACAATTATTACCCGTGTACGACAAACCGATGATTTATTATCCAATGTCAACACTGATGCAATTTGATATACGTGACATTATGATTATTTCCACACCCCAAGACACGCCAAATATTGAACGTTTGTTTGGTAATGGCAACACCCTGGGGATGAGTATTCAATATGCCATCCAAGAAAAACCCCAAGGCATCGCCCAAGCATTCACAATCGGTGAACAATTTATAAATAACCAAGATGTATGCCTGATTTTGGGTGATAACATATTCCATATGGGTGGTCAACTGCCATGGTTTCGCAAAGAAGTTGCAAAAAACCAAGGTAAACGCGCAACTATATTTGCATACCATGTATCTGACCCAGAAAGATTTGGCGTTGTCGAATTTGATGATAAATTAAATGCGGTATCAATAGAAGAAAAACCAAAAAATCCAAAATCAAATTTTGCATCTGTTGGATTGTATTTTTATCCAAGCGATGTCGTTGAAAAAGCAAAATCTTTGAAACCATCTGCACGTGGCGAATACGAAATAACAGATTTGAACAACATGTATTTATCAGAACACAGGATGTCTGTCGTGCCAATGTTACGTGGCAACGCGTGGTTGGATGCCGGCACCCCAAAAAGTTTGATGGATTCCAGCAATTTTGTTCAAATTATGGAAGAACGCCAAGGATTAAAAATCGCATGTATCGAAGAAATTGCGTATCGCCGCAATTTTATAAATAAAAAACAATTAAAAAATATAATCAACGAATTAAAAGACAGTGATTATAAAAAATATTTAATAAAAGTATCTATGGAAACAAAACACAAGTTATATTAAAAACACACAAACAAACATTAAAAACACAGGTGCAATATTGTGTTGCACCTGTGTTTTTTATCCTTGGTGGGGATAGTGGGACTTGAACCCACACGGTTGCAATAACCAAAGGATTTTAAGTCCTCAGCGTCTACCATTCCGCCATATCCCCGTGCAATTCAAACCGATAAAAATTTTGGTGGAGCTGATGGGACTCAAACCCACGACCTCTACGATGCGAACGTAGCGCTCTATCAACTGAGCTACAACCCCAAAACCGTGGTGCGGATAAGAGGACTTGAACCTCCAAGGCATTACTGCCACTAGTACCTGAAACTAGCGCGTCTACCAATTCCGCCATATCCGCAGTTGCCTGATAATATTATATTATGTTTATGATTTTTGCAACAAGAAAAATTCAATTTATTTTGTATCACAAATATCGCGCCGCGCCAGTGCACGTTCCAATGCACGTTCTGGCATAAACCACATTGCCGCCACAAAAATATATATTCCCAATGAAACAAACGGCCAAATAAACGCCGTTGGTATTGCAATCGCAAACGCAACCAGCGACGCCTTTTCACGCCGCCCAGGGCGCAAAATTCGCACCAGTAATGCATCCGCATCATGCACCCGAAACAACACCAGTTCTAGCAACCTGTATGACGCAACCACCATAAACAAAGACATCCCATACGCAGCCACAGGCATTGACGCCGCATGATTTTCATCAACCCATGCTGTAAAAAATGGTATCAACGACAGCCAAAATAAAAAATTCAAATTTGCCCATAATACCGTACTGTTTATTTTTCGCGTTACCGCCAACAAGTGATGGTGATTTATCCAAAATATTGCACCGTATATAAAACTTAGCACATAACTTAAAAACACTGGTAACAACGGTATCAGCGACGATATATTCGTACCAATCGGCGCGTTTAATTCCAACACCATAATAGTAATTACCACAGCAAACAATCCGTCACTAAATGCGGCCAATCTGGATGTATTCATGTTCAAATTCCTGATATAACAACATATCATATATACGGCAATATGTCCCTGGGAAAGAATACCAACGTTTGTTGGATATTTTACTTGCCCTGAAAATTGCAATTTTGCTAACATTTAATCAGAGATGAAGAAAATTCTGGCTTTTTTCAGTATGTGTGCCGTATGCATTGGCATTGCCGATGCGGCTGTACGTGATGAAAACGCGACGAATCGTGAATCTGGCGCAACACAAAATTCTTCGGGTGCAACTGTTGCGCGCACGGCATCGACACGCGCCATTACCGGTCGCAATGTAACAACACGCAATTCTGGTACCACCACCGTATCACGCGCGGCAACAACAAACCCTGTATCAACATCGCGCAACACCACCGTCGCACGCAGTACAACCGCCCGTCCATCACAACAACCACCGCAACAAATGACACGCAATGATGCATCTGTATCGCGTGCTGCATCAACCGTACGAAACATTGCCACAAAAACATCTGGGCGCAATAATGCAACGACCGTATCCCGTGCGGCAATCGATGGCGTATCAACCGTTATGTCCAGCACCCAAACCGGCGCAGAATATGAACAGTGCAAAAGTGCATATTTCACATGCATGGATCAATTTTGTGAATTAAAAAACGATAATTATCGTCGTTGCTCGTGCAGTAACCGGGTATTTGATTTAACTGAAATTCGTGACGTGATGCAGGACGCAAACGACCAACTGACTGTATTTAACGAAAACTTAGATGTTGTCGGTATGACCACGGCCCAGGCCACTGCCATGAAAACAGCATCCGAAGGTGAAAATGCATTGACCGCTGACACATCTGCATCAAAACAGTTATTGCAAGCCATCATGAATTCCATCCGGGGCGAAGATGCATCTGTGGGCGGCAAATATTCTGATTTGAACAGCATCACAATATCTTTTGACACGGTAAATGCATTTGGCACTGCTGATGCTGGTCAAATAATCGCCACATATAACGGCCAAAATTTATACGACGCCGTTTATCCACAATGCCGCGAAGCCGTACGGGCTGATTGTACAGACGCCCAATTACAACGCGCAATCACGGCATATTTAATGGCGATTGAACAAGATTGCAACACTGTTGCATCTGCGATTGAAAATCAACAAAAACAAATGAAATCCGCCATCCGTGAAAGCAGCGCTATGCTTGATTTGGCACGCGTAGAAAACCGGCAAAAACATAATTCTGATAATATGTCTGCATGTTTAACAAACGTTGAAAACGCAATACTTAGCGAAGAAGTCTGTGGCGCTGGATATCATAAATGTTTGGACAACGGTGAATTCATTGATGTTTCAACTGGCACACCAATCGCCGGTGTTGAAAATTTTTACGAACTGGGCAACTTATTAAAATTTGCCGACGGGGTTGATGCCGCTGATCAAAAGTTATCCAAAGTTACATCTAATCGTCCATTTGTTATAAATTTTGAAAAACGTGTAAAAAAATTCGCAGAACCAGCATTGGATAAATGCGTTGAAATTGCCGACGATGTTTGGGCCGAATATCTGGATAAAGCAATGTTGGATATATATTACGCCCAACAATCCAAGGTCAAAGAAATAAAGCAAGGTTGCTTTGATTTTGTATCTGCATGTTATATGAACGGCGACACGGCATTGACCGCCGCGATGAAGGAATTGACCGGCGACGACACGGTTGTACTGCAACCAGATAAAGTTACTTTATCCACAGAAATGTGCCGCGATTACATAGATTCATGTAATATGATGTTTTACGAACAAACAGACGGTGAAAACATTATTACCGATTACATCAACAATCGCCAAGAAACAGATACATTGACGGCATGTCGTGCCGTTGTTAAACAATGCTTTGACAACTTTGGCGGCACAGGATATGAAAATTTCTATTATCCGTACAGTGGATTATTCAAAACAGGCGAAGCATTAGATTGGTTTACATTATATGAATATGATGGAAGCGGTAACGTGGATAAAACCCGTCCTGTATCACAATGCGCGCAACAATTACAAGACATAGAATCTTGCAGTTCACCCGAAATGATGGAGGCCGCATTTGGTGGCTTTGACGTAATAACCGCAGCGCGCGGCCGACATGATAATGAAACTGTATATTACCTAAGTGCTGACGGTATTTACAATGGATTGCCTGACGGCAAGCCCAGAAAATATGGACTGTTGGATTCTGAAAGTTCTGATGGCATCACACCCGAAGGTGCACAAACACAAACCACCGCCAGAATTTTGGATCATCACACACCACGTCCAACCGGTGTTGCAACAGAAATATACAACCAAATTGTTGATATATTGACAACACAATGCATGAACATCCAGGGCAGATTCATCGAATATCAGTTTATCAAACCTGGGTTATATATGGAAGATAACCTGTGCCTGGCAAACTTCCAAAATTCATTGGAATATGGTGGCGGTTCCAGTAACGAATCTGGAACATCTGCAACGCTGGCACCAAACTTGGTTGATTTCTATTCAATCGGCAAACAAGAAAATATGTGCCCACGTGATTATGATTTGAACGTTGACACACAATCATGGGGCGCATGCCTGTGTTGGGAAAATGGCGGCCGTCGCAGTAAATGGGGCAAAAGTCCAAAATGTATTGCCGGTGTCCCGGTCACAGAAGATGCCGATGACGCAGCATGTACATCTGATGGTCTGTCCAAATTTGAATCTGATGGCACGACCAAGCCTGGGGAAGACAACTGGTGTACAATGACGCCAACTTCTGATAACCAGGTTTGCCCATTTGGCGGTACTGTTGACCCACAAACACATGCATGTACCATCAATGACGAAATATTGAGCAATTTACCAGAAGGATTGAAATAAACATACACGAATTCATGATAATATACAGGCCGCAAATTTTGCGGCCTGTATATTATAAACATTAAAATTTATTTATCAGTAATTGCACGACGTACCGAATCCGCAATCAATGCCGCCGGCGAACCGTTCGGACGTCGCCACAAATCATCAGCTGACTTTAAGTCCGCAATCATTTTTTCACGCCCAGACGGTATCGTCAACTGCTGAACCGAATTCAAAACATTTTCCGCGGTTGCCGCATTACCCAAAAATTCTGGATACACACCACGATTTAACAAAATATTTACCAAAGACACCCATTTAACACGAATAACCTGGCGTACCAACCATGTTGTTATCGTGTTCATTTTATATACAACGATTGTCGGAATATGCAACATGGCTAATTCTGCGGAAACAGTTCCACTGGTAACAATCGCGATATATGTTTTTGAATACAAATCATATCGCATATTTGCAGATACTAAATCTGGTTTAACACGCCATGTTTTTATATGTTCACGAACATATTTTTCTGTTGTTTCAACCGTTGGAATAACAAAATGATACCCAGAATATCCATTTGCCGCCAACTGTTGCGCAATGTCACGGAACAAAGGCATCAAACGTTTTACTTCTGACATGCGGCTGCCTGGAACCAAGGTTATAATTTTGTCATTTGATTGTTTTGTATGCGATGCGTGATATCCAATTAAACCATCCGCAATCGGATGTCCAACCGCAATCGTATCCAAACCATATTTGGTAAAATAGGGCACTTCGAAATCAAAAAAAGCATACAATTTATCAAATATCTGTGCATATTTTTTTGCACGCCCGGCACGCCATGCCCAAACCTGGGGCGCAACGACATGATGAAATTGCAACCCATGTGCAATTAAATCACGTCCAGAACTGGTTTTACGTAATTTTTTTATAACGCTTTTTGCAAAACCAGGCGAATCAATCGTCAACACAATATCAGGCCGCATCGAAATTATCGCATCCACAGTCTGATTGATACGCCGCATCAATGTTTTTGCATGGGCTGCAACCTCTACGACCCCCATCACAGACAAATCAGACATTGGAAACAAAGAATCCAACCCAGCGGCAATCATATTTTCGCCACCAACGCCACAAAATTCAGCATCTGTCATTTCGCGCATTATTCGTGCGCCCAAAACATCCCCAGATACTTCACCGGCAATAATAAATACTTTGATTTTTTTATTCTGCATTTTTTGATGTACCAATTCCGCGTTTTGAACGATTTTCTATAAAATCAATCGCATCCATGGCATATTTATTATTTTTTACTTCTTTGCGAACACGCGCCAAACGTTCAGATACTGTCCCGTCATTGTCACGAAATACCGCAGAATAAACATTATGAATTGCATGCATATCTTCGTTTGTAAATCCGTGACGCATTAAACCGACACGATTGATGGTACGATATACCGCACGCGGTGTTCCGTCATATATCGCATATGGCAACACATCATTACCAACCCCGGACATACCTCCAATAAACGCATTACGTCCAATACGGGCAAATTGCAAAACCATTACGCCCCCAGACAATATTGCAAAATCTTCGACTTCTACGTGTCCAGCCACCTGAACCAAGTTTGACATAACAACACTGTTTCCAATTTTACAATCATGCCCAACATGCGCATTTACCATAATCTGACAATCATCCCCAATAACCGTGCCATCAGACGCCGGTGTTCCAGAATGAATTGTAACATATTCACGAATTTTACAACGCTTGCCAATACGTAATCCTGTCATGGCAGATTCATCTTGCCACTTCAAATCTTGACTCATTACGCCCAGAACTGCGAACGGATAAACAATAGAATCATCACCGATTGATGTTTTACCATCAATAACAACATTTGAAACCAATTCGACACGATCGCCTAATACAACGTTTGATCCCACAATGCAAAACGGACCAATCTTACAATCAGCGCCTAAAACAGCGCCCTGATGAATTATTGCTGTTGGATGTATGTTACTCATAATTATTCAGGCCTATATTTTCATTACATTTCGCCTGAAATAATACATTATTCATACTGCGATTTGTATTCAATAAATATAACGAATTATAACAGGAATCTGATATCGCGCCATGTGGTAACACGCGGCAAATTCATCCAATATAAAATCCCCAGTCCTGTTATTGCCGGCATGGTTGTAATAACCCCAAACAACATCATAACCACCGCAAACATTTTTTCATCAGCCCGTTCAGGCACACTGTCCATATGCATAACAGACATCGCAAACACTAAAAAGAATACAAATGTCATACCCAAGAAAATTGGCACAGATTCTGTCAAAACAAACAATGCCATACACAAAACCGCGATAAAGCGCCCCAACCATTTTAATTTTACATACGCACTGTGACGAATAAATCCACGCGGCCGAATATTACGCAACGCAACCGTCGCCGCAACAGCCATCGCCACCAATATCAAGAACAATAAATGCACTGGTGTCAACGCGCCCAACTGACCAAACCGGAAAAATTCTGGTTGCATCAATATTGCCACTGTTGTTGCCAAAATCACTAACACAGTCCCAGCCACCGGTCGCATTTCGCCACGCGCCATACGCCCAACCAATAAACCACCACCAAATGCACCAATCTGTAACAACGGCCCCCACCATGCATGCATATCAGACAACCCAACTGCGGCAAAAATCAGCGTCCACGCTGCAAATATTCCCCAACGACGCCCACGTGATGCACCACGCAAACGCGGCAAATTCAAATTCTTGAAATTAGAACCAATAAATACAGACGCAACAAACACAATCGCCGCAATCATAAACGGCAACACGGTTGCATTATCACGCAACACCGCATAATTACCACCAAACAACACAACCCACGCCAACGTCAAAATCACACACGTCAAAGACGCACGCGCCATAAAATTCCGTGAATTCCATCCAATACGTTCAACAAACGCATTTCCACAAAAATATACCAGCGCAAATAACGGCAACGCCAAGACCGCCCACCATAAAAACGCAGGCGCAACCAAAGCCGCGTTATTAAACGCACTTATCGCACTTTGCACAATCATCGCATTATCAAACATAAACTTGCCTTTTTATTTGGATGAATTATTATATACATATGTCACAAAAACAAGATTTTTTTACCCTAATGGGCGGCCGCGTGCGTATTCGGCGTGGACGATATAACCCAACATCCGATGCCGTTTGGTTGGCTGCATTTATCCCACAAAACGTAAAAACAGTATTAGATGTCGGTATTGGCACTGGTGGGGCAGGTTTATGTGCCATTATACATAACCCCAATATAAAATTGACAGGCCTGGACACATCCCCAGAAATGTTACAAGATTGCGCCATCAACGCAGAATTAAACAATGTATCTATTGAATTGATAAATTCAGATATATTATCATGGCGCACAAATCGAACATTTGACGTTGTAATAACTAACCCACCGTACTTTCGCGGCACCCCGGCCAAACATAACGCACATCACAACGCAGATTTAACAATGTGGACACGAAAAAGCATTGCGCGCGTACGTCCCCGTGGATATTTTTGCACCATTGTTGCATCAGACAGACTGGACGAAATAATATCAGAAATGCACCGTCATTGTGGCGACATTACTATTTTTCCATTATTCGGTTCAAAAAACACCGCGGAACGGGTATTATTACGTGGTCGCGTTGGCACACGGGGTGGGGCAACCATGCATATCGGCCTGCCAATGAATTACGCGCCTATTTTACGTGATGGCTTGACTATTGCTGATACATTGGCTACCCTGTGATGGATATGATAAACTTTATAACACGATATTTTACATCCCTGTGGGCATTTATAACATCGCCGTTCCGCGCGATGTGGCGTGTAATATGCAGAATATTTCCACCACGCGAATTTACAGTAATGGACACCCCACGTGGCAACGTGTACACTTTCAAACAAAGCAGTTTTTGGCGATTCACCAAATTCTGTGGAAAAATCGGATTGGTTGTATGGGCGGCATGGTCAACATATGTATTCGTATATCATCGCCCATTACTGCAACGCCGCACCCAAGAATTAGAAGAAGCAAAATCTTTACACGCACGTCAAATGACGGATTTACAAGTATATTTAGAAAAATATAACAATTTAACGCGTGATTTGAACGTTATCGACGACAAAATTTTGAACACCGCAGATTTAAGTGACAAACAAAAAGAAGACTTGATGAACAGCCGCCTGAAAACATGGGGTGAACTGGACTTTCTGCGTACACGATTGACAGAAATGTTCACAAACGAAGATTACATGGCGGAATACAGAAACATGTCTGAATTATCCGCAGAATTTGAATTGACACGCGCTGAAAATGAAATGCTGAAAAAGCAAAACGCCCAAATGGTTGAATCTATGCAGCAAATTGCCACCGCAGATATACAAATCGTAGATGCGGTATCCAAACTGGCCACTGAAAATATTGAATCATTACGTAATAATATCAAGGGTATCAGCAGCACGATTGCATCACTGGGGCTGACGCAAACGAAATTGGTAAATAATGCGAATAAATTTTCAAACCCATTGGTTGGCGCCGCATTCAGTCCGATTGAATTCGACAAAGATTTAGACCCCAAATATCAAAAATTAGCAGATGATTTAGAATTATGGAACGGTCTGGCAAAATTAAATATCATGCTGCCACTGGGGGCGCCTGTGGAAAAAGTGCGCGTTACATCAAATTTCGGCATACGCAAAGACCCATTTACCGGCGAACCCAAACGTCATCGCGGAATTGATTTTGCCGGCAAAATCGGCACAGAATTGATGGCGCCTGCACCGGGTCGTGTGGTATCGGCTGGCGAACGCGTGGGATATGGCACAACTGTTGAAATCGATCACGGTCTGGGATTCACAACATTATATGCGCACTTGTCACAAATAATGGTAACGCGCGGCGACTGGGTACGCCCTGGGACTGTAATCGGATTGGCTGGATCCACCGGACGTTCAACCGGCCCACACTTACACTACGAAATTCGGTACAAAGGTGTACCATTTGACCCTGCAAAATTTGTAAAGGAATAAAAAATGTTGGCATTTACAAACGCAAAAGAAAAACAGTCTCCGACCATTATTGGTGCTGGATGCAAATTGACCGGCGACATGAAAACAGATCACACCGTACAAATACACGGTCATGTTGTTGGCAATATTACGGCTGAAACTGTTGTTATCGGTCGCGGCGGCCGCGTTATTGGCAAAGTCAATGCAACAAATTTATTTCTGCACGGAACATTGGATGGCCCAGCGGTTGTGAATACTGCAAATATATTCAGCAACGCCCAAATGACTGGCACATTATCATATTTTACATTGAATATAACTGGCAATACCGGACTGGAATGCAAATTGGCAAAACGCAAGGATAAAAAAAATGAATAAAACAATATCAAAAATTTATATTGCCGCCGATCATCGTGGGGTAGGGGTAAAATTATATTTAATTGAAATGTTATCTGCTGTTGGATACAACGTTGTAAACCTGGGCACAGATGATGTAAACACCCCGGTTGATTTTCCTGACGTTGCAAAAACATTGGCCGACACAATGGCAACGGACGAAAAATCCCGTGGAATTTTAATTTGTGGCACTGGTGCTGGCATGCAAATTGCGGCAAATCGTTATCGTCATATACGCGCATCACGCTGTGACCGCCCAGACCAGGCACGCGACGACCGTTTTCATGACGACATCAACGTTTTGGCATTGGCCGCTGATGATATTGATATCGAAGTGTCTTTTTTAGTCACACGCGCGTTTCTGGAAAGTCCATTTGATGATTCTGAACGCCGTGTGCGCAGATTAAAAAAGATTTCATAAATATATTATAAATAAAAAATCCGCCGGTTTGGCGGATTTTTTATTTCTTTACAACAAAGTTCACCATTTTATTCGGCACAACAATCGTTTTTATTATTTCTGCATCACCCAAACGACGTGCCGCAACATTGCGCGCCGCATCAACAATATCTGATTCTGATGCATCTGCTGCGATTTGGAAATCGCCGGCACGCTTGCCATTTACTGATGCCACGATTGTCATTGTTGTTTTAACCAATTTCGACGCATCATACGTCGGCCATGGCTGAAACACCAACATATCATTATGCCCCAAACGTTCCCAGATTTCTTCGGTCAAATGTGGTGCAAATGGGTTTAACATTTGAATCAGAACTTCATACGCATCCCGTGGCATACCACCATCGAACTGGTTGATAAATTCCATCATCGCAGAAATCGCCGTGTTAAACCGCATATTTTCCAAACGTTCTGTCATATCAGCAATCAGTTGGTGCACCAAACGTTCTTGTTCGGCCGTCATTGCATCATCGGTTAAATTATCGGCCATATTTTCCACACGTTTCAAGAACCTTTGTACCCCGGCCAGCGCACCATCCGACCAGTTTACATTGGTATCCCATGGTCCCAATGACAACACAGTCGTACGTGCGGCATCCGCCCCCACGCGCGCCACCATTTCATCAACCTGGAAACCATTACCGGCAGATTTGGACATCTTTTTCCCATCCGACCCCATCAACAATCCGTTGGTCGTACGCTTTTTATATGGTTCAACCGTATTCACGAACCCCAGGTCATATAATGCCTTGTGCCAGAAACGCGAATAAATCAAATGGCGTGTGTTATGTTCATTACCACCATTATAATGATTTACCGGCATCCAGCGTTCCATTTTATCACGCGAACAAAATTCTTTGTCATCATGCGGATCCAGATACCGCATATAATACCAAGATGACCCAGCCCATTGCGGCATAGTATCCGTTTCGCGGCGCGCCGGCGCGCCACATTTCGGACACGTCGTGTTCACCCAATCAGTCGCGCGTGCCAACGGACTTTCGCCATCTTCGGTCGGACGATAATCTTCCATATACGGCTGCATCAACGGTAATTCTGATTCCGGTACTGGCACCCAACCGCATTTTTCACAATACACCAACGGAATCGGTTCGCCCCAATACATCTGACGCGAAAAACCCCAATCAGTCATTTTGAATCGTGTCTTTGGCCGCGCAAATCCATGCTCCACGCCATATTTAATCGCGGCAGCAATCGCATCAGATTTATTCATACCGTCCAAAAATCCAGAATTTATATGCGCGCCATCACCAGTCCAAACCTTGTCCGCCTCGCCACCATCAATAACCGGGATGATTTTCAAATCAAACTTTTTCGCGAAATCCCAGTCGCGTTCATCATGCGCCGGCACCGCCATAATCGTACCATGTGCATAATTTACCAAAACATAATCCGCCACAAACACCGGTATTTCATCCCCAGTAAATGGATTACGTGCCATTATGCCATCCAAACGCACACCCGTTTTTTCCTTTGTTGCGTCCGTCCGGTCAAATTCAGATTTTTCCGCCGACTGCTTGATATACGCACGCACCGCGTCCGCGTTTTTAATACGCCCATCCGCCAACCATTTGGCAACCAGTTTATGTTCCGGCGCAATCGCACAAAATGTTGCGCCGAATATAGTATCAATGCGCGTGGTATAAACGGTCATTACATCATCGCCAACCATAAAATCAACATCTGCACCGGTGGATTTACCAATCCAGTTTATCTGGTCGCGCTTTACACGTTCTGGATAATCAACCAACGCCAAATCATCCAACAAACGTTCGGCGTATTTAGTAATCGCCAGATTCCACTGCATTTTTTCACGAATTTCAACCGACCCATGACAACGATTGCATTTGCCATCTTCTAATTCTTCGTTGGTCAGGGTAGTGCGACAATTCGGGCACCAATTCATCGGCAACATCGATTTATACGCCAACCCTGCATTAAAGAACTGAATAAACATCCATTGTGTCCATTTAATGTATTCAGGGTCAGACGTCGCAATTTGCGATTTCAAATCAATAGACCAACCCATTTCCACCATATTTTTAGTGAACTTTTTAATCAAATCTGCAACAACTTCGGACGGATGCTTGCCAATTTTTGTGGCATAGTTTTCCGCCGAAATCCCCAATGAATCAAACCCCAACGGATATAACACATCATAACCCTGCATACGACGAAAGCGCGCCATAACATCGCACCCAGTATAATTCAACATATGCCCACCGTGCAACCCAGTACCCGATGGAAACGGAAATTCCGCCAATATATAAAACGGTTGCTTTGAACCATCATTTTTAGGGGTGAAAACACCGGCATCCGCCCAACGGCGTTGCCATCTTTCTTCGCGTTCATGAATTTTTTTAATATCGTCTGCCATTTTTTATTCCGTTTATGTTTCAACAACGGCAATTTTATACATAAAAACCGCTGAATTCAAGATTTTTTAACAAAAAGCGAAATTCAACAAAAACACTGAAAAATCAATCAAATACACAAATAAAACATGCCGAAAATAACCGGAGGTTACCATACGACCAAATACACCATATATTTTAATTGAAAAACCGCCACATTGTCAACAAATAAAATGCCGAAAACAAACCTCCGGTTTCATACAACCGCCAAAAATCAGGGGAGAAAAACGATGCACACCATCAGTAAAATTTTATGGGGTTTCTTAAGCACATTTATTTGTGTTATATACAAGATAGACGCATACGCGGTTGAATACTGCACATACCCAGTTGTCCAGTCTGCCGTAGTCGGTAATTCTACTGGTACCACTCACGCACAATGCAGTGCCGCAACAATTTGCGACGGTGGCACTTGCGGTGGCAAATGGACAAATCGCATTACCGAATACGATGGCAGCGAAAAAACAACCACCATTTGCGGCCTGAATTTATACGTTGGACAGTGTCGTAGGCCCAACGGTCAAATAATTAGAAACCCTTTATACCCAACATTATGTGCCGACAGCTATATATGTTCCAGTTGCCCAAACAGTGGGGTAACTGGCCGATCAGCAAGAACCATATCCTGGGGTGTACAACACGGTGGGAAAATATACTTTTGTTCCAACACAGACCCAACCGGCCGCAGTTTAGGCGCCACATATATGCAAGTTATTGAACCAGATTGTGAATATTTCATAGAAAGATATTGGGCAAACATATATAACTGTTATCTATTGAAGGACCATACTTATCGCGACACCGCCGGCAGTTATCAATTTACAAACTCTTGCTTCTACAAATAAATTCAATATGCAAAAACACCCAGACGTATCCATTATTATTGCTAATTACAACTATGCGCGCTTTATTGGTGACGCATTAGAATCCATATTGGCACAAACATTGCAGAATTGGGAATGCATAATAATTGACGACGCCAGCACCGATGACAGCGTAAAAATTATCACTGAATACACAAATCGCGATAAACGTTTTCGTTTGATTCAGCAACCCAAACATATGGGCGTATCTGCGGCACGGAACAGGGGACTGGACACCGCACGCGGCGAATATATCGCATTTCTGGATTCAGACGATTGTTTTACCGAATATGCATTAGAAATGCTGCTGCATTTGGCACGTTCCACAAATGCTGATATGGTTGGTGGCGGTGCACAAATGGTACCAGAACAATTCCATTTTATTCCGACAAAAAATACAACATGGACAGTATCTATGACGGGCGGAATCAGTAAACCATCGCTGTTTTTAATGGCCCCCACCGCACATAAATGGTGTTGGCTGTGGCGGCGCATTTACAAGCGTTCTTTTATCGACCAAACGCGTTTTCAACCATGCTTCACAACATTTGGCGACGATTTAACATTTATGCTAGAAATATGCTATCGCGCACAACTGATGGTTGAAACAAACAATGTATCTGTATACCATCGCACACACCCAAACGCAATAACCACATCGGAATTTGACCCACATTATTTTGATTGGTTTCCGACATACTTCAAATATATTCGTGAAAATTTGTTGGATAAATATGACACCAATTTTTGGCGTTCTTTTTTTCAAAATTCTTTTTATTACCTGATGGTGGAAACAATTTCAAAACCAAAAAAATATAACAAATATCAACAGGAAGCAAAACGTGCATTTATACAATCCTGCCGTGAAATCCCACCACGATATTTAACTTTCAAACAAAGAATTTTACGCTGGTTTATGCTATGTCTGAAATAAATGTTTTATATTGTTTTGATTCGCGCTTTTCTAAATTGGCCACTGTGTCAATTTATTCGCTACTAAAAAACAAACACGACACAACACACATAAACCTGTACTGTATGGTTGCACCCCACACATATGGCAAACGCAAAATACAAAAAGTCATTGATAAATTTCCACATGCCAAAATAATTTGGCGAACAATCCGCCACCATGAAAACCCGTTCAGAAAACATGATTTTTCACGATGGAGTCCCGTCATATTCTATCGACTGTTTGCATGTGATATTTTTCCAGAACTAAATAAAATATTATATCTGGATTCAGACACAATAATTTGCAGCGATTTAACAGAATTGTATAACACAAATATATCAGACTACGCAATGGGTGCCGTTCGTGACATGGCGCCAATATACGATAAAAATCACCCAAACGGTCGATACGTTTACGACTTTGCACACAAATATTTGAACGACGACCCGTATTATAATTCAGGCGTACTTTTAATAAACGCAAAAAACATGCGTAAAAACAAAGAAATATTAAACATCAATATTCCCCTTAAATACCCAGACCAAGATTTATTAAACGTCGCATTTCACAATAAAATATTGCCATTAGAATTAAAATATAACTATGCTCCAGGCGTTATAATCCCGACATTTTTTTCAGACCACGAAATAAAAACCATTAAACACAAAAAATACGCAATTCTGCATTTTTACAGCATAAAACCGTATATATACTTGCATATTTCCATGTATTCTTTGTTTTACAAATTATCAACAGAACTGGGCATGCACCCCGACGAATTCGCCAAACTTGAACAAAAGTATATAAAAAAACAAAAATCTACAAAATCGTGTATTCCTGGCATCAGAATTTATGATGATAAAGTAACACTGTTTGGGATTATTACATTTCATCTGTAACACGGCGCCAATACGCCAGATATTCCACATTGCCACTGCCGCCACGAATTGGCGATTCAATAACACCGCATTGTTTATAGCCGATTTTTTCAAAACTTTTTAATACATTTTCAACCGCATTTTTCCGTTCAGATTCACTTTTTATCACACCATTATAACGCGCCGCCACCGCGCGTGACACTTCAAATTGCGGTTTAATCAACGCGATTATACACGGCGCACCCCACGCCACCAAAGAATCCATAATATTGGTCAAAGAAATAAAAGAAACATCAACCACAATTAAATCAACCGGACATACCGGGGCCAGGGCACGAATATCAGTCTGTTCCATAACGGTTACCCGTGAATCATTTTTTAATGATTCAGCCAACTGGTTTGTGCCAACGTCGACCGCAATAACACGCGCCGCACCACGCGACAATAACACATCTGTAAAACCACCTGTACTGGCACCGACATCCAAACAAACCCATCCCACGGGATTTATATTAAACGCATCTAATGCCGCCTGTAATTTCAAACTGCCACGGCCAGCAGAATAGGGCAATTCACCACCAACAATCACATCTGTATCGCGAACGTCCAAACTGGACTTTTTCGCGACCACACCATTTATTGTCACCAACCCAGATTTAATTGCCGCCACCGCACGCGCACGTGTTGAATATAAATTACGTGAAACTAATGCTACATCTAATCTCATATACAAATATGATATCGCACAAAACAAACAAAATCAAACACCATATCACCCAGAATCCAAAAAACATATTGACGACACACGATATTTTATAATATAATATCAATAAATAAATGCCGAAAACAAACCACCGATTATGGTGGCTTTTTTATTTATTTCGAAAATCCCAATTTTCTGGGATTTTTTTATCCCCATTTTTGCTGAAAACAAACGTGGTTTTCCACAACGAACAACACCAAAACGAAAGGAAAAACATCATGCACAGAACACTGATATCCGCCGCCATCATTGGCATTATTTCCATAATTCCAAACGCACATGCCGTAGTAAAATGTGTCAATCTGTCACCCAGTGCAACAACCTGTGGTGGAAACATAATGTCATCCAGTGGCGCAGACTGGATAGCAACGTGTACTACAAACGGTTCCAGTATCAGTATACGCGGTGTATCTGCATGCGAATGCAGCGCCACCGCCAGTGTCGGCGGCGCAACCGCCCCATCAATCGGCACGGCAAAATCATCTCTTAAAACTTGTAACAGTGCCGGCTCACTTATGCTATTGCAAAATGGTCAGCCCAGCCGTGTCACGATGGATTTTTGTCGTTGAACAAGAAAACTGTCAAACAACCTGCGCAAAAATGTGCGCCAACTTTGCCGGCAATCCAGACCGTGCCGCAATAATAAAATCAATGTTCACCAGTATGAGTGATTAAACACCCTAAAAACCACAGGACAAAAAAATACAGAAAAGTCATTTTATTATTACCATATGCTTATGCACAACATCAACACCGATTATGGCGGCCACCCCATCAACCAGTTGCCCCAGCGGATACGCAAAAATAACCGAAGATTATATGACAATAGGCACCACCACAACTTCATGCCAATCCGGATCAACCGTCGGCCCGGCATACAGCTGCCTGACCACACAAGGAACAAATTACGGCACATGCATAATGTACGCCCCCGCCCAGGTTGATTATACCGACAGTACCGGCACATACGAATTTACATCACCATGCCCAATGACAAACTAAATTTTATAAACAGAATCCCGGCTGTTGGCGGCCGAGATTTTATACAAAAAATATTAAAACATCAGTTTAATATTCATAAATAACGACTTGTTTAATCAAATTTTATTTATAATTACAAACCATGAAAAACAATACAAAATCCGCACGTTATAACAAACACGCCCAGAAACAAACAATATCACCATAAAAAAACAATATAAACAATGCATTATCATAAATATTTAATAAACCAAATCAAAAACGCATAAAACACCAAAAAAAAACGCCGCAAACCAGCAGAAATCCGCCATTTTTTGCATTTTTCGGACACAAAATAGGGCACACCAACCCCCATTTTACCCCCACCCACAAACCGCAAAAAACAGGTGTCCAAACCCACAATATTCGTAATAACAAATAAATATTATTATAATTGTAAATACAACAAATTATTTTATTTTCATAATAAATAAATTTAACAAAATTCACAAAGAAAATCGCCCGTAATCCAAACCAAAAATCACGCCAATAAAAATGCCGCACGTCGCGACAAAATCAAAACTCATTACGCCCGTGACACACAGACAAAATTTATTTAACCAATAATCACATGTTTATCTGGTGCCACACAAACAAACGTAATCATCATTAAAAACAATATAAACAATATGTTATCACAAATATTTAACAAACAAAAGCAAACAAATACAGACAACCACATCAGAGCCGACATCACAACAATTTTTTTCGCCACAGCAACACATCACCATCAAACAAAAACTTTACAAACCCAAATAAGCGTTCATCCCACAGACACACATTTTCGCAAAATCCATACAACCAAGTAAACGTTCGTAATTTGTGGCGCAACACCAACACACACAATAAAACTTATATTACGACATATGGTTTTCATTTATAATTTTGCACACCCAATACACAAACAAAGCCACAAAAAAACTCCTTATATTTATCACATACAAAGCTTTATAAAGACCCCTTCAGTGCCGCCCGACTTCCCATAACCACACACATTATATACAAACCTATATATAAACCTTTGGGGGAACACCGGTATACAAAACTATACATAATATACATTATGCGCCTTTGTGATATCTTATCCCCCGGCGGCACAAAAGCCGGCCAAAAACTTCGCTTTTTCACAATCAGTTCGCCGCACCACACCACCGCCATCACACAAAACACAACGATAAAAATTCATTTTGTCAGCACGCAAACACATTGACACGCACACAAATACAAAAACAAACAAAATTTCTGCAAATCAACGCACCAAGCGCACCTGGAAACCACGCCAAATCACACAATCGTAATCGCCACAAAGCCCAAAATCGCAACAAACCGTAAAAAACACTCAAAACACCCTGCTTTACCCCAACCAACAGCCATTAAAACGCCGCAAACCAGCATAAATCCGCCATTTTTACCCATCACAGCCACAAATAAACAGCAATTTCCACCCATACACACCGACACATCATATACACCGGGCGCACCCACAATGCCCCGGACACCCCGGAATTTCAAAAAATGCCCGAATTTACATCCTTTGATTATCGCATTGTGCTTGCACACCCCAACACTTGGTTTATCATATTGTAAACACAGCGTTTTTTTAGGCTTTTTTATTGGAACGCTTGTCGTGCGCCGGTTTATACCATGACATTTTGCGACATTGATAACGCCGATTGTTGCATAAAGCAAAAAAAGCATCCGCACATTACCAAAAATACCTTTACCCAAAAAACACAACATTACCACCACCAAACATCCCCCAAAAAACACACACCAAAATCCCCACCATCACACACAAAAAAAAACGCGTCAAAAACGCGTTTTTTTTAAGTTGAATCAAATTATTATAAATCATTTAGAACGTTTTGTTATTTTTGTAATTTTTGAAATTTTGCCCTTGGCGATATGCGTAACTTTTTTCAGTCCCTGTTCCAAATCACTGGGCTGGGCCGGCACTATTTTTTCCGGCTTTATTGCCGAACAACAATTCGGACATTTTTTCGCCTCTATATTTATTGTTGATTTGCAATACGGACACGTACGTGTAGTAACAGCCTTTTTCGCACGAATTTTATTCATAACCCTGACCATTAAAAACACTGCGAACATAGTGATTAAGAAACTGACCACAGTATTCAAAAACACCCCGATATTCATTGTTGCAGCACCTGCGGCCTGGGCTTCGGCCACAGTATTATAATGCGCCCCCGGTGTTCCGCCAGACAACACAATAAAAAATTGAGAAAAATCAATATTCCCCAGTAACATCCCAATCGGCGGCATAATGACATCCTTGACCAAAGAATTCACCATTGTTGTCATAACACTGCCAACAATGATACCAACCGCCATGTCAATGGCACTGCCCCGTTCTATAAACGCACGAAACTCACTAAAAAATTTGTTTTTAGCCATTTTTTTCGCCTTTTTGATTTTGATATTCTGATATTGCCGCGACTACTTTGCCCAACGTTTTGCGCAAACTTTCATCGCGTGTTTCAACCGTTATATCCGCCATAGAATAAATGTTATACCGTTCATCAATCAGTTGCGCCAATATTTTGCGACTGTCCGTATGCAATAATTGTGGACGCGTATCACGAAATTTAGTCCGTTTAACCAACAAATCCAAATCTGCACGCAACCACACAGATATTGCGCGCGATAAAACCATTTCACGCACAGCCGGCGTTATAAACGCACCTTCGCCCGTAGAAATAACCTTGACCGCTGGTGGTGTATCAAATATACGTGCAATGATACGCTGTTCTGCACGGCGAAATTCTGCTTCGCCATACAAAGAAAAAATATCAACGACACTGCACCCTGCGGCGGTTTCTATTTCTTTATCAGAATCCACAAAAGGCACCCCCAACCGTCGCGCCAATGCGCGCCCTACACTGGTTTTACCGGCACCCATCAACCCGACCATAACAATCGGTTTATCTAATTTTATATTTTCACTCATAATTATGAATTTTACTAAAAAAAGCCTTTGTTCTCAATAAGAAATAAAATTGCTTTTCATTTCCAAACCACAAAAAATATGATATAATACATACATAAATATACATACCAATAAAAAAGGGCGAGAGAGATATGAAAAAAACATCAGTATTGGCAATCGCCACGTTCATGTTGATGTCACATGGCGCAATGGCGGCCGGTTCACATACATATGCAAATGTATTTTTAGCAAATAATATAACTGCATTTCAACACTCAATTATGACAACGGCGATGCAAACTTTCGAAGGAACGGCCGCTGCGGCATTGGGCGGACGTGCGCATATTATATCTGCTGATGAAAATGCAAAATATTTATACGGAACGACCCCAATGTACGGTTGGCCACGTCTGTACGGTGAATATGGCGAAGACGGAACAACCGTCGCAACCGATACCGGCCGAAATGGTGGTGATATATCAACAGACGACATTGAACAACGTGATCCGCGCCCTGTTATGAACAGCGTATGGATAAATTGGCAACATTATGATGACGATGTAAAATTCAAAGGATATGACGAATTAAATACTGACACTGATATAATCATGTTGGGGTTGGCTGGTGGCGAAGCACAACGTGGCATCGGAATATCTGAATGGGGTATATTTGGTGGATATGTTGGTGGCGCCCAAGAAAATGAATTTATAAACATTGACCAAGGCGGTGGATACGTTGGTTTATATACTGGTTATAATATCCAGCAGTTTAATTTATCATTGGCCGCAAATATTGGCGCATTATATAACAATGCACAAAATGAATATGGCGGTGATGAATTTGCCAACATGTGGGCTGGGGCGGCATTAAACGCAACATACAATATTGCATTGGACGATACATTTACAATCCAACCCGGCGTATACGCTGGATATACATGGATTGGTTCCGCAAATTATATATCCGCATCTGGCGACAGTGTTGCAAATCAAAACTTTAATATGTTCGAAGTTGCCCCCGGCATCCGCGCAATCAAACATATTGGCAAGGGCTGGTTTGGATTCATCAATTTCAAATACGCATTTATGATGGGACACGGTGGTGATGTTATCGTCAATGGCAATCAACTTGATGATTTAGACACCCGTGATTATGCAGAATACGGTATTGGAATTGAAAAATCCATTGATCGCTTTAACATCGCATTAAATATCAATCGACGCGATGGCGGACGCAGTGGTTGGAACGGTGGTTTCAATTTGAAATACATCTTTTAATAAAAAAAAACCGGGGCGTGCGCCCCGGTTTTTTATTCCATATTCGCCAAACGTTCCAACTGATCTGCCGCAGTCAAAGCATCTATCATTTCATCCAACGCGGCGCCACCAGCCAAAATGTCATCCAGTTTATATAACGTCAGTTTTATTCTGTGGTCAGTTACACGTTGTTCCGGGAAATTATATGTCCGAATTTTTTCACTGCGATCCCCCGAACCAACCATGGTTTTACGTGCAGAATTACTGGCGTTTACCTGCTCTTCCCGTTGTTTTTCATACAATTTGGAACGCAAAACATCCATTGCTGCAGCCTTGTTCTGAAATTGACTGCGTTCATTTTGACATGTAACCACAATACCAGTTGGAAAGTGCGTAATACGAACGGCACTGTCCGTTTTATTTACATGTTGGCCACCTGCACCAGATGCCCTAAATACATCAATTCTAATATCTTTGTCATCAATAACGACATCGATATCTTTGGCCTGGGGCATAACGGCCACAGATGCCGCACTGGTATGAATTCGACCACCAGCCTCGGTTTCAGGGACACGTTGCACACGATGAATTCCCGATTCGAATTTCAATCGCGCATACGCCCCAGCACCATCAATTTTGAAAATAATTTCTTTATACCCATGCAAAGATGTTGGATTTTCATCAATTACTTCTGTTTTCCATCCATGTCGCATTGCATATGATTTATATTGGTTATACAAATCACCTGCAAACAACGCAGATTCTTCGCCCCCCACCCCGGCACGAATTTCCATGATAACACTGCTGTCATCTGCTTCGTCCCGTGGCAACAACGCAATCTGTAATTGTTTTTCAACATCCGGCAATTTGTGATTTAATTCCGCCAACTGTTCTGCCGCAACAGATTTTAATTCTGAATCATGCAACATTTCATTTGCGTCATCAATTCCACGCTTGATTGCAAAATATTCATCAATCAGTGGCAAAATCGCTGATAATTCAGAATATTCCTTGGCCAATCTGGTCAATTCATCACCCGACACCGCCCCAGAATTTAATTTATCTCCAATGTCTGTTGCGCGCTGTTGAATATCTTTTAATTTTTCATCTATAACCATTTTTTACAACTTATTTTAATAACTTTATCGTATTATCTAAATCCAATGTTTGTTGATCACCTGTCTGCATATTTTTGACCGCCAACATACCAGATTCGCGTTCTGAATCGCCAATAATAATACTGAAATCAGCATTTATTTTATCAGCAAATTCAATTTGATTTTTGAATTTTTTGTTCGCATCTAAATACGGCACAGCCACAATTTCTGCGGTACGCAACGCCGCTAAAACACGCATAGAATACGCGACCTGGTCTGCGCCCATACATAATACTGCCGCGCGAACGGGGCGCATAAACGGCGTCAAATCAATTCGATTATCATCCAACAATGCGACCATCAAACGTGAAAAACCAACCGCGGCACCAACACCAATAATTTTAGTTTTCGAAAATTTAGACGCCAAATCTTCATATCGACCGCCGCCACCAATCGCGCCCAGCTCAGGAAAATTATCTAAAAAGAATTCGAACACAATCCCAGTATAATATGCATGACCACGCATTATACCTAAATCAATTTGTGCATTTTTTATTCCCATAGAATCTAATAACGCCATAAACGAATCTAATTCCGCAATCGCTGAATCTATCGTATCTGATGCCCCAGCGCACGATTTGTATCCATTTGAAAATACGTCATTTATTTTATCTGCCGCACTGTTACCAACGGTTTCGCATAATCCTTCATAGAAATCTGAAATCTTTTCACGTTTATCAATCAAAACAAATGCCGCCCTGCTTTGTTCATCTGTCAACCCCAGATACGCAAACATCGCGTTCCAAAAGCGCCGATTACCAACGCGAACATTTACCGGCCCAATAAATTCAGCAATCGATTCATACGCCCGTGCCAACGTTGCCACAATTTCAGCATCATAATTTTCAGACAGTGCATCAATTCCCATGATATCTAAATCCATCTGATAAAATTCGCGATACCGTCCACGCTGCGGACGTTCGCCACGATAATTACGTGCAAATTGATACGCCCTAAATGGAAATACTAATTCATTTATATGACCTGCGACATAACGCGACAACCCAACTGTCCCATCGTATCGCAATCCCATTTTAGTATCGCCTTTTTGAAACAAAAACATCTGGGTTTCTATTTCATCCCAGTTATCTTTATCTGTCAAAACTTCGGCCCGTTCAATAGCCGGCAAATCCAAATGCGAAAATCCGGCTGTCTTTAACACACGTTGCATACGCGCGGCACACTCGTCAAAACAACGCTGCTGCGCTGGTAACAATTCGATAAATCCAGACAAAGTTTTTGTTGGTTTTAATTCCATTTTTTTATCCTGTGGTTACGCCATATCTGTACGGCAAATTGATTAAACAGATTATATCATAAATATACAAAAAACGCTATAAACACACCGCCCGACGGGCGTGATGAAACGCGACAAAAATGAAATTTTTAATAATCATACAAAAATAATACCTGAAATCCACACGTTTGCAAGTTTTACTTAAAAATATTTATGTAATTCTGCCCCATGCACCGTCAACCATCTTTTTGCACGTTCAACCCCAAATCCATACAGTTGCGACACTGTTTGCCAAAATTCAGGTGAATGATCCATGTGCACGACATGCGCCAATTCGTGCATAACGACATACCGCATAACATCGCGTGGCGCAAATGCCAACCGCCAAGAAAAAGACATTGTCCCACTGGTGGAACAACTGCCCCAACGACTGGATGTATCACGAATCGCGATACGACGCGGCCATAATTCACGTGGCGCCGTACGCACCATTTGTTTAACAGTCCGCAAAAATTCAGCCCGAATAAAATCGCGCACACGTCGTTCAAACATATCCACCCCACCACCAACAATCAACGTCGCGTTCATATCATCATGTACAATAAATTGATTCGCGCGCCGCATCGAATCATGTTGCAATAAAACATGCCACCCTAAAAAATCAATTTCATCACCCGGATGCACAGTTATTTTTTGCGGTGCGTTATTAAATATACGTTCGCACCAACGACGCTTTTGTTCCAAGAATCGCAACACAGTTGATGTTGGTGTCATCCACGGTTTTGATATATGAATTTCACGCGACGGGCGTGTTTTTGGGCGCAACGTTATATTACGCAATCCACGACGCGTTTTAATAACAACAGGAATACGTTCACCTGACGACAAAACAAATTCGTATTCAATCATAATATGATTTTATTTTACTTTTTTCAAAATATCACGTGCAATCACATCTGCATCAAATCCCATACGACGATAAACATCGTCCCCATCACCCGACACACCAAACGAATCGATACCAACAACCGCATCAGCAAATTCAAACCATGGCGCGGATGCCGCAGCCTCGATTGCGACAACAAATCCAGCCAATATTTTTTCTTTATATTTAACATCTTGGCGTCTGAAATCCGCCACAGACGGCATACTGACCACCTGAACCGCGTCACCCAATTTTTCCGCCACAGACACCGCCAATGACACTTCGGCCCCGGTTGCGATAATTGTAACACGCTCGCGCCGCGCAGTTGCCGGATATATCACATATGCACCACGTGATATATCTGCATCCACTGGTGTTGAAATCTGCATAAATTTTTGCCGTGATAAAATAATCGCACTGGGGGCATGCACATCTGCAACAGCAGATTTCCATGCATATGCAACCTCTGCCCCATTACATGGCCGATAAACATTAAAATTTGGAATCAAGCGCAGTGACGCCAACTGTTCAACCGGTTGATGTGTTGGCCCATCTGACCCAACCGCGACACTGTCATGCGTAAATACATAAATTACTGGGAACCCAGACATGGCCGCCAATCTGATACTGGGACGCATATAATCACTGAACACTAAAAAAGTTGAACCATATACACGCATACCTGCCGCTGCCATACCGTTCATAATTGCGCCCATTGCATGTTCACGCACACCAAAATTTATATAATTACCACGTAATTCGGGCGCAACAATATCCACAGATGATTTAACTTTTACATTTGTGCTGTGCCCTAAATCCGCACTGCCCCCGACAATTTCAGCACCACTGGCAACCAGTGATTCTAAATACACCCCAGACAATTCACGTGTCGACGCAAAATTTCCTAAATCAGGCACCGGTATTTTATTTGTTTTAATCTTAGGATACCGTGGCACATATTTTTCATGTGATTCTGCCGCAACCGACGCCCACAAATCATCACCAACATATGATATATTTTTTTCAATCAAATACATCATTTCTGAATCAGACAAATCAAATCCATGTGCCCCAGACATCCCAGCCAAACTGGAATCACGCCCAATGATTGTTTTTGCATTTATGAACGTCGGCGCCCCATGCCCCACACATCCACGCAATGCACGATTTATATCTGCAAAATTATTTCCATCAATATATTTTACGTTCCACCCAGCCGCCGCCATACGTGCCGGCACATCTAAATCAACCAATGCCGCCCCATCAATCGTCACGCCATTATCATCCCAAATCAAAATCAAATTATCTAATTCATATTGTCCGGCCAATGCAATCGATTCGGCGGCGACACCTTCGCTTAAATCACCGTCACTGCACAAACAATATACAATTCCATCACCACCACGCATTTTTTCAGCCAATGCCAAACCAACCGCATTACCAACACCCTGACCCAACGGCCCAGTCGTGGCGAACACACCATCAATTCCGAATTCTGGATGCCCAGGCAATCCACCAATTTTACGAAAACTGCTTAAATTGCCAATGTCATATCCAGCCAATTTCAACACAGAATATAACAACGCACTGCCATGCCCCGCAGACAACACGAATTTATCACACCCAACACGCAGAAAATTTGCATAAATTGCAGTTACAATATCTGCCGCACCCAAAACAATTCCAACATGTCCCGACCCAGCATGACGCACAGCATTCAGCGCGTGCGCACGCACGGATTTTGACATTTCCCGTAATTGTTTGGCATCAAATCTCATTTTATGATATTATATCACAAAACCAAGGTTAAAAAAATGTTAAAAATCTGGACAGACGGCAGTTGTTTGGGAAACCCCGGCCCCGGCGGTTGGGCTTTTATTGCGACCGACGGCAAAAATGTTGCCGAACGCAGTGGCGGCGCCCCCAACACAACGAACAATCAAATGGAATTGACCGCGGTAATACGTGCACTGGCCGCGACCCGTCATCATAATGCCGTTGAATTACATACAGACAGTCAATATGTAAAAAATGGCATGCAGGTTTGGGTTCCACAATGGAAAAACAACAACTGGAAAACCGCCGCGAAAAAGCCCGTTAAAAACAAAGAACTGTGGCAACAGTTGGACGATTTGGCCGCAAACCGTGATATCCATTGGGTATGGGTGCGTGGCCATGCCGGCAATTTATATAACGAACGATGTGACGAATTGGCACGCACCGCCGCCGAAAAAATAAAATAAAAAACGCCGATTTTTCGGCGTTTTTTATCCCTTGAATCCCAACGCAACGATAAACATTTCAACGCTGTCTTTGCGTGATGCAGGTGGTTTAATATGATGCACCGATTCGAATTTTTCGCGAATTTGTTTTAATAATTCATTTGTTGTGCCACCCGTAAAAGATTTCGCAACAAACACACCCCCAGGCTTTAACGCACGACACGCAAAATCAAACGCATATTCCAACAACACCATTTGACGAATATGGTCTGTTTTTTTATGTCCAACCGTATTTGGCGCCATATCAGACAACACAACATCCACCGTGCCATGTGTCACCCCATCTGTCGGCAAATTTAATTTTTGCACCAACCAATCCAACGCATCATCTGTCGTAAAATCACCCTGATAAAATTCAACCCCGGGTATCGGTGTTATTTCTAATAAATCCATGGCGAACACACGCGACCGCGGAAACGCACGCATAACATATTGCGACCAAGACCCCGGCGCAGCACCCAAATCCACCACGATCTGGCCATTTTTCAGGAATTTATATTTTTCATTTATTTCAATCAATTTGTATGCAGCACGTGCGCGATAACCATCCCGATGTGCACGCGCGACATACGGATCCGCCGCCTGGCGCTGAATCCATGCAGCCGAAGATTTTTTAGATGCAATTTTTTTATTTAATATTTTCATTTCAAATTATCTGTGCCGTGTGGCCCAACGATGAATTACTTGCTGTGCCTGTTTTTCATACATTGATTGATAAAAATCTTCGGCGGCTTTTCTAGGATGCCCATATAACGCCCACAGACGTTCAGAATCCATATCAAAGAAATAAGAATCCTGGCCATGATACACGTATTTAACAGTGACATCATACCCAATAACGATGCGCCCCATATTCCCATCATAATTTAATTCATACACAGGCACAGGCTTTGATACCTTACTAATATCCCAATTAAAAATTTTTCTTAAATTCAATTTCATTTCTGCCTGCCTTTTTTATATTCAGTAACCTTGGCACGCGTATCTTTATAAAAAGAAATTGCATTTGCCAACGCACGTCGCCGGGAAACCAAGCACAATTTTTCTTCATCTGTTGGGAATAAATGTGTTTTATTCCCATGGTATAAATATTCGACTTCTACTTCATACCCCAACAACATCGGTCCAACATCTGTATACGTTTCATAACGCGGACGCGGAACTTTGACCGCCACAGGCGTCCAATCAAATTGTTGCTTGATTTTTTCCCAACTAAATAAATTTTTCCAATTCATCAGATTATTTATTACCTGCACCTTGCATTTTTTGCATCACAGCCTCCATACCCCCCATGCGTTGAACCATCGCCATTTGTTGACGCATTTTTGAATATTGTTTAATAATATGTTCCACATCACGCACTGTACACCCAGCTGTTTCAGCAATACGTGCCTTGGCATTAGCAAATATTTTTTCTGGTTCTGCACGTTCTGATGGGGTCATTGCTTCCAAAATTTTAATTTGCGCATCAACACTGCCGTCTTTAATTTTTTCCTTCATTGCCGCAACTGCGCCCGACATCCCCGGCACCATTTTTAACAGACCACTAAAATTGCTCATTTTTTTAATCTGCTTTAATTGCGCCAACATATCGTTCATATCAAATTGCCCGGCCATCATACGTTGTGCAGTTTCCTTCATGCCGCTGGGGATTTTTTCTTCAATTTTTTTCAGTTCTTTTTCATCAATTTCCGTATTCTGGGCATTTGTCGCAGTTGTATCGATAACTTTATTTGCCTTTTTTTTACCAAAACCAAACATGCATTTACTCCTTTTATATGTTTATTATTATATATACTTACCTTATTTTTTCTGTTTTGAAATGTCCAGATACTTTTTTAAGTATTTACCCGTCAAAGAATCTGAATTATCCGCAACCTGCTCTGGGGTACCAATGGCAACAACGCGTCCACCGTTTGCACCACCCCCCGGGCCCAAATCAATTATCCAATCTGCTGTTTTGATTACTTCTAAATTATGTTCAATAACAATAACCGTATTACCCTGGTCAACTAATTCATGCAATACCGATAGCAGCAATTTGATATCCGCGAAATGCAACCCAGTTGTTGGTTCGTCCAAGATATATATGGTTTGCCCTGTACTGCGTGCTGCTAATTCCTTGGACAATTTGATACGTTGTGCTTCACCACCCGATAAATCCAACGAACTTTGACCCAATTTTATATAATCCAGCCCAACCCGTTTTAACAGTTCCAATTTACGTGCAATTTGCGGAACATTGCTGAAAAATCTGTACGCTTCTTCAACCGTCATATTTAATACATCAGCAATCGATTTGCCTTTGTATTTAACCGCCAACGTTTCATCATTATAACGTGCGCCATGACATTTATCACATTCAACATAAACGTCCGCCAAAAAATTCATTTCTATTTTTATCTGGCCGTCACCTTGGCATGCTTCACATCGCCCACCTTTGACATTGAACGAAAAACGTCCCGGACCGTATCCGCGCGCCTTGGCTTCGGGCAAACCAGCAAAAAAGTCACGAATATTTGAAAATACCCCAGTATAAGTGGCCGGATTACTGCGTGGTGTACGCCCGATTGGCGATTGATCTATATCTACAACCTTATCTATATATTCCATACCACGAATAATATCGTGTGCGCCGGTTTCCAGCTTTGAATTATATAATGCGCGCATCAGTGCTGGATACAACGTATCTAATAATAATGTTGATTTACCAGACCCCGACACACCCGTCAATGCGACAAATTTTCCCAATGGGAAATCCACATTTATATTTTTCAGATTATTTTCACGTGCGCCCTGGATTGAAATTACATGCCCATTACCAGAACGACGATGTTTTGGAACATCTATCTTGCGTTTTCCAGCCAAATATTGCCCTGTCAAAGAATCCTTGTTTTTTATAACCTGGGCTGGCGTACCTGCGGCAACCACATGCCCCCCATTGATGCCAGCCCCCGGTCCAATATCCACTAAATAATCTGCTGCCCGCATGGCATCTTC
Organism: uncultured Alphaproteobacteria bacterium; assembly: GCA_944389515.1. Classification (GTDB taxonomy): domain Bacteria; phylum Pseudomonadota; class Alphaproteobacteria; order Rs-D84; family Rs-D84; genus Enterousia. The sequence goes on along the minus strand of CALXMQ010000001.1, from coordinate 138,202 downwards.
ATCATGTTCTACGACAATAACCGTATTATCTTTATCACGCAGCATTTTTAACGTATCTAATAGCTTATCATTATCGCTTTGATGCAAACCGATTGACGGTTCGTCTAATACATACAATACGCCAGACAAACCACTGCCAATTTGCGATGCCAAACGAATACGTTGTGCTTCGCCCCCAGATAAAGTTCCTGACATACGCGACAAAGTCAAATATCCCAAACCAACATTTTGCAAAAAGTGCAAACGACTGGTAATTTCACGCAGAATAACACGTGCGATATCATTTTCTTTTTGCGTCAGATGATTCGGTAAATCTGTAAACCATTGCAACGACTGATCTACCGCCATGTCACACGCATCCATAATATCCAGACCATAAATTTTCACGCACAACGCCTGGATATTCAAACGTTTTCCATGACACATCGGGCATGGTTTTTCAGATTGATATTTTGCCAATTCGTTACGCACAGCATCTGAATCAGATTCACGCCAACGCCGTTCAATATTTGGAATAACGCCTTCGTACGGTTTTTCATAAACAAATCCGTTCCAATTTATTTTTATTGGTTCATCACCACTGCCATACAAAATAATATCTTTCTGTTGCTGGGTCAACGTATGCCATGGCTTGGTCAATGGGATTTTATATTTTTTATGCAATGCATCCAACAAATGGTCAAATTGACTAAGCATCCCCCCACGCGACCACGGCGCAATCGCACCATCCAATATAGATTTTGAAGGATCCGGTATTACCAAATCAGGCGACATATTTAATTGCACACCCAAACCATCACACGACGGACACGCCCCCATCGGTGCATTAAACGAAAATAACCGTGGCTCTATTTTCGGCACAGTAAATCCACTGACGGGGCACGCATAATTTTGCGAATATAAAATATCTTCGTTGGTATCTAAACGACGTACCAATACCGACCCAGGCACCAATCGTAATGCACCTTCGAATGATGCAAACATGCGCGACCGAAAAGTTTCGATATCAGAATCCGTCGCACCCATCGCCGGCATCTGTAAACGATCAACAATTACAAAAATTGTGTGCTTTTTATTTTTATCCAATGGTGGCACAGCAGATAAATCATACAATTCACCATCAATGATTGCACGTTGATATCCCTGCTTGACCAAGAACGCAATTTCTTTTTTATATTCACCTTTGCGTTCACGCACCAGTGGCGCCATGATAAAAATCTTGGTTTCATTGGGGATTTTCATTGTCCAATCCACCATTTCTGGGATTGTTTGGGATTTAATTGGCAATCCTGTTACTGGCGAATGCGGCACCCCAATACGCGCCCACAACAAACGCAAATAATCATAAATTTCGGTCACCGTACCAACAGTTGAACGTGGATTTTTCGAAGTTGTTTTTTGCTCAATAGAAATCGCCGGCGATAAACCTTCAATCAAATCAACATCAGGCTTTTTCTGCATATCTAAAAATTGACGTGCATATGCAGACAAAGATTCAACGTATCGACGCTGACCTTCGGCATAAATAGTATTAAATGCCAACGACGATTTTCCCGAACCAGACACGCCTGTAAAGACCACCAATTTATTTTTTGGTATGTCTAAATCAATATTTTTAAGATTATTTTCGCGTGCACCGCGAATTTTTATAATTCCTGCCATGGCACGAATAAATATAGAAAAAATCTGTCAAATTACAATACCTAAAATGACAAAATTTGCATACCAAGAAAATTTAGCACCTGCCAGCCACACAAATTACATCAAATCATCTGGATTCAATGAAATATCTGCGACACGCGCGTGTTCTGCCCCCTGCTTTGGTGCCAAAACGCCATTTACCCAAACATCCACGCCACCGGCATTACCAAACACCGCCGTATATCCATCACCACCAGGCACATAATAAACATCCCCTGGCACCAATACACGACTGAATATTGTATTACCACGTGCATCTTCAACCTTGACCCAAGATTCTTGAATCGCCTGTAATACCACAGATGCATTTTCCGCATTTTCTGTACCAAAGCGTTCACGCACATCCGCATTATATTTTGGTTCTGCATCAACATCAATCGGCGCGGCCAATGTAATTTCTGTTGGTGTTTCTGGGGTCACACCAGATGTACCCCCAGACATTGCCCAAAACGTAATTCCCCCAATCAGTGCCAGCAATATCACAACACCCGACACAAACCATACCCAATGACGACGTATAAATTTCACACTGCGTGTCCAGATACGTTGATACCATTTTTCACCATCTGCCACGACATTATCATCAGTCCCAACATCTGCGCCAACATCTTCATCTTCTGCGACCAAGCCCATTTCACGTTTTAATTTATTTACAATTTCATCCGGATCCAACCCCAATTCCATTGCATAGTTCCGCGCAAAACCTAAAATATATACAGTTTCTGGAATCAGTTTATAATTACCGTCTTCTAATGCCTGTAAAAATTCTTCGCGAATACACAACTGTTTTGAAACCGTTGGTATTTCACGTTTACGACGTCCAGTTGTGCGTGCATTGCGCAATATTTCGCCGACTGTCATTTCAGTGTGAAGCACTGTTTTATCATTTTCGTTCATGTTATGGTATCCCTTTTTTATTTTATTCAATCATAGAATCTATATATTCACTTCGCAACCCCAAAATTTACAAATTTCCGCAACCAGTTGCTTTGTATCAGATATTTGATTTACCTTTATTCTAAAATCCCCAGAATTTGGTATCCCAGCCGAATACCACGCGGCATGTTTTCTAAACATCGGTATTGCGTTTTTTTCGCCATAATATTCCAGCATATACGCCAAATGACGTAACACAACAACACCAATATTGTCAGGCACATCACATTGCCCCATAATTTGCCCAATAATCCATGGCCGCCCCAACATACCACGACCAATCATCGCCCCACAATACCCCAATTCTAAAACCCGCGATACATCATCAGACGTTTTAATATCACCATTTCCAATCACAGGTATTTTTATATCATCCGTTATTTGCGGTAATTGTGCCGCCCCCATGTACAGTTGCGCCCGTGTACGCCCATGTAACGCAGCAAATTTTATACCACAATCAGACGCAATATGCATCAATTCATCCCAATCCCGATGTGCATCATCCCACCCCAGTCTTGTTTTTATTGACACAGGTATTTGTACCGCCCCAACAACAGCACGCATAATTTTTTCCGCCAATTTATGGTCGCGCATTAAATTTGCCCCTGCACCACTGCGTGTGGCAACCTTTGGCACAGGACACCCCATATTTATATCAATCCATGCCGCCCCAGAATCTTGTAATATCCGGGCCGCATCCCCCATCAGTTTTGCATCTGCACCAAAAATTTGTGCGCCAATATTACCTTCATCATCATATCGGTCAAAATTCCGTAAACAATTTTTATGTGCACCAACCAATGAATGACACGAAATCATTTCTGTATATAACGGCGCATTTGGGGAAAACATACGAATAATACGGCGAAACGGTTTATCCGTAATGCCGGCCAATGGCGCACCAAAAATTTGATTATCACTAAACATTTGTGATATAATGCCACCGATGAAGGAAAAAATCAAAAATTTCTTTGGGTTTCTGCAACGCGCATGGTCTGACGGGATGTACGGCAAACTGGGTATCATCATGACTGCGCTGGCACTATTTATGTTTGTTCGCATGTTTTGGGGTGACGTAAACGTACAACGATTGGTAATAAACGTGTGGCGTCTGCATGGGGAACAAGAACAACTGGCATCTGAACAATCAGAATTACGCGCAATTCGTCGCCATATTGAATTATTACAGGGATACAGTTCTGATTATGTCGAAGAACTGGGGTTGAAATATTTGAACGTTGGCGACCCAGATTTCAAGATTTTGAAAATATAAAAAATCCGCACAATGGCGGATTTTTTAATTCAAAAACAATATTGAACCGTTCAAATATAACGCGAACAACAACCATACTAAATACGGCCACACCAAATAATATGCAGTCCGACTGATTGGGCGAAATGCGCGCATCATCCATATTGTCACCCCAATCAACACCAACAACACAATTAAACCTGCGCCCATCATATTTAATCCAAAGAACAAATAAGACCACAACGCGTTCAAGACCACATGCGCTGCGAACGCACCATACGGCATCGCTTTGCTGTAACGTGTTTTATCAACAATTATCAAATATAACGCAATACCTAATATAAAATATAATATCGGCCAAACGACTGCAAACACCCACCCGTCTGGGGTCAACCATGGCTTGTTCAGCGCATTATACCACAAATCAGACGCCCCGTCTGGCGAAAACAACATCCCAATAATGCCCGGCAAGAAAGACACCACGATTGCCAAAACAAATAATAAAAACTTTTTCATTAAAAACCTCTTTTTTCTGTACGAATATAACTATACCACAAATCATCACCACATACCCCAGGAACGATTTCCCACGCACGCGCCTGGATAAAATCACCATCAGACTTGAATTTGCAATAATAATAGTATAAAATAGCGCTAACGCGCCCTTAGCCCAGCTGGATAGAGCATCGGATTTCTAATCCGCAGGTCGCAGGTTCGAATCCTGCAGGGCGCGCCAAATTTTAAGAAATGCCCCGTCTTTTGACGGGGTGTTTGTTAAAATCTAAGGCCGCCCCAGGATTCGAACCGGCGAAAAAGCAGTTCGAACCGCAGCAAAAAGGCGGACGGCAGTACGCCGTTTTGCCTTAGGCAAATTTTGCAAGGTGACGAAGTAATCCTGCAGGGCGCGCCAAATTTTAAGAAATGCCCCGTCTTTTGACGGGGTGTTTGTTAAAATCTAAGGCCGCCCCAGGATTCGAACCGGCGAAAAAGCAGTTCGAACCGCAGCAAAAAGGCGAACGGCAATCACATATTTTCAGATTGAAAAAACAATGTTTTTTTTATACCATTATATATGAACCAACAGGGATGTTGGCTCGGGGCCGTAGAAAGCCCGGTTTGTTCGGTGCGAAAGCATCGTTATCTAAAAAAACAATATTTCGGTGTGCCTTTTCGCACCGTTATGTCCCCGATTATCGTGTCGGGGGGCCGTTGTTATAAAACAGGATAATAATATCCAAAAGCAACGGGAATCACTGACAAACTGATTTTTCTACCCCCCCCGACCACCAAATCTGATTGGTGGGTCTTTTTTTTACATCAAAAAATTTGGGGGCATACATGAAAAAATACATTTTTCTAATAATTTTATCTGCGACATGCTGTGATGCCATTGCCGCATGGGGGCCAAAATTTGGTTCCAGCGACAGTTGCATCGTAGAACGCAAAGACGGACGCAAATTTTACTTTTGCGGCAAATCGCAAAGCAGTTGCGCCGGCAAGAACGTAAATAAACACAACACACAAAAAACATATAAACACCAAGACAGCTTTACATCAAAATATGATTCTGGACGTAAATTTTTCTGCTGTAATCCAGACAATGCCGATCGTGGTGTATGGAAGGAAGGTTCTTCTTGGTACACCACAAACACCACCGCAACCAAAGAACTGGAAAACGGGAACGGCACATGCAATTATACAAAACGTATCAATATTTGTGGTGGCGACGAAAGTACCGATTGCACCGCCCCTGACAAATGCAATCCTGGCACCACATTACGCAACGGCGCATGCGTCGCACCATGTGCAAACAACACCGCATTTGAAAGTACCACTTCGAACACATGCATTGCTTGTGAAACCACGGCGTACCAAGGCATAAACCATGACACTAATCTTTGTATAAAATGTGATCCAGACACACAATTTTTTGACACACAAACCAAGAAATGCGTATCCAAAACATCAATGACACGCATAACATCTGCGGCGATGAAAAAATGTTATGGATGCCCAAACAATGTTGTATTCAAAGATTGCGCAATATTATTCAGCAAAAACAACCCACGCAACGAAGCCAAATATAACGATATTGTCAAAGAGTGTGATATTTCAGACAATACGGATACGGACTAATTATCCGTATCCGTTGTGATTGTATTATCTGAATCCAACATCATTTGAAAAATCACCGCATATTCCAAAAACGTTATATGCGATGATTTTAATACTTTTAATATAGTTTCCATTGACAACCAACGCATTTGCCCATATTTAGAAATGCGTTTACTTTTATTAAATGTTGTTGGATTCAATCCGCCATTTTGCGCCAACGCCGCACAAGACGTTTTTAACACATGCGCCAAATAATCAATACTGTCCCACATTGCCGAGTTTTGTTTTTGCATTATTTCTCTCTCCTTTGTTTTTCATGTTGCATACCAAAGCAAGAATATATTGATAAAACCGCCACTGGAATCAAAGGGGAAGATTTTCCTGTGTTATAAAAATTGACTGTATAACGCATGCGATATATTATATTCTTACATGAATATGCGTATTACTGATTCATACATAGAAAAATTACCCGGCACATCATTTCAACATGATGTATGGCGTGCACTGCTGCGCATACCACGTGGCGAAGTGCGAACATATAAGCAACTGGCCGAAATGGCCGGTCATGCAAATGCGATACGTGCGGTTGCAAATGCGGTTGGGAAAAATCCATTACCCCCAACGATTCCATGCCATCGTGTAATTCGCAGTAACGGTGCATTGGGCGGATATTCTGGCCCCGGCGGTATCGCAACAAAAATAAAATTACTGCACGACGAAGGCATCGATATAAAACATACAGCATAAAATATCACAGACAAGAATATATTCTTATACTTATACCATGGGAACGAATCGATTTGCCCCAACCATCAAACTTATATTTTCGCCGCCATTACCACACTTTATATAATTGAAAAAAACAAAACAGTGTATAATAATTATTACGCATTGACGATTACCAATGTTGGGTATAATAAACCCACAAAAAACTCCAACATCGGTTGGAGGGCACGCGAATATATTGAATAAGCGGCACTATTCTTCGATAGTTCTTAACCTCCAACCGCCTTTCATCACGGCGGTATTTTTTAATAAAAAAATGGGGGAATATTATGAAGGTAGTATTAGTAGATTCTGCATACTTTGGTGACGCATTGTCACACGCACGACAAAATGCACGAATAAATCGTCGTGATGCGGCACGTATGTTGGGTACAACAACAAAATATATTGGTAAATACGAAAGTGGAAAAATGCTGATACCGGCACAGGTATTAGAGAGAATATTTCAAAATGGATTTATGATGTTATTGGCGCGTAATTACAACAAATATCGCCCAATTCGGGGTAAAAATGATGAATAACAATGTATATAACAAATCAAAAAAAACGGGGCGTTGCCCCGTTTTTATTATTAAATACTGTCAGCATTTATCCACCGACCATTACGCAGTAATCCTGGCGCCATACCTTCATTATTACGCAATGCATCAATCACACTGCGCGCCTGGGCTGCATCCAAGTTTACAATACGAACCTTGTACATATCGCCTTCTTGGACAACGGTGGCATTACCATATTGTGCCATACGTGCCGCCAAAGAATCCGCGCTGTCTTGGGCATAAAACGCCGCCACTTGGACACTGTATTCCCCAGACGTTGCCGGCGCTGTAACGGTTGCACCCGGTGCCGTTGTTGTTGTCACCACAGTTGTTGTTTCAACAGGTTGTGGTTGTACCACTGTCTGGGTTGGTGTCCCAGGTGTTGTTGCACCAACCGTCGCATTTTTCACCGCCACAGATTCATCGGCCATCACTTGGACCTGAACCTTGGTTTGACCGGTCATGCCAATTTTCTGGGCCGCGGCCGGCGACAAATCCATAATACGTGTATTTACAAACGGGCCACGATTATTTACACGCACCACCACAGATTGCCCATTATCCAAATTTGTTACACGTGCGATTGTCGGCAACGGCAAAGTTTTACTGGTTGCGACCATTTGATTCATATCAAAAACTTCGCCATTGCTGGTTTTTGTACCGTTTAACTCCGCCGGTATAATACCTGCGATACCAGTTTGATTATATGTCAAATCTTCGACTGGGATATATTGTACATCTTCGACCTTATACGCACTGCCCACATAATATTTTGGTGCAGGCGCCAACAAATACGTATTATTCAAAGATTCATCAGTTGTAACCAATGTTTCTTCGCCAAAACCATCCGCCGCGTACCCATTTACTGAACTGGTGTCCGTGGTGCTTAAATCCGTGCAGCCGGCCAACACCGCCGTCAGCACCGCCAAAGGTATTATTTTTTTCATTATTGGGACTCCTTACATTCTTTTATGATTAAATTTTATCATATAAAAAGTCCGCTTTCAACTTTATTTTGACTATATTTTTTTATCAATCAGATACGCGATTGGCAAATATAAAACAGCATATCCACCGATTGCGACAAACAATATCCATATATTCGGAATTGGCACGAACCACAACCCTGCCCCCATTATTACCGCCACGATTGTAAATGCCAAAATGGCATATCGCGTACGTGATTCTGTGTGTATCAAATTTCGCCGCATACACGCACGCCGCAATAACCAGTTTTTCAGATACCCACTGATAACAATTCCAATCGGTATTGCCAAATACCCAACCAATGGGAACGCCGTAACATATATAATCGCCGCCGCCACCAAAGATGTAATGCTGGTTTTCACAGGTGTGCGAACATCCTGGGACGCATACAATGTTTTGCTGTAAATTTGACTTATCATCATCGCTGGCAACACCAACACCTGAATCATTATTGCCATTGCCACCGCATGCGTTGATTCTGGGGTCCACGCACCATATTCAAATAAGTATTTTATAATTGGTTCTGCCAACACAAACAACCCAACAACACACGGCATTATCAGCATCATCGATTGCCGCATAGATGAATTTTGTTGTAAATATACACTGCGCATATTTTTTTCAGCCATGGCGTTTGACATTGATGATATCAGCACAGTACCAACCGCCAATCCAATCAGTGCGAACGGCAACTGAATCATACGGTCAGAATAATACAGCCATGACACAGCCCCACTTTGGAAACTGGCCACCAATGTACCAACAATAATTGTAATCTGATAAAAGCCATTTCCAATAATACTGATACCCAATCGTTTGAACATACTTTTAATCGCCGGCGTCCAACGTGGCCGTATCAATCGCAATCCAAAATGGTGATGCCGTATACGCCCCCATAATACAGCAAATTGAATAATCCCAGACAATACAACCGTAAACGCCATTATATACAGTACTGTTTCTGGGGCAAACCAGGCCGCCAATAACAACGCCCCAATCAACATCACGTTCAGCAATACAGGCATAAACGCAACCAACAAAAATTTTGAAAAAGCATTTAATATTGCCGACAAAAACGCAGACGCGCAAATAAACACAACATACCAGAACATAATTCTGGAAATAACGACCGTCAGTTGCATTTTACCAGGGTCGTCTGAAAACCCAGGTGCCAAAATCCATACCACTAATGGCATAAAAATTTCAAACAACAGCGTTATACCCAACAATATCATCATCAGCCATGAAAACACGTTTTTCGCAAAGTTTTCATCTTTGTTTTTCCCTGTATACATTGGGATAAATATTGACGACAACGCCCCTTCGCCCAGTAAATCGCGAAATAAATTTGGTAACTTAAACGCCGCCAAGAACACGTCTGACAACCGCCCTGCACCAAATACATGTGCAATCAACAAATCGCGCAGGAATCCAAAAACACGACTGATTCCTGTCATAACACTGACCCCGAAAATATGTTTGCCTAGTTTCATGGTTTAGATTATACTGCTGAATATAAAATAAAATCAAGGCAGGAATATGCACACAAATAAAATATTTATGTTGATTGGATTGGCCGGCATATTGACCGCATGCGCTGGCTCAGATACCGATTTAATGACCGACCGCACATTACCAGAAATATATGAATCTGCATACGCAGAATTAAATGATGAACATTATGAAACGGCGGCAACTGAATTTTTACATGCAGAAACCCAATATCCATCCAGCCAATGGGCGGCCGATGCATTGGTTATGGCGGCATATTCGCAATATTTGGATGATGATTTTGCCGGCGCAATTATGACAATCGATCGTTTTATGCGATTCCATCCTGGTCACCGCGACGTGCCATACATGCTGTATCTGCGCGGCATGTGTTATTATCGCCAGGTCAGCGACGTCCGCCGCGAACCCGGCATGTCGGCATATGCATTACAACAATTTCAACAACTGGTTGACAGATTTCCAAAATCTGAATATGCCAAAAACGCACAAAACAAAATAAATATTCTGAAAAACTATATCGCTGGCAAAGCGATGTATTCTGCACGCACAGATATGGCACGCAAAAATTGGCCCAGCGCAATTTCACGATTGCAATCTGTTGTGCAAACAGCCCAAGAAACCGTCATGACGCCAGAGGCATTATACCGTCTGACCGAATGTTATACTGCGATTGGATTGCCAGACCAGGCATACGGATATTCCGAAATGTTACGACTGAATTTCCCAGATAACGATTGGACAAAAAAACTGGATAAAAAGCCCACTGATTTTGAATCTGGCACTGACACAAAATAAAAATCCCACGATTGTGGGATTTTTTTTATATCGGGTGGGGCGGGCATTATAGTAGAGATCTGACAGCAAGTATGCCCGCCCATAATAAAAACTATCGTTTCCAATGGCAATTTTCAGTAAACACATACGTACCACTGACATCATGAATTTCGTTATCTTTTGGAATATAACACCCATCTATTGTGTCAAATTTATTTACCGTATTTTTTGTGATGGTTATTGAGTTATAAGAACATCCATTACCCATATTTGGAAAATTCGTTGAATCCAACTGTTTATTGGACGAGTCATAGGTCACATATTTTGGCGCCTGTCCCCCAATACTTCCACACATATCTGAATATAATTTATTTACTGTACCATCAACTAATTTTTTTATATCTGCATTTTCATAATTTAAGCATCCTATACCACCATTTAAGATAGCAACTACTGTGGCCAAATTTTCACCGTTTGTTCCAGCCACATCATCAAGCGATGGGCATTTCTCGCAAACAAAACCATGGTTGCTATTGGAATAATTTGGGCAATCGTTCCAATAACTTGGCGGAACATTAGTTGCAGCATTACAATTAGCTACGTATGAGTTTGATACCCCACCACAACGTTGTATAGAACCACCTGGCCATACCTGTCTGACTCCACCGTTCTGTACAAACGTGGTGAAAAATTTGACATTGTTATTTACAAAAGCTGCAAAACCATTTGCCCCCCTACCAGCAGAATCAATATTCTTATCGTCGCTAGTAGATGCGTCTTCATCATTAGTGTAATTAGCAGTAATCGTAATTGTATATCCACACACCCAGTTATCTGCATACGCCGTGGTTATAAAACACGATAAAAGTATAATTATATATTTTTTCATATTTTCACCCTTGGATGTTTTGCTTATTCCATTGGACATACAGACACAAATTCATATTTATGTGGTGCATTTGTATCTGTATATTCTGTACCAGTGGGCGCATACATTACACATGACCCAGACGGCGTTGACACCAAACAACTGTCTGCGGTACCAACTGATATATATCCGTTCGGACACGACGCATCCGATATTGTTATGTCTGGCGCGTCAATCGCGACATACCCCACCGGACACGATGTTGACGGTTCTGCCCCGATTGCAATGCACGGACATAACAATAAAAAGATAACGACCAGTGTTTTCATGTTTTGCCTTTTTCTCTCTCCCCCCTGAACTAATTAGATAAATTAGACATCATTGTTGAACGAAATCCGTCATACTCTTGAACAGTCCCAGCGCAATTTGCACCACAATTCGCGTCACATTCACCACCAGAACCATACGAATATGAAAATATCCATTTTGATACCGCCGGACTTATCATACGGCACCAACAATGCTTGTTATCATCACCATAACCACTGGTGTTGATACTGTCGCGTAATTCATTAGAACCACCCGATTGGGACACGCACCCAGACACACCACGTATCGTTGTTCTGACCCCATTGGTTGTGCATGTTGACGACCAATCTAAAACACCTGTTTGGGTTGACGAACTGCATGTTGTTGATGAATTCAACGCCACACATTTTGTAACGCCATACGACGGCAAACTGACCAGCAACACACACCCACAAAACAAGACTGTATTTATAATCCGCATTATTTTTCCCCCCTGCTTTGTTTACTGCATGCCCCCCATTTACCATCCGCGCACACCTTGGTACCCAAATCACCATCCGCAGTTACACAATCAACTTTTTTATCGTCGTCACAAACATCACGAACGCATGCATAAAAATCAGCAGTGTTTTTGTTTGGATAACAACTGTACATAGTGTCTTTGGATATTTGTTTTCGTGGTACACATGTATCATCTTTGAAATATTCTGTTTTTTCACATTTTATGCATTTATCTTGGGATACACTTTTATATGTCCCTTCTTCGCATTTAACACATGCGCCACTGTCGTTATGAACGTAGTTATCAATACAATCACTGCACATGCCGGTTGTTGAATTAAACTGTGTCAATGGGTCTTCGCAATCACGACACACACTGGTTGTGCACCCCGACCCATCAAATCCCGGCATACATAACGTTTTCGTTTTATAATTCCCAGTATTTGCAGTAATCGATATATTTACAGACGCATTTCCACCTTTGTGCGTTTCGTCCCATATGTTGTTAAAATCACCTTCGTCCCAAAAACCATATTCCCCCGACGCGATAACCGTTGCCGGCGATGCAATTATCCCATGACCATTTTCTAAGTAACTTTGTGCGGCCAAAATAACATCTTTTTCACACCTGTCAGAATCACACCGATGACCAAAACGAAAAAATCCCTGATAATCATTTGACGTCATTTCAGGTTCTATGGAAGAACCATCCCTTGATTCCAACCCACCACCTTCATTATATGAAATACCGTCCATCAACGTATCTTTGGACAACCTGGTATAATTACATTGGTCTGTTGTTGTAACCTTGGTATCTGCGCAATTTTCACCACTGTGACCAGGTTCGCACAACCAATAACATTTTTTGGTCCAATCACCACTTGGCATCTGGTATGCCGTCCAAGAATCTGGATATCGCGTGGCCTTGCTGGCACGACGTGCACGCACCTGGATTGGACAAAAATAACCACCATTTTCAACGATAATTCTGGCCAGATATACCATAACCACCGCCTCAGACGTGTCATTTTTGGGCTTGTGCTTATTATGCAACCAAAAACTCTGATCTGTTGCCAAGCTTGGTTGAAACGCGTTTTCAATAACTTGCGGTGTACCCCATGCATTATCAACATTTTGCGGAACCGCCAACGCATCTGGTGTATATACCGTAAACATCCCGTTTAATGCCATGCAATGTGTACATAAAACAAAAAACATGTTTCGATATTTATTCATTTGACGAACCCAATCGGTGGTTTGTTTTCGGCAAATTTTCTATTGACTGATAACCAGTTTTTAAGTTAAAATAATTTGGGTAAAAGGAATAAAACAAACCACCGATTTTTTTCGGCGGTATTTTTTTGTAAAACATAGAAAAAAATTTAGTATAATCTAATTATTATGAAACATTTAACTGATTCAGATATTGCAAAAATGGCTGATATAAAATTCACACCTGACGACGATAAAACACGCCGGCGTGTGCGTGCTGAATTAAAACTGTCACAACGCATACCAATCGAACCAAAACCAATTCCAGAACACGCAATTCTGGATTTACATCATAAAACCGAAGAAGAAGCCTGGGACGCAATTATGAACTTGGCAACATCTGGCGCCACCAGTGCAACAATCATAACCGGTGCCAGTGGCATTTTGCACCAAAAATTTCCCCAATGGGCTGGTAACAGTATCCTGACCCCACATATTATTTCATACACCCCAATAAATAATGGCAGTTTTTCTGTCAAATTCCGTCGCAATCGCAAAAAATCAGACGGCAATCAACAACATTAAAATGCAATTTTGACATTGGCCATAATTGTATGTGACATATAATCTGAACGTGCGTCTAATTCATACATCAATGCCGCATCAAAATAATCTGTCATAAACATAATACCAATATCACCATTGAACATTGCCCGATGTGGTTTTTCAATCGGAATATCATAAGATTGTCTGTCAACCAATCGCACATGCATTTTATCTGTACCATTACTGATTGCATCATATCCACCACCAACACGTATATTTGGTCGTACAATAAAATCATCACCAATAAAATCAAAAGAAAATTCAACCCCACCAGAAACAGTCAACGCATTATACCACCAATCACTGAAAGACTGTAATACGTCATCAATATACTTGTCTGCATACACACGCATATACCGCACTGCAACCGACGGGGTTATCGCCATCCGCCCACGTAACATACGCGCCCCCATATTTATCTGGGCGGCATAAAAATCCGTATCATATACCCCATCATCAGAAATCCCAGCCACAGATTTATCTATATCCCAACCAGTGGCACCCATATTTGCCCCAATATTCACAAACAATCCATGACGCGATAAATATTTACTAAACACTGCGATACTGTTACTGATGGCGTCTGAATAAACCTTGTTATCACGCGTATCTGTCATTGTTCGTGTGTATTCTACCCCCAACGTCCAACCATCAGCGACATAACCATGTGCGTTTATAACAAAACCTGTATTACGGGTATTAAAATCGCCATTTTCACCTGCTGAATAATCTGCAAAACTTCCAAAGACACGCCCATCAACAACGATATTTTTGGACTGATTTTTGCAATTTATAAAGTTATTTGGACACGCACCACGACGCGCCAACATTGGTACATCCAATAAACCAAAAGATTGCCCAATATGGTGGCCTGTTTCAAACAACGCCATCGCAGTATTATTAAAACCTAATATTGATATTGTATCTAAATATTGTGCAATATTATCAACACGCACATCTTGGATATACGCAGCGACATGACCACTGACCCCAAATTCAGAAAATATCCCGTTCCATGCATTTGCAACACCTGACAAATAATGCGGCATACCAGAAAATAGATTTGACGGAACATTTGCTGCATATGCCACAGAATTACAACAAAATAAAAATATACATAATCTGATAATTTTTTTCATGATGACGCGCCCTGTTTTTTGTTTATAATAAGAACGAAACAACAGTTTTTTAACAGGAAAGATTTACTATGAAAAACATCAAAACCGTTTATGACCATATACGCAGTAATAATATAAAAACATTGTTGCTGGTCATCTGTTTTCCATTGATATTTATTGCGATAATATTTTTATTTACTTGGATTGTTGCCCCCATTGACCAGGCACTAGAAACAACCATCCGCGTTGCAATTCCAACATTTATCGCATGTGGTGTATGGCTGTTGATATCGTGGGCATTTGGTGATTCTATGATGTTAAATTCTGCACATGCACATGAAATTTTTGACACCGATGTCAAAAACCGTGAAATATTTCGTGCGGTTGAAAATGTCGCGATTGCCGCCGGTCTGCCCCGTCCCCGTGTGTATATAATTGACGACGATTCTATGA
Organism: uncultured Alphaproteobacteria bacterium; assembly: GCA_944389515.1. GTDB lineage: Bacteria > Pseudomonadota > Alphaproteobacteria > Rs-D84 > Rs-D84 > Enterousia. The sequence continues at coordinate 122,530 of CALXMQ010000001.1, read as the reverse complement.
ACGCATTTGCCACCGGCCGCAGTCCACGCGACGCATCTGTTGCATTGACTCGCGGATTGATAAAAAAATTAGACAATCTGGAATTACAGGGTGTAATTGCACACGAAATGGCGCACATTGGCAACCGCGATATCAGACTAGATATGCTGCTGATAACTGGTGTTGGTGTCACCGTATTTGCAGCAGATATGATACTGCGCATGGCTATTTTCAGTGGCGGCGGACGTGATGACAATAAAAACAATGGCGCTGCAATATTACTGATGGTATGGCTGGCATTCATGGTATTTAATTGGATAATCACACCTATTTTGCGCATGGCAATTTCCAGAAACCGCGAATATGCCGCCGATGCCACAGGTGCACAAATCACCCACAATCCAATGGCATTGGCAAACGCATTACGCAAAATCACCACAGATTCACGCATAGAATGCCTGGATAAAGTAAAATCTATGGCTGCGGTATGTATTGCAAACCCTGGGGGTCCCCGTGAATTTATCAGTTCATTGATGGCCACCCACCCACCGGTTGAAAAACGCATAGAACGTTTAGAATCAATGGCATCATAACTTTTATAACAATGGAATTTTACAAATGGCAAATTTGCACTTTCATTATGGCACAATGGGATGTTCTAAATCCGCGCAACTGGTTATAAACGCATATAACCAAAGCAAAAATGGTAACAAAACAGAAATTATAAAACCTGCTGTCGACAACCGTTTCAGCATAAATAAAATCAATTCACGTATCGGCATATCTGCCGACGCGACAGTATTAAAAACATTAAATGGATGGTCACCTGCCCCAGATACAAAAATGGTTTTAATTGATGAAATTCAATTTTTCACCCCATCAGATATCGATATACTGGTACAAATTGCCGATTCACGACCCGTCATAATAATGTGCTATGGCCTGATGATTGACAGTAACGAACATATATTTCCTGCATCACGTCGATTGATAGAAGTCGGGGCAAAATTACATCGCATGGAATCTACATGTCAAATTCCCGGATGCATGCACTTGGCAACACATCATTTGCGATATGATTCGGCTGGTAACGTTATCAAGGCTGGCGCGCAAATTGCCGTTGGTGACAGTAATTATAAATCCGTATGTCGCCAGCATTTCAACATGCTGTATCACGGCATTGGCCACTACGGTCACAATGGCAGATAAAAATAATCTTTTTTTCTTGCAATCGTGATAAAATCATATAAAATATACGAACGTTGCGCCCATGGCTCAATTGGATAGAGCATCTGACTACGGATCAGAAGGTTGAGGGTTCGAATCCTTCTGGGCGCGCCAGGAATTTAACCGCCAGAAATGGCGGTTTTATTTTTGTGCAATTTCCCCCAGGACTTGCCCCACCCCATGTTTCGACATCTAAGCGGATATGCATATCTATAAAAATAATTTCCAAATAAAAATCGCCCTTATGGGCGATTTTTAATCATTTACTAAACGCTTTAACCGTAATATTTCAATATACATATATACGTCTGCGGCGGCATACAGCAATAATGCTATTGCCAGATAATACACCATCACAACCGCCCCAGCCATTGGGTAAAACATCAAGAATATCGCCAACCCTATCAACAGAATTGAAACAATCAAATCGAACCAATAATGTCCGAACTTCGCACGAATCATATTGATAGAAAAGATAAGTGATAACAACGCACGCAACATAAACAATATCACAAAGATGTAAACCATTGCGGCGATTGAACCAACAGGATAAATACAGAACAACACACCCAACACCACTGTCAGCAATCCAAACACAACATCAAACCATCCGCCACCCATATCACGCGATACCACAAATCCAGCAATCGTTCTGTACAATCCAAACAATACCAATGCAATACCAATCACGAACGTCAATGCTGTTAAAATAGCAACCGGTTTAACAACCATCAATATCGCAACGACACCGAACAATAATGCCTCGCATATCAATAATGGCGCACTTTTATTATATAAACGTTTAACAGATGCGGCAATCGGATTATAATTTTCCCCACGCGTTGCACGTTTAGATTTTACTGTTCTGGATTTCTCAGTTTTTGATTTTGGCATTTGAATTCTCCCTTCTGCATTATAAATATATTATAGTACACCCCAATAAAAATTCAATAAAACTTTTTTCCGCCTTGAACAAACATTGCAAATGTGTTTATATGATTTGCGACGATTACACAAAGGACGGAAAATGAACTTTATCAAAACAGATATTGATGGCGTTATTATTGTTGAACCGCGTATATTCAATGATGCGCGCGGATATTTTTTTGAAAGTTATAATCGCGATGAATTCATAAAAAATGGTATTCCTAATGAATTCGTCCAAGACAACCAATCAAAATCATCATATGGCGTAATTCGTGGTCTGCATTGCCAGTTGGGGGAACACGCCCAGGCAAAGTTAGTTCGTGTATTACAAGGCACTGTCCTGGACGTTGCGGTTGATATCAGACCTGACTCTCTAACATTTGGTCGGCATGTTGCGGTTGAACTGTCCGCCGAAAACCAGCGTCAATTATTTATTCCACGTGGATTTCTGCATGGTTTTTCAGTACTCAGTGACACCGCGATTTTCGCATACAAATGTGATAATTTTTATCACCCAGAATCCGAATTCGGCATCAGATATGATGACCCAGAAATTGGTATCGATTGGCGCATACCATCAGATAAAATCATAACATCAGACAAAGACAGAATAGCAAAAGGATTACAAGATGTACCTGATTACAGGAAGTAATGGTCAACTGGGGCGCGAACTGACGGCGCGCATACCAAACGCAATCGCAACCGATGCAGATACGTTGGATATAACCGATTTTGACGCCGTTCAAAAATTTGTACGAGAACATAATATTGATACAATTATCAACTGTGCTGCATATACGGCGGTTGATCGCGCTGAATCAGATATTGAATTGGCAACACGTATAAACGTAACTGGCCCAGAAAACCTGGCAAAAACAGGATGTAAACTGGTACATATTTCCACAGATTATGTATTTGATGGTACTGGCCATACACCTTATAAAACAACTGATTCAACTAATCCAATATCTGTATATGGCAAAACTAAACTGGCCGGTGAAAATGCAGTACTAAACAATAATAACAATGCTGTTATTATTCGCACTGCTTGGTTATATTCACCAAACGGGAACAATTTTGTAAAAACAATGTTACGATTGGGCGCGGAACGTGAATCAATAAATGTAGTATGCGACCAAATTGGCTCCCCTACATACGCAGGCGATTTGGCCGATGCAATAGTACAAATATTGCCACAAATAAACACTGAAAACACTGGCGTATATCATTATACCAACATGGGTGTATGTTCTTGGTACGACTTTGCAACTGCAATTATGGAACTGGGCGGCCGTAAATGCCGCGTCAATGCAATACCAACATCAGAATACCCAACAGCCGCCACGCGCCCGTTTTATAGCGTTTTGGACAAAACAAAAATTATAAAAACGTTTAATATAAATATCCCACATTGGCACGACGCCCTGCGCCGCTGCCTGTCCAATATGCCAGAATAAAAAACATAGCCCCACCCAAGCCATAAACCACACCGTAATTTAATACGGTGTGTTTATATATAAATTACTTATTGTTTGACCAATAAAAATAACCCCGTATGTCCAATTTCCCATCTTGATGATAAACCTTTCCGGCACTATCTGTATTTTTGTCCGGTATTGCTTTGACATTTGTTTTTAATAGATTTATAATTTGGTTACGACTAGGCATGGAGCCGGTGTCCAAGGTTAGTCCTGGCGAGCTCGAATTCCCCAAATCCGGCGAGAGCAGCCTAGCGTTTCTTTCCAACCAATGTTTCAGACTTTTTTCGGTTCCCTTGAATGCGGTTGTTATGTAATTACGGCCACCGTTCATTGTAATTACGGCCCCAAATTTTTGACCGTTTAATTCCGATACTAATACCACATTGTTATCACCAAAACCTGTTTTCCGATAACTGGGATACGCCGCAACAATGTTTTCAAAACTATTTATAACGCTTTCCCAATCTTCGGGTGATAAATTATGCCCATTTTTTACATGCTTTATGGCGTTCGCGGCTAATGTATATTGTACCCCGCCTTTATCAAATATTTGATATGATTGTTTATTATTCGGATTATCTAAAACGAATTGTGTAAATTCTTTAATGTCTGTGCGCTTGTTCCGGTACATTGCACTTTGAAACAACACATTGCCGTTTGCATCAACAAATTCGCCGTTTTCATTTGTTATAGGTTGCTTCTCAAATCGTCTTTGATATAATTTGTCACATAATGTGACTGGTACGGTCAATGTTATAGGTTGCTTCTCAAATCGTCTTTGATATAATATATTATATATACACTACACGCGCACGCGCGTTATAGGTTGCTTCTCAAATCGTCTTTGATATAATAGACGTTGTCGGCGCAACTTGAGGCATAAAGTTATAGGTTGCTTCTCAAATCGTCTTTGATATAATGTATCGCCTTTTTTGTGTCGCTTTGGCCGTGTTATAGGTTGCTTCTCAAATCGTCTTTGATATAATTTATGCAATGTGCTGAACGTAAAACAAATGGTTATAGGTTGCTTCTCAAATCGTCTTTGATATAATCTATCACCTGGAAAAACCTCCATAATATCAGTTATAGGTTGCTTCTCAAATCGTCTTTGATATAATTACGACCATACGGCGGACGTTTACCTGAAGTTATAGGTTGCTTCTCAAATCGTCTTTGATATAATTGGTGTTGCTGGTGCTACTAAGGCGAACTTGTTATAGGTTGCTTCTCAAATCGTCTTTGATATAATACTAATAATGTCATGAAGGGTACATCGGATGTTATAGGTTGCTTCTCAAATCGTCTTTGATATAATCAGTTCCCCCGTTTGCTTGCAATGTTACGCGTTATAGGTTGCTTCTCAAATCGTCTTTGATATAATGTACGCCGGCAGGTTCCAGTGCAACTATGTGTTATAGGTTGCTTCTCAAATCGTCTTTGATATAATGGAAACCATATTGCTGACGTTAGCAAAAAGGTTATAGGTTGCTTCTCAAATCGTCTTTGATATAATAAATGCGACGAACAGGACATAATATCTAGTTATAGGTTGCTTCTCAAATCGTCTTTGATATAATATTTATGTGATAAATACGCGTGTGAACAAAAGTTATAGGTTGCTTCTCAAATCGTCTTTGATATAATCTTTTGCGGTCGTGATCATCATCTTGATTGGTTATAGGTTGCTTCTCAAATCGTCTTTGATATAATAATTAAGACATACATTACCGGAAAAAGATAAGTTATAGGTTGCTTCTCAAATCGTCTTTGATATAATCTTTGCCAGAGTTACAAGTTGCAATACCCAGTTATAGGTTGCTTCTCAAATCGTCTTTGATATAATAGGTCGGAACGGCGACAAATGTACCAGAAGGTTATAGGTTGCTTCTCAAATCGTCTTTGATATAATATATCAACCGGCACAACCGACAATCGTACAGTTATAGGTTGCTTCTCAAATCGTCTTTGATATAATCAGGCCATTAAAAACGGCATTCGCGACATCGTTATAGGTTGCTTCTCAAATCGTCTTTGATATAATCAGGTTCTGCATCTGCCGGTTCAATATCCAGTTATAGGTTGCTTCTCAAATCGTCTTTGATATAATAGACAAGCAATAACCCACAGATTTTTGTGGGTTTTTGTTGCTTTTTCCACAAATATTTTTATAACTTTTGCCCATTTTTTTAATAAACTAACTGCTTTTTTAAAACATTAATAATTGCTGTGTTCCGATTTTTTCTGCTTGTGGCGGTTGACCAACCAAGAAAAACATATCTGCAAATTGCTTTTCTGTAACCGTTAAAACACGGACAGAACCTGATGGAGGCGTCAAATAATGCAACCTTTGAATATGTTTTTCTGCATCCGCCTGTCCCTTTACCATCCGCGAATAAACAGAAAATTGCATCATATAATAACCATCATTTAGCAAATCGTTTCTAAAACGTGTCGCATAATACCGGTCTTTTTTGGTACTGACAGGTAAATCAAAAAACACTATTATTCGCATAAACTTTTCCTGGTATTTATATCTCATCATCAATTTTGTGTATTTATTATTTGTGGTTCTGATTTAATACTCGGCAATTTCAAATTTTTTAACGTTTTATTCTTAAAACAACTTGCAACAGATTCGGCGTACAAAGACATCGCATTTAATATAGAATGCTGTTTGCCATGAAAATTACAACTATGCAATAATACCGAAACTAAACATTGTTTTATTTGTGGCGTCAAAGCATCATTTGTGCCCCAGTCAATTTTATTCACAACAAAATCCGCAAACGGACGCCATGGTTCTATCAAATCATCAACCAAACAAAAATTATCCAACTTGTTACAATGATGGACACCATAAAACGGCAACAGCCCTGCCCCAACCACACAACGTGCAACGCAACCACGCAAAACCGCATAAGCATAATTCAGTGCATGATTTTTTATATTTGAAATATCATTTCTATTAAAATTTTGCCACAAAGCGCCCCAATATACACGCGCCGCAATTCCTTCTATGTTTTGACAGTCCCCAGACTGAACACTGCTGGCCAATATATCCAAATTTTTATATAACCCTGACCCAGTTAAACGTAAAATTGCTGATTGATTTTTTATTTTCTGAATTACTATTTCTTGCCACATCCGCTTACGAAATGGCAAAGAAGATTCTATTTGTGAAAAAGCTATTTCTGTATACCTAGAATTATTATGAAACGGAAACATTGCACCATTTGGTAAATGCGACGCATCACAAGTAAAAACAACCGCACCACTTTCCATTAAATCCGCCAGCACAGCCGACGAAATTTGTATATATGGATTTTCTATAATCAATACAGAAATATCCTCTATTGGTATGTTTTGAATATTTCCTGCTTCATCTGACCAATGCAACTGCCTGTGTTTAACACAAACCTTGCCAGGATTAGTCAAGGTAAGAATACGCCAAGACATATAAAACGCCTTTATTTGTATCCTTTCCCACCAATCTTATACTTATATATATAGTAAACTATTGTTTTTTTACAACAGGTTGTCTTTTTTCTGGTAATTTGACTAATTTTTTATTTCCCAACAATGTCACAGAATATTTTTCAATTTTTTCGCATTCCCCGACCGATTTTGTTATGACTAACATACGACTATTATCATGTTTATATAACATAAAATTTTTACCATGATCCATTTTTGTTATATAGCCTTCAAACACTTCCCCTTTGCGTGTTGTCAATTTTACATAATCATCCTTATGCAAAGTACATACAAATTCAGCATCTGCGACCATAAAACGTGCATCGTTTTTTTCGACCAAATCAGAAACGTATACGGGTACACAGTTATATTTCCCATTTTTCTGTTTCCATATATCGAATCGGAACATTTTTCCACGATCTGACGCCCCAAAACGAACTTTCAACGTTCCACCACCACGATTCTTTTCTATGTTTTTATTTTTCTTAGTATTATAAGAATTCTTTCTTCCACAAATTGTTTCATTGTGTGCTTGCCCTGTTGCATTACAACGCGGTGGACGCGAAACGAATACCGAATCCAAGCAAGATAAAACATCTGCCCTAAAATTAGACCATGGTTCTGATATAGATTTCTTTAATTTTTTATACCATGCTTCCCCATTTTTACCAATCAAAGCCCATTTATTTTCAAATCTTGCGGACAATGTTGCTAAATATCTAACCATATTCTGTGTTGCACATGCAATAACGATAGCATCTTGGGCATGATGCTTATCTGATTCATCACGTAATTTTTCCAATCCCCACTGATGTCGCAAATAATCTGTCAACGCACCAGTTCGTACCAATACATGTTTTTTATTGCCATTTTTCCAATCAATCCCTTGCTCTAAATACTGACTGGCAAAACTAGAAATTGTGGCATTATCATTTGCGTTTCTTGCAATAAAATCATTTTTTTCATCATAAGCAGATGGTAAATTTGTATTAGTTAATTTTTTGAACTTCTTCACATTATTCAATGAACGTGCTCGCACAGTCATTTCAAAAAATTCTTGATTGGACATAAACTCATATGGTGTTTTATTTCCTTTACGTTGATTACAATCGCGACAAACCAAAACTTTATTAGACTGTGAATTATCCAGCGATCGTGAATATGGCAAAATATGGTCTATTTCATACGCGTCCCAAAGCCCCGCCTCTAACTTTTTTCCACAATAGATACACTGACCACTTTGTTCCATATACAACTTGTATTTATTAAAATGCTTACCGTATTCTTTGTAAGCCTCTTCATTAGCCTTTTTATTCTTTTCAATCTCTCTCTTTATACGTGCAATATCATCTGGAGATTTTTTTAATTCCCTGCCAATTTCTAAATGCACTCTGTCAGGACAACCATAACGATAAACCATCGCATTATACACTTTATGCATTTGCGAAAGCGTACGTCTTACAACGGGCGAAGTGATACGCTTTCCTAATTTTGCCCAATTTATACGACGCAAATACCCCTGTTTAACTTTATCGCTTGTATCAATAAAACATCCATGTGTACCCCTGGGCTCCCATCCGTTCGCTTCACATGCTTGGCTATATGATCTACCTTGCTCCATTTCTGGCACAAGCGCACGCAAAGCAGTTAGAGACAAATTCAAGAATTTTGATGTAGTGATTTCTGAAATTTGTTTTGCATATTCCGGACAAATTTTTGAAACAGCTTTTTCTATATTTTTTGGTGTTTTCTGCGTAGCAATAATTTCAAATATTTCGTCCATATCGGATAAACTATCAGTAAACTCGCATAATTTATGATAACCAGTAAAATTTGCAAATTTTTCTTTTTCTATCTTTTTTATATCTGGTTCTATCCATGTTTTAGTTTCTTTATCATATTCACGATTATAATTCAATGTTGCAAATGGTATATCATACTCTAACAATTTTCTTACATCTGCATAAGACAAACCTGTTTTTTTCTTATACAATGCTTCGATAACCTTTTTAATTTGTTCTGCACTAAAACCATTTTGATTGCATTTACTAAGTGCAACAAACAGTTGTGCTGTTGGCGCTTCTTTGGGTGCAACAGGTTCATTTGTAAATATACACCGCCCACGCATTTCATCAATAGACTTTGCCATTGGCGATCCAGATTCATTAAATTTACGCTGACGGAAAGCTATTTTTTCCCATTTTTCAAACACATCTGAGAAATCATTACCAAAATCTTTTTGCGCCCGTAAAATCATTTCAGCTTCACGTTTTATTTCTGAACGTGGAATAGAATTTGTATATGTTGATTCTTCCAAATATTTTATTTCGCCATTTTTATTCTTTTTTGCGACAATCTTCTTTTGATTACGCATGTTGCTGGGATTTTTAGCATATAAGACCTGACACATCGTTTTATTAGAATTGCCATCTTGATATAACAACGAAAAATTATCTTTGATAGCCCCAGTTACTTTTAATTCATCAGAATCATTTTCTGTATCTGATTCTTTAATTTTACTTGATGTTACAGGATAAGTAATATCATCATAACCGCGATGTTTTGCCAAATGATATAAAATACGTCCAAATTCCCTTTTATTCAAAGGACGTTCAAACGCAGAAACCGCACGCAATTTCCAAATATTTTCATCTGTTTCTTTATTTAAGTAAAAATTATTATGCCCATTATATTTAGGTTCCGGAATATCTATTAAACCAGCATCTCGTAACAAGGCACGAATTTCACGCATTCTTTGTGCACGATGTCTTATTCTACGACGCATTGACCTTGCATTTCTGCGGTCTTGTCCATTTAGTGCCGCATCAAAACAACGTACCCCTGCACCTAAAATTTTACCTTCAAATCCATTATTTTCATCCAAAACAACATGTTCTGGAACATCAGATAATTCTATAACCGCCCAACCAATACTAGCAACACCTAAATCTAATCCAAAAATTTTTGACATTTTTAACTCCGTGCGCGTTTTTTATATGGTAGAAAAAAGTCATAAAAAATCAATAAAAAACTTGAGTTATAAATAAAATTGATGTAATATATTTCACATAGAAATCTTTATTCAACGGACGATTTGAGAAGCAACCGTTTATATAATAAAGAATATTTTCTGTGGGGTAAACCGATCAAGTATCCCCTGGGGCGTAAAGCCCCTTTTTTACTTTTAACTTCTTACCCCAATATTTTCAACTTTTAATCGCAGCAGCATTATCAATGTGCATGTACAGCACTCAAAATCGTGCTGTATTTTTAATCAAATTCCTTTAAGTAATTATTCATCATATCTGTCAAAAGCTGACGACGTTTCACAATAAACTCTGGATATTTATCTATATTCCACAGGTCTGTATTGGTTGGGATACAGTGCTTTTTGAAATTTTCATCACCCTTCTCTTTAAGAATCTCTGAAAGATATAGTGCCGGTTTTTCATTTTTTATTAGCACATTGGTGCGTTTTACAATAAACGTTTGATTTGCGATATCATTTATTTCATCTTTTTCATACTTACCTTTAAGAATATCTTGGGGAAATATATGATGAAACTCAATTTTATTGCGATTGGCAACATTATTCATACTTATAACCTGTTGGGTGCCCCAATCCAATGCCCCATAATGTCGCATTACTATAAACATAGTCTTGAAAATACCACTAGCTGTGTTTTTGTTTTCAAAATCTGTCGTCTGGAAATCCAGTCTGCCAAATTGCATTTTCAGATTTTCCAATAAACCTTGTAAATTATTATTCTTTATCGCACTTAAATCTTGATCCAAAATAGTTTCAGAAGAACCACGAGAATATCGCCCTTTCGCATTGGCTATAATGAACCATTTTTTTATTATTTTAGCCTCGCCATCCGTCAAAACATTATTCTTTGTATGGTACAAAAATGCTAAAGCAACAATAAAATACGGCGATGAAAGCACGGCGTCTGTTTCCAATCCAAATGTATTTTTTAACTCGTCTAACGTGTGTTCTAATGCTTTTTTTGCCTTTGGCCAAGCATTTTCCAAATCCTCTTTTGTCAGTGATTGTACAACCCTAAATTTTGATTGCGATGTAATAATTGCCACAAGAGTTCTTACAATAATACCTATACTTATATTCCACCCATGGCTTTCGCAATATTCCACCTCCTTATCAAGTTTAACCAAAGCTCCATCATTAGTACCTTCATTGGTTTCAACAGTTGGCCACTTTGCTGTAATCTGAGCCAACGCCAAATCAGAACCTTTTAGTTTTGTTCCTGCAGAATTAACTCTGACAAAAATTTCTGTCACTTCCTCATAAGACATATCAACAGGCAATGTTTTAACTGGAAAATCATAATTTTCAATATTTTTTAAGGCATTAAAGCGGTCCAAATACTTTGCTAACCGTTGCTTATTTTCATTGGTTTTAATATCTCCAACCCTTTCTATAATTTCATTATGGGTTATTTTTCCAGAAAATACACCAGCCACAGAAATCCAATTATTTTGATTTTTTACCAATGGATTTTCTACAACAAAAGCACGACGATTCAATTCTTTAATCCGATTCCTATTTTCTATTTCATCTGATGTAAGCTTTATGTCACTCTCCTCATCAAATTCTGTTTCATTATCATCATCCGTCGCAACTTTTGTATTTTCTAATTTATCCGGATGATCCAAATTAAAGTAAATATCTATTGCTCTTTTTCTGCCACGTACTGTTACAGTCTCGCCGCAAAGAAGAGCCTTTAACGATGTTAAACGTTGTTGTCCATCCAACAAAAGATAATAAGATTCATATTTTGTTTCATCCTGCGAAACAGCAAAAGCACGCGTCGGAACTTTTTGTGTTGTTTCCCATCTCAAAATAGTACCTGTTGGATATTTTCTATATAAAGAATCTAGCAAATCTCTCACTTGTGTAGACTTCCATATATAAGCGCGTTGCATTTCTGGAAGCCGCATTCTATTCGATTTAATTTCATCAATAAGCGTTCTAATTTCTGTCATTATTAGTTCTTTCCTATGTTTAACATCGTGTCTTATTTTTTACCCAGCACATCAAATTGTATTTAATTTTTTTACAAAAATCCAATGCTTTACACCAGATGGGAAATATATAAAATTATAATGGGAATTAAGAAACTAGCCAAAAACGAAAAGCGCCACCAGCAAACATTTTATAAACATCTGAACCTGGCTTTACTTATCACACAAAATAATAAACGACGTTCTGAACAAAGAATTACCCAATCATACAAGACCTGTTCCTTATCTCAGAAAAATACGAAAAGTTCGACGAACAGGAAAAAATATTTTTTAATTAAGTAATCACTAAAAATCATCCAACATAATTTAACCCATTGCCACACACGATTAAAGCCGTGGATAACCACGGCTTTTCTTATTCCTGGTCGGTCGGTATTTAATTACCCAAAATCCGATACCAGAATACCCATTTTCAGGGATTAACAGGGAATCTACAGCGAATTTTGCCCTGTCTATTGCACATAAACACCAGATTTCCGCGCACTCCACGCCAAATTCCCGTAAAATAACAGGGAATTTATTGAGGCATATCAGGGAAACATACTCTACATACAACATATTTGCAGCGAATGCAGAAAAATAAGTACCTTTGGACAGACTACCTATTTGAAATTAGATACAAAATCCATCTTATCAAAATAATTCTTCCTGAATTGTTCAAGGTTGAATTGCGTAGCTGTGTCTATATCTGGTTCGACATTTTCCCACATAGCGTTTGATTTCGGGTGCACAACAATGCCTATGCGACATTTGTTATCAATTGGATTTTTTTGATGTTCTACTACGGCGTCTAATAGCCATTTTTGTGGATTGTCCGGATCTTGTACAAAAAAGCGTTCCACATTATCGTTAATGATTACTCTGGTTTGGTTGGAACCATTTAGCGTAGAAAAATCTGGAATATGTGGGCATTGTGGAATAAGTTTCCGATCAAGCTTGTCAATCATGTCAAAAGAATCTTTTTCATATAATTTAAATGCCATAGAGGAGTTAGTGCCTATAAGCAAAGAAAACAAATGATCTGAATACCCTATAGTTCCTCTTTTCCTAAGTTCAGAATACAATTTTAAGTCGAATTCGTGTAGACATACAAGTAAGACAGCTAAATCGGGCGAAAATAAAGTATTACTTCCTAACAGTTCTTTTGAAAATAGCGTTAATCTGTCAAAAATTTGTTCCATATGGCGTAAGGTAAATTTGAACCAAATGCTGTATGCAGCGAAATATCTCTTAATTATAGATTCTGTGGTTTGTAGTTCATTAAAGTTTTTGCAGTTTGCTATTTCTTTGACATTATCTGCGCCAAAAAAGTTACGGTTAATATAATCCTGATAACCATCTCGTCTGATTTTAAATATTAAATCTTTATTACGTTCTTCAATTTGTTGCACTATGGCTGATAGTCCAGATTTTTCGTATAGAAAATTGGAAAAACTCACCTTGTCTGGTGGCGGAAGCTGAAACGAATTATTTATAAATTTGCGTTTATAGCCATCAAAGTTTTTTGTGCCAAACAATGTCTCGACGGAACTCTTCAATTGTTCTTCATCAATGGCTAAAATAAACACAAAGCCAGGAATGTCAAAAAAATGTTTCAACACTTCCAGTGTTTTAACCGCATAGTCTGGACGACAGCGATCAAGTTCATCTATGATAACAACTACAGGTTTGTCTTTAAACGATTCTGCCCAAGATTTCAAAAATGCCTTTATGTTCTCAATTTCTGATTTTATATCAATATATTCTGTATAAATATCGATTTCGCTATTTGTTTTCTCTTTTAATGCCTCATTTGTATCAACGATATTTTTACCATCAGCTTCTATTATTGCTCCATTTGGTAATGGCACGGAGACACGCAGACCAGCAATTCCAGACTTTATCCACCGTAATAAGTTGGGAGTTGCAGGGAAAGACTGTGCTTTTTCTCCGACGATTTCCCCATAAAATTCTTTAAGTTTCAATAAAATAGGGATCAATGGATGTCCATAAAAATCCATTTCCCAAATATTCATAATAGCCACTGGTGCTGAATCTGCTTCTAATACACCTTTCAATTTTTCACAGAAAAACGTCTTGCCAATGCCAAACGGTGCAGATATCGCATAGACCTTTGACTCTCTTGAACTCTGTTCAATAACATGAGCAAAGTCCACAACATATGAACCTATATTTAATTTATCCGGTTTGCCTTCAGTAAAAACTTCATTATATTTTTCGTCCATTGTCCAGCAGCTCCTTATACTGGGCAGTATAACAAAAAACATTTTGATTTTACTAGTCTTTTATCACATCCCCATTATCATAGCGTCTTCGCGGGTGACGGATGTGCTGAACAAGCCAATTTTTTCGCCGCTGTGCATGTTTATTCCGGCATATTCTAAACTTGCGTCCTCATAACGTTTGAACTTATACACCGCGTCATTCATCAGCGCATCATTAAACACGCCCAGACTGACCAGCAATTCAAAGTCTTTCACATCCAGCCCCGTCACCTTTTTGAACAGCCCTGGTTCCAACTGGGTTATAATGTATCCTGGTCATTTGTGTTTTATTAATTATTTTAATAAACTTTCCAGCACCCCTTTCTGAATCATATCTATGTTAAGGATATAGTCGGTGGTGTTAAATGTGTCGCGCAGCGGACGTTTGGTCGTCAGCCAGCCGAAACCGTCTGTAATCCAGATAAACTGATGGCCGTCATTAGTCCATTGGTGGTAGATGTCCGCATATTCCCCAGCGGTTGATTTTAACTTGGAGCCGCCGCCACCATAAAAATTGGTTTCTATCAAATATAGTTTGTGTGGCGTATTTATAGCAAAATCAATCCGTTTGGAAGACTTATTTACCGTGATTTTCTTGCCCCATTTCTTATAGATTTTGTCCGCCGTTGCTTGGGCGATGTATTCATAACCATTGCGTTGGCATATGTCTTTGATGAAAAACTCGGCCAGTGTTTCCATAGATGTGCCGCTGCGGTTTTTGCGCCCATTTGAATCCAGGCCAACTTCAACACCGATGAAATAATCCGGAATAGATTTAATTGTACGATCTGATATCAAATCCAAAAATCCGCTTTCTTTCATAAACCTAGCGCCAGCGCCTGGCGACATTGGTTTAGAAAAATCAAAGCGAGTCAGGTCAAAATTGCCAAAATCCGTCAGCAAACAAATATTCTTGTCACGACAGGCCAATAAAGCAGGCACAATCTTAATAACATTAGGATATTCGGTCAGCAGGTGTTCTGCGGCCTTTTCTATATCGGGTTTGCCAATCAGAGTATTTAACAAATTCAAAGAAATCTCTACATTGTGGTAGTTTTTGATAACCTTGGACCAGTTAACAAAATAATCCCATGACTTGATGGTTTCTTTCAAATGCCCGACTAAATATTCAAATACTTCGTCTTCATTCTTACACCCCAGCAAAGTATTAAACATCTGACTATATTTCATTTTTTATCCTTCTTTTCAGATGCATCATATAATCTTTTTTCAGCCAATTCAACAAATTGTGATTCCATGTCTATGCCAACAAAGCGTCGTCCGTGTTTAAGCGCGGCAACACCGGTTGTGCCACTGCCCATAAAAGGATCCAAAATCAAATCGCCGGGATTCGTGGATGCGAGGACAATGCGTTCCAATAATTCAACAGGTTTCTGGGTCGGGTGCTTGCCATATATCTTTTCTGACTTGGTCGGCGTTCCGATTGCCCAGACGCTACGCATCTGACAATCAGGCTTTTTAATAAAATCCTTTGGGAAAGAGCCATTCTTCATCGCTTCATAATTGAACGTGTGTTTGGCGTTTTTAGACTTGCGTGCCCACAGCATTGTTTCGTGGCTAGCTGTAAAATAGCGGCATGACATATTCGGGCTGGCATTCGGCTTGAACCAAGCAATGTCGTTCAATATATGAAAGCCCAGCAACTGCATTGCAAAGCCACATGAATATATGCTGTGGTATGTACCACTGACCCATAATGTTCCATTTGGCTTCAATACACGATGACAGGCACACAACCATTTCTTATGAAATTCAAAATCCTCGCTTAGGCCATGCGATTTGTCCCAGTCGCCTTTATTTACAGAAACAACGCACCCGTTTTGACAGGTAATGCCGCCATTAGACAGCAAGTACGGTGGGTCTGCAAAAATCATATCAAATGTATTTTCTGGAATTTCTGCCAACTTTTCTAGGCAATCGGCACAATAAAGACGATATTGCTTTTTAGTCATAATTCGTAATCAACAACTCGTGAATCTCGCCGCGGCCGTCCGCCTTGGCATTTATCATACGCTTGGCCAAGATGCGATTTATGTTATAGTCCTGGTACAAATCATCAAAGAACGGATCGTCAGCATAATTTGTTGGGTCTGAATTGCTTAGCATCTGCAAAGCGCCGGCATTATGGCATTTATCAAATATGTTTTTCAGACGCACTTGCTCGTTATCATCAAAATCGCCAATCGCATATGAATTAAATGAAGATGTTTCACGAATTGGGCGATATGGTGGGTCATAATATATAAACGTGTCCGGCGTTACAAAATCGGCCGCACGTGCAAAATCACATTGCATAATGGTCGCAATCTGCAGTGCATCAGAAACTTTGCGTAGGTTATCTTCGTCTAAAATACGCGGATTTGTGTATTTGCCCATCGGCACATTAAATTGATTCTTGCTGTTTACACGGAATAAGCCATTAAAGCAGGTGCGGTTTAAGAATATAGTCAGCGCCGCACGACGAACAAATGATGTCCGATAAGTGTTGGCATTGATGTTTTTATCCAGGGAGTTATATTCATCGCGTCTGGCGTAATAATAAGCCTTGGCGTCTTCGGTCAAACGATATTCTGTCTGAATCTTGTTTAGTTCCAGTATCAGACTTTCAACATCGCGCTTGATAACGTTATACAGAATGACCAGTTCCGGGTTTATATCAAACAGAAATGCTTCTTGGATTTGATAGTTGTTATAAATATCAAAGAATACCGCGCCACCACCAACAAATGGTTCTATATAGCGTTTTATACCGCCCATTTTCAGTTTTAATGGCAATTTTTGCTCGATTTGGTCCAGCAATTGCCCCTTGCCACCGGCCCACTTTAACACGGGCTTGCAATCTGAATATTCCGGCAATCGTGCAAGTATTGCAATCAATCCTCATCCTTTCTTAAGTGTAATTGTAGAAAAAAAGTCCGGTGTAAATCAAGGTGTTTTATACTAGCCTGATAAGCTATGTCATATATCATTCTTTGCTCCTTTTTGTATAAAGACCAAAGAAATCATAGCCCGATACCTTATGACCTGTGATGACCATTGCAATGGCAGATAATGTTTTATAAATCGCACTATTATATCGAAACGTGTCATTGCCCAGCGCTTCAATGATATGTTCGCGCCCTTTGTATTTCTTTATCAGACGCGTGCCGGGCTTTATTCGATATTTTGTCTGATTTGCCCGCGATGCGCATAATTCCGGCGACGCGGCATACTTATTCAATCGTGTTAAATGCCGTTGTCCAACTTTTTGCCCGGTGCGCGCACATTGTATTTTATAACACAGTGGGCGCAATTGTGGCCGGGCATCATTTTGAAAATGCCGCCGCCAAAGTTCCCGCAGGCGTTCGGGCGACATTTGTTTTAATTCGTTCATTTTACATCCTTTTTTGTTGCAATTACCACTCACAAAACCACACAAGTCAAGTCCAATAAACCACTGGACTTTTGATGATTTGTAAGCACAAATACCCATAAGCAAAGAGGTAAAATTATGCAGAAAATACAATGTGCTGTATATGTTCGTAAATCGTCTGACCGCGGTCTTGACCAAGAATTCAACAGTCTGGACAACCAGGAACTGGCCTGCAAATCGTACATCGCATCACAGGCATTTCAGGGCTGGGAATACTTCAAGACGTACAGCGATGGCGGTATTTCCGGCGGGACAATGGCGCGCCCCGGATTGCAAGCGCTGCTAACCGATGTTCGTAATGGCAAAGTTCAGGTTGTGCTGGTCTATAAAATTGACCGCTTGTCGCGCAGCATTTACGACTTCAAAAGTATGATGAAAAAGGATTTTGAACCACATAAATGCGATTTGGTGTCCATCACCCAAAGCTTTGACACCAGTACTGCAATGGGTAAATTGACGCTGAACATGCTGCTGTCGTTTGCAGAGTTTGAACGCGAGGTTGCCAGTGAACGCGTCCGCGACAAAATGCGTGCGACCAAGTCCAAAGGACTATGGGTCGGTGGCGTGCCGCCATTGGGCTATGACATACAATTTGGGAAACTGATTGTAAACGAAACGGAACGTGAAACTGTAAATAAGATATTCAATACATACCTGGCCAGTCATAGTTTATTAGATTGCCGGGATCGCATTGCGGTCCTTGGGATTCATGGCAAGCAATGGACGACCAAGAAAGGCGAAACACGTGGCGGCCGGGAAATGACCGCAAATATCATTGAACGGATTTTGAAAAATCAAATTTATCTGGGCAAATTGCCCAATAAATCAACCGGGGAAGTTTTTGATGGCCAACATCCCGCAATTATTACCCAGGAACTGTTTGACGCCGTACAGCAAAAACTGACCGACAATAATAATCATAAAGGGCGCACCAGTTATTGTCGCGGCAGGCTGCTATTCCACAATATGATATATACCGCCGATGGTGCAGTGTTCAAAAATAAAACTGGGAACAAGGGATTACGGCAATATAAATATTACAAATGCGGCACAATATCTTTACCGGCTGGGGATTTTGACACAATCATTTGTAATAATGTTCGGGACTTTTTAAACTCTGATATGGGGGCGTTGCCAGATACAACGCGGCTATCATTAAAACAACTGGAATACAGCGATGAATTGGCCCGCAGGCTAATTGACCGGATTGTGTACCATGAACACAAACTAACCTTTTTTATAAATATTACGGTCCTGGATAAATTGGCCGCATTCAGAAAAGATGGATATATAAACACAAACGCCATCCCAATGGAATATTGCCAGAGCCCAGATGGCAAGCAGGTTATTATTGAACAGGTTGTCTACCTGTCAAGCCATACATGCATAAATCACAGAAACGCTGGATGTAGTCGGGATTTATTAACAAAAACAGAGAATGCAACCATGCTAATCAAAGCCCTGGCATATGGCTGGAAATACAAGAAGGCCTATGAAAATGGCATCGGTGTCAAAGCACTTGCCGCCACAGAAAACCGCGACCAACGCACGATTTATAAATACTTGAACCTGGCATATCTGTCGCCATGTATTATCAACGACATCATGGACAGCAAAATTCCACCCCACATCAACCTGCAGAAACTAATCCGACTAGCCAGCAAATACGATGAATTCCAAGATCAAGAACAGGCATTTTATGAATAAACCTGTCCTGATGATAATCAACAGTTATTCTATGATTTTCTGAATCAAGTTCTTTGCCAATTCAAAAAGTTTTGGAGCTTCTGCCTCACAGTTCTTAGGATCAAAATTATTCGCGATTTCTGTTTTGATTATTTGCATAATATTGTCCAGATATGTTTTACGCCCCTTCCGATTTTTGCCAAATTCGTCCGGGACATCAGCTTCTTGAATATTGTCTAAAAGATGTTTTTGTATCTGAATACAAAATGGGGTCTCAAGATTAAGACTAATTGTTTCAAGTCTAAAATTGCGAATTATTTGATTTGCGTTAGATTCAACAAAATCTTTAGCCAAACAATCTTCAATGGTCCCGTCCTTAATGATGTTGCCATTAATATCGCGTATGGTAAATACATTTTTATCGGAGAAACCACCTTTTACTTTATTTATTATTTCAGTTTTCATTTTTCGGCCTTCTTCATCGTCGTCCACAACAATCAGCGGGCAAACGTGGCGATAGTTCATTATTGAAGCGATACCCGGAAGTTGACCGCCTTTACCGTTGCTGATCCTGATGTTTTTACCATCATCAAACAGACTAAATGTTTTGGTCAATAATTGACGATCTGAGGCGCCTTCAACCAGTAATCTATATGGAGACAGAAAATCATTTAAAATGTTTATACCAAAAGCTTCCATCAGCAATTCATCACCAAAAATATCATCATCAGATTCGACGTGTTTAAAAGAAGTTGAAGAGTTTTTTTCTTTGGATAACAAATAATGCCTATCATGGGTCGTTTCGTCCAACATAAAATTCGAATGTGTTGATACAAACAGGTAGTTATTAGCGCCGATTTCAATCAAATTCTTCAACAACCACCTAACACCAGACGGATGCAAATGAATTTCAGGTTCGTCTATCAAAATTAGGTGATTTTTTAACCGGCCTGTTTCATTTAATGCGGAGATGCTTAACAATAATGAAACAAATTGTTTAAAACCTTGGCTACGATCTGCCATGCTAAAATATGCAAAATTATTCCCGTTGTCTTTTACAGATACACTAATTTTTAAATCACTGGTGATGCTGACAGATATTGATATTGCGTGTTCCGCCCATTTTGTGTTCAAATAATCAGTTGCAGCACTGGATAACTCTGTTTCCAATCTATGTCTATAATTAAGACTACTTTTCGCGTCATTAATTTTTTTCTGTATCGCATCTTTGTCGTTACAACCAGATAAGAAAAATATGTTGCGCAAAGGTTTATTAATTTCTGGGTTGTCCGCAAATTCTGTTAAAGAAATTTCGTCTTTGACCAAGTAGACGTCCGAAGGTTTCCATACTGACACTTTTGGCAATTCGTTTTTTGAAAAATAATCGTCCAGTTGGCCGGACAGCATTTCAACAAAATCATTCCAATTTAATTGTTTAAATTTATCATGGTCTTCATCTGGTAAGTCTTTTTTATGTACAATTTTCAGTTTAGCGTTCTCTGTGTGGTTGAAAACTAACCCTTCGACAGAAAATTTCTTTAACACAAAAGACCACTCCTTCCCGAAAGTTTTATTCCCATTTTGAAGCCAAAGTTCCAATGTTGCTTTTTCAATAAATATTTTCTGTAAAATATCATCTGGAATATCAATAACGGAAGCCAAATATTTTTTATATTCATCCTGATTCTCTGGATTTCCGGTATAAAATACTGAAATGGTATCGGCATCATCAATATTTTGATTTCTTAGCCCTAAAAAATCATATTCCTTTTCTGGGTTTTCCAGCAATCCTAATGCATCTAAGACGTTGCTTTTTCCTGTCTCATTTTTACCAAGAAACACCGTCAAAAAACTGGCGTTTTTTCCGGTGCCGTACTTCTTAATTGGGAAAGACAATTTGTCGATGGATTTATAATTTTCTATACATACTTCGGTTAATTTCATTTGATACTCCATTAATTATTTTATCCATATATATTTAGGTATCCAGTCATGTTTTTTCAACCCCAATTGACTCCGCCAAAATGGACATTGTATATGTTTCGGTATGTTATGGGTGGATTTGCGTATATTGTCGGAATACCGGAGTCGATTCCTAGCTATCAGGCCCGCAGGTAGCGGCGGATGTACGAAAAAAGTCGCAACTCTGTGCGACCTTTCTAATTACTGGTCGGGGCGAAAGGATTCGAACCTTCGACATCTTGCTCCCAAAGCAAGCACTCTACCAGACTGAGCTACGCCCCGAAACGACAGCCATTATAACAGCTTTTTACACAAATGCAAATTTTTATACACATTTTATGCTTGTTTGATATCACAAAAATTTTTACAATAATAAAAAACATATGAAAAAGCTGTTTATCATCTTGTCCGCTTTTGTTTTTACGGCCACTTTTTACTATACCGCGGCCATGGGTGCAACGTCACGGGCATCTGATTATGTCAGTGCGAATACATATAATAACCTGTATCCATATATGAATAACACAATGCGCACAAATTTGAACCCAGGCGTCAATCCATCACAATCAAACGCACAAATAAATGTTTTAACGCGCACAACCCCGGCAAATGGAACATCAACACGCCGTGTTGTTGCACGTTCTGCCCGGAACACATCTGGCACAACATCTGCACGCAGTGCCACCACATCATCCGCACCACGTGCATCAACCCGTTCGGTATCTGCCCGTCGTGCCACAAACACTGGCACTTCATCTGCGCGCGCGGCAACACCGGCACGAAATAATACCCAAAACACAGCGCGCCGCGTTGTGGCACGCAGTGCGACTGGGACAACATCCGCCATGCAATCTGCCATGCGCACAACCCGTGGTGACGGCAATGTTTCAACAGTACGCCAATCTACATCCACCGCGACATATACGACAGAAACAGACCCTATGTCATCTGCACGCTGTATGGCAGATTATACCGAATGCATGGACAATTATTGTGAACGCGCAGATTCAGAATACAATCGTTGCTATTGCAGTTCTAAATTGGCACAAATTGATGCAATGTACCAACCAGAGATAGACCGATTGATAAAAGAAATATTGACTGTTCAAAATGAAAATTATTGGACAGATGCAGAAATGAACGAATATTGGATGGAAACAATCGGTAAATATACTGGCGGAAATTCATGGGAAAATCTGGAAAATGCACTAAATATCGACTGGGCTGGCACAGAAAGCACCGTGCGTGGACAACAGGCATTTGCCATGGGACATCAGTATTGTGTTCAACATTTACAAGGATGTTCATACATGCAAACCAACATGCGTGACGCGTATCGTTCAGAAATAACCCGTGATTGCGCTGCATATGAAACTTCGTTACAGCAATTAAAAAACGCAGCAGAAAGTATAGTGGAGGCATATAAATAACATGAAATACATGATGGGGATTGAATACGGCCGTGCTGCAACGGCCGTTGTTGTGACTGATGGTGGGCCAGCATTGGCACCAGCGATGGTAAAGCAAATGTATCCTGATTTTGATTGGACAACCGTTGTTGCCGACCCATATAACCCAGATTTATGCGCCACCGACAGATTTGGCGATTGCTTTCAAATTCAAAAGAAAATTTATGCGGCCACTCCATTTGAACGCCACGTTATGATTGGTGGCGACCATTCTGTAAACTTTGGCCATTTTGCCGCATTGGCAGACAGGTTACCAAACGAAGATTTATGTTTAATATATATTGATGCCCATTTAGATATACACACACCCGAATCATCAAAATCAGAGGCATCTGGTGCCCCACACGGCACAAATGTTCGTGCATTACTGGGCGATGGCGATTCGCGTTGGTTATCATTACAAACCAAACGCCCTGCTTTACGCCCAGAAAATATATTTTATTTAGGCACGCGTTCATACGAACCATCTGAAATAGATTTTGCACGCAGCAAAAACATTTACATCCGTACGCCTGACGAATTACAAAATCCTGATGATTTATCACGTGTTATTGATGAAATCAAACGCAAAATCGGCACACGTCAATATATTGTATCTTTTGACTTTGACGCGATTGACCCAAATGTTTTTCGTGATGTATTGGTACCAGAGCCCAATGGCATCAGTGCCCATACCGCAGAATATCTGGTTCGCACATTTGCACCTGACGCGCACAGTTTTGAATTCGTAGAATACGCGCCATCTGGCGATGTCCCCAGCGCAGAAATAGTAAAAAAATTGGTCGGCATCGCAATGGATATTGAATAAAAATCCCACATTTGTGGGATTTTTATTCAAGCACCGAAAACATCGGTGTATTAAATCTGCTGACATAACCTGATTGGCCTAAATGCGAGGCACAATAATCTGCGCAACTGTTCTGACAAGCTTCGTTATCACCACCAAAATTATACATATATATCCATCTGGACACAGCCGGTATTATCATACGACACCAACAGTTATAATTATTGGTCACAGTCGGACTGACATTTATTGATGTTCGCGCATTACCAATAGAACCAGTATTTGAACCGCATACACCAACCCCAGATATAGGAACAGATGATGTACATGTTGCATGCCACTCTACATCCAAAGTGCCAGTTGAATTCTTGGTACATGATGTTGTGTTGGTCAGTCTGATACATTTTTTTATTCCTGTTTCCGTCCCAGACACACCCGGCAAAACCGGCGTCGTTCCAGTTGTATATGGGCATGGCGTAGTATAAGAATATGTACCATAAGAATCAGAAAAACTGCCTGTTGTGTTTGTTGATACATAACATGGCGTCGCAAACCCACCACCAGTATAACACATACTAACATCAATATTTGTTGGCCTTGTTCCTAAGTATGATTGACCACTAGAAAAAAATAATCCATCTTCGATTATTTCTTTAAAACCTGTTGGACAAACTGCTGTTGGTGATGCACCAAATGTAAATCCAGGATTTATCAATACACATACAAATATAAAAATCGTAATTTTTTTCATTTTTTATCCTATAATTAGTCAGATATAATATTTTCTAATAAAATACCGCGTAATCCATTAGTGTTTTCCATAAAATTATAGGCACACAATCCAGCACAAGTTGACACAGTAGTTATTCGAATAGAAACCCATTTTGTAACAACCGGCACCAACATTTTACACCAACACACGCCAGACCCATCGCTGTTATATTCTATTGTGTCTTGTACCGTACCAAAACTGGTGCTGGAACCACTGGTTGGTAATCCCATAACGCCGATACCTTGTACTTCAATTCCATTACATTTTATCGTCGGCAACCAATCAACAACTCCTGAATTTCCACCACTGCTGCCATTTGTACACTCAGAATCTTCATTAAACGGTAAATACGGTCCAAAAAAAACATTTGGTCCATCATATACAGTTGCACGTGCAATTCCAAATTGACCACACGCCACCATCAACAATCCACCGTTTATTTTCGGCAAAATGGGGGAATAAAAACATGCAGAAATCTGGGATTTTTTCAAAAATAAAAACACCGATACTAATCGGTGGTTTGTTTTCGGCATTTGTTTATGCATATATTATACATATTTACCACATATAAAACAAGTATTTTATAAACACCCATCACCCGTTTATTTCATCACACAACAAATTATGTCGATAAATATTACGTGCCAAATCATCACTGATAATTCCCCAATCTGATGCCCGTCCATATATTGGAATACATGGCGCACAAATATTATTCTGCAATGGTGTATTTTTCGCACAAGACGCGACGAATATCGCGCACCCCAGTATTAAAAGTTTTTTCATTTACCCTTCCTATTTGTTCAGTAATTATACGCTGGTGCACCACGCCAGATTCTTGAATCTGGGCATTACATTTTTGCCACGCCACCTGGCCACCGGCCCAATAAGCAAACAAAACAATCCCCATACCCACAAAGAACCAAAATAAATATTTTTTCATTTTTTACCCTATATAAAAACATGGGGCAAACGCCCCACGTATAAACATACAATATAATTTATTTGCACCATGGACTTGTCCCACCCTTTTGATACAATTCGTCACATAAATCAGATAATTTTTCCATGGATTCCGTATATTCACGCCGTTCTGTTTCAGACATTTGTGAATATAATAATTCCATTTCATCTAACGATTTCTGTCCCATAACTTTGCCGCCAATCAAACGATTACCAAACAATTCCATAATACCAACCCCCAATCCGGCACCACCCACAGCACCACCAACTGTGGCCCATGTACGGGCGCTTTTGCGTGCATTTAACGCACGCTGGCGCAATGTATCACGATTTGTCCAATCACCGCATGTTACCTGTTGTCCAACAACAAACCAACGTGGCGCAACATCAGACACACTGATTTTTGGGTTATCAGATTTAATATCCACACGAACCCAACACGTATTATTGTCCGGATTTGATACATCTTCTATCATACGCGCATAATCAGTCCCATTTGAAAAACGCGATGCCCAGACATAGACATTTCCATGCCCCATGTTATTGGCCAAACAGTCTTCTTTATCAACCGCGCCCGAAATAAAGAAATCGTCATCAAAATCAGCAATTTTGACGCCATCTATGGCACAACCTAATTCTTCGAATCCTGTTTCTACATGTTTATCTTTTACAACCTTGTTCACAACCAAACCACCAACAGTCCCCAGCGCAACCCCAGCAATAGAATCAGACAACAAACGCGAAGTATTAAATTTTCCCTCTTCATTTTTCCATACAGAAACCTTGTCATCTGCATGCGCATCTTCTATGTCCTGAATTTTGCCGGCATATCTATCAATTTGCGATTGCAAATTTGCGATTTCCGCCGCCGCCTGTTGCTTTGCTAATTGTTGTGCAGATTGCGCGGCACGTTGCGATAAAATTTGTTGCATTTGCGCCGTCGGCATACACACACCTTCAAACATAATATATCCTGTAACACCACGTTCACACTCATTACGCGTATCGGTATTATCATCAGAATTATTACCAAACAACTGTTCTTCGTCATTTACCTGGGTTTCATCATTATTGGCCTGGATTTCAACATTTGTATTATTCGCCACACACTGCAAATCAGTTTTTGTTCCATCAATAATGTTCAAATGTGTATTTGTATCGGTACAATACGTTGACGCAACACACCAACCCTGGGACAGGCCGGCCGAATTCATAACCAAATAAGTCCCACTTTGACACGCTGTTGCAGCACATACAACATCAACGCCGTTATCAATATACGTCCCAGCCGTGGCATATTGTGGTAAATCATCAGATGCACAATCTGCACCAACTGTATTCGGCGTTACGCGTTCAAACCCATCGGGTAAAACAGTCCCCATCATACTGGCATCATCAACATCACTGCCGACGCACGTTCCACCACTGCGCACGCGCCCCGGATCAGCACATTCCCATGCCCAACAATATCCAACATTTGCATCATTAGCGGCATATAATTGTATATTCATACCTTCTTGATTTACCGGCATATCATATCCCGGGCATAAACCAATCTCAGCATTTGCAGACCAATGGTCATCCAAAAAACGTCCCTTTAACCACGGTTGTTCTTCTTTGAATTCCTTCTTGCCTTGGACACAATAACGTACATATGGGAAAGTATCTGTAAACATCCTGTCACCAATTTCAGCGCGATATGCATCAATATTACTTAAATTCGAAATATTACAACACGCATAAATCCCCAACACAGGATCCATTTCACAATCGGTTTCAGAAAACATTTCTGCGCCTGCCCCCAGGGCACCAACAACCGTGCCAACCGCGATTGATGCGCCATACATAATCTGACCACCAACTGGTATTGCGTTTACAAGAGCCGCCGTACCAGCGGCAAACGTAGCTCCACTGGCCGCACCAGTAGCCACATCACCCCATGTTGCCTTATCAGTTCCAGCAGTACTTTCATACAATCCAACACCACCGCTGACCATACCCAAAATACCCAACGCGGCACCACCAACATTTACGCGTGACGCAGCAGCCGCACCACCGGTATTACCACCAGATCCGCCACCTGTGGTCGCGGGCACATTTTGCCCGGGTTGCGATGTTGTTGCCGGTAAATTAGACCCGGTTGTTGCTGGTAAATTAGACCTGGTCGTTGCTGGTGTCGCACTTCGCCAATTTACTGTATTTCCCCTTCTGGTATAAATATCAGCGGCCCGTTGTGCTGCTTGTTGCGATGTTACATTACCCAATATTTCACCATTTGCACGTTGTATTTGCCATCCTGTACCCGTTGGAAATATATCTATTACCTCGGCCAATGCGGTACTGCCATACAACATAAAAACGCCAAACAACAAAAAACCTACGTTTTAATTCGGCACATATATAAAGGAGGGTTTGATGCGTCTTTCCGGGATTTTTGCACAAAAAAATATACTGAAAATAAACGTAGGTTTTAATTCAGCATATTATCAACGTCCCTGTACCCATGTATTTTATCATAAAATACATTTTATGTCTATTAAAAATCCCGTCAATGACGGGATTTAGTCCAACAAATATTATGGACTTTTACTGATTCATTGATGCAAAGAAATCAGCATTTGTCTTGGTTACGCGCAATTTATCCAACAAGAATTCCATCGCTTCCAATGTTCCCATCGGATTGATTATGCGGCGCAACACATACATCTTGGACAATGTGTCTTTGCCAACCAATAAATCTTCTTTGCGTGTACCAGATTTGGTAATATCAATCGCCGGATACACACGTTTATCAGACAATTTTCTGTCCAAAATAATTTCACTGTTGCCGGTACCTTTGAATTCTTCAAAAATAACTTCGTCCATTTTTGACCCCGTATCAACCAACGCAGTCGCAATGATGGTCAAAGAACCACCACCTTCGATATTACGGGCCGCACCAAAGAATCGTTTTGGACGTTGCAATGCATACGCATCAACACCACCAGTTAAAACTTTGCCACTGGATGGAACAACCGTGTTATACGCGCGTCCCAAACGAGTAATAGAATCCAACAGAATAACAACATCCTGGCCGGCCTCTACCAATCGCTTGGCCTTTTCAATAACCATTTCTGCCACCTGGATATGGCGTGCCGCTGGTTCATCAAATGTAGATGAAATAACCTCGCCTTTGACGCTGCGTTGCATATCTGTAACTTCTTCGGGGCGTTCATCAATCAGCAAAACAATCAATTTTACATCTGGATAATTTGTTGCGATACTGTGCGCAATATTTTGCAACATAACTGTTTTACCTGTACGCGGCGGCGCAACAATCAAACTGCGCTGCCCCCGCCCAGTTGGCGCAATTAAATCAATAACACGCGCAGACAAACTGCGTCCTTTGTCTTTATCATCAACAACTTCCATTTTCAGCATTTCATCTGGATACAACGGGGTCATATCATCAAACGAAACGCGATGACGCAATTTTTCAGGTTCACCACCATTTACCCGTTCAATCGTTTCCAATGCAAAATAGCGTTCCGATTCATTTTGTGGTGCCTGGATTTGCCCTTCGATATAATCACCGGTTTTCAAACCATATTTTTTTATCAACGCCGGCGACACGTACAAATCATCTGGCCCAGCCAGATAATTGCTTTCTGGTGCACGAAGAAATCCAAATCCATCCTGCATGCGTTCTAAAACCCCGTCACCAATCAACGTAATCTTTTTATCCGCCGCGAACACACGCATAACCGCAAAACGCAACTGTTGCACATTTAATTGCGCTGGGTTTTCAATGCCCATATCTTCGGCCATTTTCAATAATTGCTGTGGCGATTTAGCCTTTAATTCATTTATATGCATAAATAATCCTTTTGTGGAAGTTAGAAACGCGACCGCGTTCTGTTATTGAATAATATTATTATATACTTTTTTTGACAAAAAGTCAAGTCCACCCCAGATTTTCCCACGATTTTTACTTGATTTTTCCATATTTTATTGCTCAAATAACTTATATAAAATAATAAAAAAGGAAGCGATTATGGCAGGCAGCATAAATAAAGTAATATTGGTTGGCAACGTTGGCCAAGATCCCCAGGTACGCACAATGCAAAGTGGACAAAAAGTGGTCAGTTTTTCATTAGCAACATCGGATCGTTGGCGCGACAGACAAACCGGCGAACAAAAAGAACAAACAGAATGGCACCGCGTTGTTATATTTAACCCAAATTTGGTCGAAGTTGCCGAACGTATGCTGCAAAAAGGTACTAAATTATATCTCGAAGGTTCCCTGCGTACACGCAAATGGCAAAATCAACAAGGTGTCGATGTTTATACAACCGAAGTTGTATTAAACCAATTCGCAGGTCAAATGGTTATATTGGCTGGCGCCAAAAGTTTAGATGGCGCATCATCTGGCGGTGATTATGGTCAACCAGTATCCCAACCAACACAACCACGCGAAGAAATATCTGTTGCAGATATTGGCGACGACATCCCATTTTAATGTAATGGCGTCACCACAGTGATGAATCCAAGTATATGGAAACAGTCATCAACGCAGTTTGAATAACTGTCGATTATACATGCAGATTGCAACGTATCCGAACAATATTTCATTTTAATAAAATAATTCGTTTTAATAAATAATACCCCGGGCGTAATCCCGGGGTATTACATCGGAACAATAAAAATCCACCAACAACGGATTTTTATTCAGCGCATAATTTTTACCACACAAATGACCACGCAAAAAAAATCATGAATATAAAAACGGGGCTATCCCCCGTTTTTATTTAGAACCGATATGAACCGGTAACCTTGATATTATGTAATTGGATTGCATCGTTGTATTGATAACGATAATCAATTCCAAACTGCAATCCCATCGCAGACAAGAATTCAACACCACCACCAATATTTGCCCACAACGGATCAATATCAATATCATATTTGGTATATGTATGTGCCGGCGCAAATTTATATTTTACAAAATCTGGCGCCCCCAACACATCGTATTCAACACCGATTGACGCATATGGACGAATCTGGAACCACGCCGACGGGTAAATACGCTTTTGTGCAATCAAAGAATACCCAGGTGTCAAAATCAGATACCCATCAGATTGCATATCCATATAATCTTGGCCTGCGGCATGTTCTGTGATATCAAAACCAAAGTTATATCCAACACGCGCATACGCATTACCAACGATATATTGATTCAGCCAATCATGCATTAAACCCCACTCGCTGATTAAACTGAACGCGGTACCACTGCCATCGATACGATCCATAAACGTTTGGTTACGTGCAATATCAAACATATGAACATCCAAGAACGCATTTCCATACAAGCGTGTCTTTTCGCCCAATATCTTCATCAAATATCCGCCAAATCCGATATTCAAATCGTCAACAGTCATATCAACAGTTCCACGCACAGACTGATTCGGCAAATATCCCAATTCAACTGCATCAGAATTATCACTGGACGAATTAGATATACGTGCCGTCAACCCTAATATCATTGTTTCTGATTCTTGCCAATCAAATCCACCAGCAACACTGAATCTGTCACCTTTGACACGTTTTCCGTCTGAAACATCCTGGCTGGTAAATCCATAATCAACATCCAACCATGCTTTTTTCAAACTGCGATTACGATTCCAAATGAATTCATCCAACATACGGTCTTCGAAATCACGGAAATTAGTATGTTCGTTCAAAGATATCGCGCCTGCAATTTGTTCTAATTCACGCGCCTGGAACAACCGACTGAACCGTGCCAACGGATCACGTTCACCAGTCATATTGTAATATTCCATACGATCATACAATTCTTGGGCCATCACACCAAAATTTGTACCTTTGAATATTTCCGGAATAACTTCTATTGGTGTATCATTATAGAATTGTGTATTTAACAACTGACCAGCAATCAAGTTATCCAATGCCCCAGCAGATACATATTCACCCCGTGTATGATCCGCCACTTCGGCAACGATTGGCTGAATTTTGAATACTTCAACCGGCCCACCAAACGCAGGATCAAAAACAATATACAAACTGTCTGCGACACCATCACCATTTGTATCACGTTCAGAAATATATATTGGCAAATCAGAATCTGTGCCATTTAATGGATTTGACGGTTTCAAAGTATCCGCATAATCAATGCAAATAGACCCGTCACCATTACAGAATTTCACATCCAAATTGCGCAATTTATCAAATCCATCGGCAACATTTATACCTTCTTCTGCGTGCAGCAACCAAATGGCCGTCCCAGTATCAACCGTATCAAACAAAGTAATACCAATCTGCGGCTGGTCATCAGCAGTTCCCAACGCAACCCCAGACATTTCAGATATAAATTGTTTTCCAACGGTAATCAGTGCCCCGGCATTTTCTTCTGCATTGGTAATTTCGCCAACATTGTTATCCCCAGTTGCAACAACCGTTGACCAATAATTCTGCGACGTGGTATTGCCAGCCCCAGATGCATCATATGGCATTATTGCCGCCCATAAATCACTGTTATTATTAAATGTATAATAACCACCAACATCCAAGCGTTTCAGTCCCCAGAAATCAACACCCCCAGAAACGTTACCACCAACAGTTGCGTCAATCCATGCATTTGCATCGGCTGATTTTGCGAAACGCAAATCATACGCTTCGATATCACCAGCCACATTGATATCATTTGAATTTACCTGCAAATAACCAGAAAACTGATTTACACCAGCCACATCAAATTTAGACGCAGAAATTGCATATTTATCAGATTCAATATTCACTTCGCCGGCCGTCAAATCACCCGTATAATTTTGATACAGTATTGTATTAGATGTAGTAAACACACCATCTGTGGTCAATCCACCACCCATCAACGTGATTGTACCTGTATCTGCAACAGCAAATGTATTCACAGTTGCAATTCCAGCCCCAGAATCTAATGTCAAATCACCCGTATTTGTAATCAGTTCTAAACGTAAATCTTTATCACTGTGCAACGCCAACTGGCCAGAATTTTCAATATTCTGTAATGCGATTGTCGCGCCATTGATTGTCAATCCTGCGGCATCATCCACAGATATATCACCTGTGATACTGACACCATCATCAATATTAAATATTGCACTGCCGGCATCTGCAACATAATTGCCAGTAATCGCCAAAGACTGAGCCGCGAATACTGTATCATTTGCAATCAAATTCAACGCGCCATTTTGCGCATTACCCTGGGCAACATCCCCCGATACAATCACCGCACCATTGGCCATAATATCCGCAGTTGCATTTGAATCAATATTTACAATGGCGCCATTGGCAATATTCATGCCGCCCATTTCAATATTAGTTTCATTTTCTGCATCTGCATATATATTGACAGTACCACCAGTAACAAAAACATCACCCAATGCCACATTTTCTGATGCATCCAATGTTATCGTCCCAGAATTTGTGATATTTCCCATATTGATTGTTTGGGCATTTGCATTTAACGTCCCCGCATTAGAAACCGCACCACCAACCGCAATCATTGATTGTTCTGCGGACAAATTCAATGTTTTTTCATTACCGATATCTAATGTACCCCCAATTTCAACCTGGGCTTTATCTGACTTTAATGTTAAATTATTTTCAGTCCCTGCAACAATCAACCCAGATTCCGGTTGTGGATTCGACCCTGCAAAATATAATCCGCCACCAATATCAATCGCGCCATCTGTTGCAGTAATTTGTGTACCATGCACAATTAAATTACTGGTTGAATCGATATTCAACAATCCAACATTTGCGTCATCGGCAACAATTTCTATTGTTGCCCCCGTATCTGCAACAACAGACCCCTTGACAGTCAACTGATTATCCGCACTGCCGCCGAATACCAACTTATTATCAGTACCTGTTGCCGTAACATTTTTACCAACTGTAATTATGTTACCATCAAAATTTACAGTATGTGCCCCATTAAAATTCGCATTGATGTTTCCATCAATATTGATATTTCCATTTTCAGATGTCATTACAAACGCCGTATTACCATACGCACCGATATTCACGTCACCGGCATTTGTTGCCATTATTCCACCAATCGTTAAATCACCATCAATATCGATTGTTTGGCCTGCGGTTAAACGATGCACAGTCTTATCCAGGTTCATTTTACCCCCAGAAACCGTGACACCATTGGTCACATCCAATCCCCCAGCCAACGCAGTTAAATCCAGCACACCCCCACTGACATCAATCGCGCCGATTTGTAAATTTGTATTATCACCTGTCTTATTAGAACCAACAATATTTGTTGTGCCATCACGATTGGTCAATGTACCTGCAATTTCAATTTCTTTACCATTTATGGTCAATTCGCCCGATTCGTTTGCCACATCACCAGAAACAGCGATACTGCCCAATTCACTGGTCGGCGACGTTATTTTTAACACGCCACTGTTTGCGATATCTGTCAAAGTAACATCCATACCATTTAATGTCATGTTACCCCGATTAGTAACATCGCCACCAACATCCAACTTTGCTGCGGATTTTATCAACGTAGTGGTATTTTCATACCCTTCGACAACACCTGCGATAACGATGCCCCCTGCCCCGGCGGCAGAATTTTGCGCATCCAACGTCAACGAATTACCCCGATTCGTCACAGAATCTGCCGTCAACGCCTGGGCTGTTATGGTCATATTCGCATTGGCGTTATATTCATTATTATCAGAATTTATCAATCCATTATAAATATCACTTTTTATCTCAAACAAATCCATATCTGTGATATTTAATGTAAATTGACTCAACTTATTTGAAAATGCATTTAACCAACGATCTGTATTCGCATATTCACCGAATACCAAACTGCCAGTTTCCAATTCAAATGTATTGTCAACCCCCATGGCACTTAAATCCAATCCATATTCCAAGGTTGTCGTGCCATCAACAACAATTTTCAAATTGCCCGAATTTACAAATGACGCTTCATTAGTATTGCCCCCAGAAACAGTAAAATCACCACTTGATTCAATTATAATTGTACTGTCATTAGAATCATTTTTAATTGTGCCATCAACGACAATATTCCCGGCATCAATACTCATTTTATTGCTGGAATTATAAACATTACCTGCGACATCTAATTCACCACCAGTGGTGATTGTCATATCACCGGCACCGTCTGTATTTTCCAAATCGCCGCCCGTAATATACACAGATGTATCCGCTGCAATATTTGTATTACCGCCACCAATATTATGAAATTCTGCAACCTTTAATGTTGTTGCGATATCTAAAACAGCATCGCCCCCAGAAACCGTCATTGCACCTGATGTCATAGAATTTGCCAAAATACTAACACCATTTGCCACAGTAAACGTATCTGTCACAGAAAAAGCATCCGCCTTTTCAACAGAAAAATTACCATCCGCGCGTATTTTACCAAAACTCATATTGACGGGGGTCCCCGGCACACTTGACAGCCCCAGACCCAAATGATATCCATCGACAATATAAACCGTATCCGACACAGTTATATCGTTCCCCAGCATCAAAGAAAATTTATCTGAGGCATCTGGTCCACGCCATAACGTCGTGCTGTAATTCGGCGCACCTGAATTTACTGTTTCACCAACGACGATGTCGCTAACATTTATTCCATCAACAAATGTTCCACCGCTTGGTTCCACTTCGCCACCAGTAAAAACCGCGGCCTGCACACCCAACGGCGCCAGGCACAACATAAAAAATATTGTCTTTTTCATCATATTTTCTGTTTCTTTCCAACCAATTTTATGATTATATTATTACACAATTCGTCATTTAACACAAGACGGAAGTGCATAAAATAATTATATTTTTAGGATCAAGGAGAAAAAAGTATGTTTTCTATTAAAAAAGTTCACGCACGTCAAATTATGGACAGCCGTGGTAACCCAACCATTGAATGCGATGTTATACTGGACGGTGGCGCAATGGGACGTGCCGCGGTGCCATCTGGCGCATCAACCGGTTCGTTCGAAGCATTAGAATTGCGTGACGGTGGCGCCGCATATATGGGCAAAGGTGTTTTGACCGCAGTAAAAAATGTAAATGAAATTATCGCACCTGCCATAATAAATATGGACGCATCAAATCAAACAGAACTGGATGAAAAAATGATTGCACTGGATGGCACATCAAATAAAGCTAAATTAGGTGCCAATGCTATCTTGGCGGTATCAATGGCGGCGGCACATGCGGTGGCGCATGCAAAAAATATCCCATTATATAAATATATTGCAGAAATATACGGCAATACAAACCCGTGTGTATTACCACGCCCCATGATGAACATCATCAACGGTGGCGCACACGCAGATAATGGTTTGGACGCCCAAGAATTCATGATTATCCCCAACGGCGCCAAATCAGAATCAGACGCAATCCGTATGGGTTCTGAAATATTCCATCACTTGAAATCAATTTTGAAACATGACGGTAATTCCACAAATGTCGGTGACGAAGGTGGTTTTGCACCAAACTTTCACTCTTGCGCCCAGGCACTGGACACAATTATCGCGGCAATAAATGCGGCTGGATATAAACCAGGCGCCGATGTATCAATCGGTCTGGATGTTGCATCATCTGAATTCTATTCCGACGGCATTTATAAATTCGAAGGCCACGAATATTCTGCTGATGAAATGATAGAATTCTATTCCGATTTAATTTCTAAATACCCGATTATTTCTATCGAAGACGCCTTGGCCGAAGAAGATTGGGAAAATTGGAAAAAATTGACTGAAAAAATTGGTGAAAAATGCCAACTGGTTGGCGACGATTTATTTGTAACCAACCCAACACGTCTAAAAAAAGGTATTGACGCCGGCGTTGCAAACGCTATATTGATAAAAGTAAATCAAATCGGCAGTTTGACTGAAACCCTGCGCGCAATCAAAATGGCCCAAGACGCAAAATACGGCGTTGTCATTTCACATCGCAGTGGTGAAACCGAAGATACAACAATCGCAGATTTGGCCGTTGCCACCAACGCAGGACAAATCAAAACTGGTTCAATGTCACGCACAGACCGCATGGCAAAATATAACCAGTTATTACGTATCCAAGAAGAACTGGGCGATAACGCAAAATATGGCATATAAAGAACATAAATAATGATTACACCAACTGATATTTTATTAGTCATTTAGTCATTAAATACGCTGTCGCCATCATGATTGTTTTTACAATCATTTTGACGCCGGCATGGCTGGCACGCCAAACCGGCAAAAACAAACAAGATATGATTCTTGTTCGTCTGGCCAGTTGGATTTTCGGTTGGACTGGTATTGGATGGTTGTGGTCGTTATTTTGGTCTGCCAAAAAATAAAAATCCCCCACATGGGGGATTTTTATTGAACTGGGACAACCCCTATATCGGTCATCGGACATGGTTCTGTAAAAACATATGAACCTGTGTCATCAGTATACGTAACATTTACCGGTGCATACATTATACACGACCCACCTGGGGATGCCAGCAAACAAGAATCTGTTTCACCTGCTGCTGTGCTGCCTGACGGACAATCCCCCGATGTAATGGACAAATATGCTTCCTTGATTGCAACATACCCCGACGGACATGACGTTGACAATGTCGACGCAAATGCACCGATTGGCATTAAAAAGCAAATAAAAAATATACATTTTTTCATCTGCGCCCCCCTTTTTTAATCCGACAACGTTCCAAACATTGCGATAATAAATTTATCACCGGATGAATTCTCTATCGCACCTGCACAAGAGTTAGAACACGCATACCGACAATCTAATGCAGTTGTAAATCCATTAGGACCACCTGGTTTAACCCAATCTGACACCGCCGGACTTGTCATTTTGCACCAACATTGTTTATTTTGTGAATCTGTATTGGACACAGTCAATTCTGTTTGCGTTGAAAATTGTGCAGCACTGGTACTGGCGCAAACCGCAACACCCTGGACAGGAACAGCCGTTGTCCCAGTTTTGCACGTTGCCTTCCAATTACTGCTATTATTATTCGTACTTAGTGAAGTACAACTGGTTGATGTATTTAATTTCACACACTTTGTAACCCCAGTCCCCCCAACTGGCGTCACAGATATTGCATATGCCGATGGCATTGTCACAGAACAAATTATACCGGCGATTATTAAATGTTTTCTCATATCAAAACTCCTGTTTATTTCTTGGTTAAAAGAAACCACCAAATTCTTTGGTGGTCAGGAGGTTCGAAACAATTACCAGAATTGTGTCACTTATTTGATATTCGTGACCCTCCTGACCAAATAAATCAGGAGTTTTATTTACCGTCGCAACAAAAACAGCGCATTTATGCGCCATATCTTATAACGACGCTGGTATCAGGGTTTCGACACCCCATCAGTGGAACACCCACCGACATTTTTTATGTTAGCGCGCCATACAATATAATGCAAGGGTTAAAAATCCCCACATAGGGGGATTTTATAATCAACACAAAACAATAAATACATAAAAACTATTCTATTGGCCGCACGGGACGACCTGGAACAACAACCAGACCCGAATCCGTCATTGGACATGCCTCGGTATACACATACGAACCTGTTTTATCAGTATACGTAACATTTGCCGGCGCATACATTATGCATGAACCACCTGGGTCACTAATCAGACAACTTACCGCCACCCCGGCGGACACATATCCTGTCGAACATACAGTCCCATTTGATATTGTCATATATTCTTCTTCTATTGCGATATAATTATCCGGACAAGATGTAGACGGTGTTTTCATTATTTGTATCGGTGGTACAACAACAACGCCACTATCCAACGCCATCGCCACCCCAGGAAAACATAACGTAAACAAAATCAATATTCTTTTCATTATAATCTCCATCAATCAGAAAGGTTTGAAAACATTGCTGTATATACAGATGAATTGGTCAAAAAATCAGCACAATTTACGGCACAGCCACGTGTACACCCAGTACTACTCAACGTAGATCCATACGCAACATTGATCCATTGTGACACCGCCGGACTTGTCATTTTGCACCAACAATATTTGTTATCTGTTTCTGTTGTAGATACACTAATCGTGTCCAGCGCCGTACCGTTTAAGCCACCCTTATCTTGGGCACACACAGCAACGCCTGATAAATCAACTGTTTCTGTTCCTATCTCGCATGTTGCAGACCAATCTGCGCTGCCTGCTGTGCCAAAACTAATCATGGTATGATTTTCACATGCCCCATATTTTATTTCACCACCCAACGGCACACATTTTGTGACTGCATATGCCGGAATTGCTGCCATCCCCCCGATTGTGACACCGGCGATTATTAAATATTTTTTCATATTCTTATCTCCTTTTCTTTTGTTTTTGAATAAAAGAAAACCACCGGAATATTCAGGTGGTTGGAGTTTAAGAACAATTGATCGAATTGCGTGGCTTATTCAATATATTCACCACACTCCAACCATACAACAGGTTGGACTTGTTTTACGTCCTTACAGACGCGATCAAAGGGTTCTTAAGCCCATCAGTGGAACACCCACTGACATTTTTTATGTTAGCGCGCCATACGATATAATGCAAGGGTTAAAAACAGAACAAGCTGATACAAATCCAGAATTGATTGAAACAGCAATAAAACCAATGTTCAGCAAATATGGCATTTTAATAATTGTACTGATTGCGATTACCCCAATACCATATAAATTATTATCCGTACCCCCCGGTGAAAATCCAAAAAATTATATACAAAAAAAACACAAATGCACCAATCCCAAAAATTTCATTGGCATATCAACCAGAAAAAATTTTTCATATACAAAAATTCACGATATATTATGTCCACAAAATAAATAATACATGTGGCTTACGCATGGGGTATTGGCTGCCACACGACGTTCTGTCGTCCAAAATCTTTTTGCCCCTGTTGTTCAATATATTTTTTTGATTATCATTTCATCTATCACTGCCGTTGATACAAAATATCCATCAGCCCAAATACAGTCGTGTCTAAAATATGTTTTTTCAAAAAATGCGTACATTTATCTTAGAACAAAACATTTATTGATTCACGTTCCGCGCCCAATCGTAACATTGTTTTTACAAAATTGTTCCCGTTTGGTGAATATAACCAAGCAGTGCGAATAATAACAGCATTGTTATTATTGTTTAGTACTGGATTTGGGTTGTCTGAATTCCTGGGGCTTACGCCCGGGGCATTACGGCGTAACAATAAAAAATTCCGGGGGACAATCAATCCCCCGGAATTCAAACGTTTTTATAATTTTATTTTTGATTTTGTTCTGCATTATGAACAACACCAACACCGCGCGCCCCCAATGCCGCCGCCAAATCAAATATATGTGCGGTTCCTTTTTTCAATTCTAACTTTTTGGCGCCTTTACCAAACTTATTTGTATTATCTGTCATTTTCAATGCCTCTTTACAACATCTCTCTGACGAAAGTCAATATATACTAATATTTGTTTTTTGTCAAGTATTTTATATATCAACTAATTTAATTTTTACTGGGCGCAACCATACATCCCACATACCCCGGCCTGTTCAGGCGTTACATATTCTTCAACCACGGCAATCGGAACTTGGACTTGCTTGCCCGGTTCTTCGGTATAATGTACTTCTTTAATTACCTGAACACGACGATTTGCAGCATTTGCAACACCATCGCCCGTTTGAACCGCCAAATCTTCTTCACCCGCAGAAACAGCGACAATCTGGCTGGCCGGTATACCATATTTAATCAGCATTTTTTGAACGGCTTCGGCACGACGCCCACCCAATGCATAATTATAATCATTTGTTCCCATTGTATCCGTATGTCCGATAACAGAAACCTTGATATTCTTGCTATCTTGGGTTGCTGTGGCCAACTGTTTAATAACAGCCTCGTATTCTGGTTTAATTGTAGCCTTGTCAAAATCGAACATGATTTCAAAGACTTCTTCCATAACATGTTGTTTTGGTTCCAATGGAATTTGCTGAACCTTTATAAATGTTTTTTCATATGTTTTTTCTGTGGATGGCGTGGCCTGAATTTTATCCAGACGCGCATTGATTGCCGCCAATTCCGCACGCATTGCCATCATCATATTGATAAATTCTTCACGTGTAACCAATTCATCACTGATTTGTGGAATTTCTTGATTTGCCACAGGCGCAGCCTGATTATCCGCAGGCACACAATTTACATCACCATCATGTGAACATTCGCGAACACTGCTGTCGTTTACATTATTGCTGTCACTGATGGTTTTATCACCACCATAAATATTTTGATTAAATACCATCGGCTGAACAGGTACCGGATTTATCAAATGTTCTGGCACGTTGACATTATTTACAATAATAACACCTTCGCGTGCCTTGCCTGTACCGTTCATCGCAGACATATTACGTGTATCCGGATAATATTTTTGCTGTGGCGCCGATGTACCAGAACTGCGTTCAACAGCAACCATTGTGTCACCATTGGTTGTAACCGTTGTTTGTGTCGTTTCGGTTACACTGGTTTTAACAATTTTACCACCGGCACAATCACGCAATGCCGTCATTGTTTTATAATATCTGTCACGACATTCATTTGCGGTTCCCACCTGGCCACTGGCGGCCGCAGACACCCAGCAATCATATTTTGCCTGGGCTTCGGCTGCTAATTCTGGATTTGTCATACTGGCATCATTTTTCAACTGGTCTAACAATTCGTTATATGCAGTATACAATTCAAAAGATTCTTGTTCACCTGCGACTGGCCAATTTTCCAGTGTTTCTGGGAACGGCAATTCACCACTGAATGCGGCCACAGCCT
Source organism: uncultured Alphaproteobacteria bacterium (assembly GCA_944389515.1). Lineage (GTDB taxonomy): Bacteria > Pseudomonadota > Alphaproteobacteria > Rs-D84 > Rs-D84 > Enterousia. Next base: position 81,209 of record CALXMQ010000001.1, on the reverse strand, counting down.
TTTGTGCAAAATATTCACCCATATCTGGATATCCACTGGTACGCGCATTATAAATCGCATAAGAACGATAATTCATCGCCAACTGATTCAAAAAGGAATCTTGGTGTGGTGCAGAATAAACATCCAAACTTTCCACATAATCAACCGTCGGTGTTGCAGCGGTGGCATATTCATCGTTATTACCACTGCCTGCGCATGCCGCCAACGCGACCACAGACGCCAACGCCAATACACGACTAATAACAAACATGGACGGTAAAGATTTATTTTTCATAAAAAATCCCTTTTTATAATCCATTACATTATACGATTTTTTACCATATGAGTAAAGCGAAAAAGTCCCCGTATTTTATCCGCCTATAAATTGTGCAGCCAACGAACCAATAGTTCCCAAACCGCCACCACTGGTTAAACTGCCCACAGATTGCATAATTGCACCCGTATTTGTTGGTTCACCCAATGAATTTATTGTATCCGTTAAAAATTCGCCCCACATTTCGCGTTTTTTCGCACTTAGTCTGGAATAAGAACAAGATTCAATCTTAGACATCAATTTTGCCGCCATTGTCAATTCAGACGCAGAATAATCCGCCTCTGTAAAATCGACCAAATTAAAAACATCATATATATTAGAAACTGTAACCCTGTTTTTATCAGAACACATTGACGCCGGCGAACCATCAGAACAATACGTTGCCACACCGACCATTGGGAAATTTTCCCATACCATGCCTGTATTTCCATCACCAGCGAAATAATCATAACAAATCATTTCATCCATATCTGTCCCAGCGGCAATTTCCACCGAACTGCTGTACCCACCTGTTGGTGTATCACAACGTTGCCGCCCCAATCTTGTTTGCACTTCATCTGCACTCATTGCGCCGGTTTTTGCCCACTCTTTAACAATATTATTTACAAATGTTATTTCTTGGGAACTGGGGACACATTCCGCCGTCAGTTGTTTTTGCCGTGCACTCAACTGTTGTACATTACTAATAATTCCCAACACTGTTGGAACCAAACTGGTTGCTGTTGACGATGCCGACGATTCAACCGCCGCGACGGGCGCCGCTTTATTGATAGTCACCGCACCTGCCCCGCCATTGGCCAGACAGAATACACCACCGATAAAAAACAGTAAAAATTTTTTCATCTCTCTTGGGATGAATTATAGCATAAAAAAATATCGGAATAAATATAAAAATTGCTTTTTGATTCTCTTCGCGCTACACTGTACACCGTGCAAGGTGACAAACGCAGTTTTATTATATTTTCTAAACACAGACGCTTGAAACGTCTGTGGCAATTTTTCTTTACAGGTTGGGGATTGGTTATGGTTGCGGCGTTGATTGCTGGTTCACTGTTCACGCGCCAGTTATTATGGACACCAATATCTGCAATCAACATGACAGATATTGTCAGCAACCAATTCAAAATGTCCAACGCGTCATTTTCTGGCACCGATGAAAACGGCGCCCCATTTCAAATTCATGCGCGCAGTGGCCGCCAAGAATACGATGAACCAACAATAATTTTATTGGACGATGTATCCGGAACCATAACACGCGATAAAAACGGCATACCTGTCACAGATAATATAACTGCGAACGCTGGTCGTTATGACCGCATCAGTAAAACAATAACATTATTGGACAACGTCCACGTTGATTCCAGTAATGGCGACAAAATCAGAACAGATGAATTGGTGATAAAATTATGAAGCAATCTGTATTACGTGTTGAACACTTGTCTAAATCATACGGCAAACGTATGGTTATCCGTGACATATCGATGGAAGCGCACCAGGGCGAATCGGTCGGTCTGTTGGGGCCAAACGGTGCCGGAAAAACAACTGCGTTTTATTGCATAACCGGACAACTTAGTGCGACCGCCGGTCAAATATTCCTGAATTCCCAAGATATCACTCATTTACCATTTTACCAACGTGCGCGTCTGCACATTGGTTATTTGCCCCAAGAAAACAGTGTTTTTCGCGGTCTGACGGTTGAACAAAATATAATGGCAATCTTAGAAGTTGTCGAACCCAGCAAGAAAAAACGCCAGAAAAAATTAGACGCATTATTAGATGAATTTTCTATCACCGCCCTGCGCCGCAGTCCTGCAACCGCGTTATCAGGTGGCGAACGCCGCCGTGTTGAAATTGCACGCGCATTGGCAAACGACCCTAAATTTATTTTATTGGACGAACCTTTTGCCGGGATTGACCCGATTGCTGTAAATGAAATACGTGATTTGGTGTCACAATTAAAAAATCGTGGTTTGGGCGTTATAATAACCGACCACAATGTACGTGAAACATTGGGCATCACTGACCGCAGTTACGTTTTACATGACGGGAAAATCTTGAAACACGGCACAACCCCAGAAATTGTCCAAGATGAAATGGTAAAAAAAGTATATCTGGGTGAAGATTTTGTAATGTAAAAATCCCACAATCGTGGGATTTTTATTTTAATAATAGCAATGCTGATCAAATTCAATCGTTCCTTCTGTTGCCGATATGGTTGCATTACTTGAAATAAAACACCCATTTATGGTTTCATCCTGGCTACTTCGTCTAATAAACCCCTCGCCATATTTTCCCTGATACAATGGACATTTATTACAACTTGTTGGTCCATAATTTGTAGTTATCATACCATTATAATATCCTTCCTCTGAATCGCATCTATACTTCCATGTACACTCTTTGGCGCCATCTTCATTGATATCTTTGCATAGTATTTGCTTTAATAATCCTGGCTTACCTGTAACAGGTGTTCCTTGGGCTGTCACATATCCTGGACAATCTGATGCCCTACTGCATTCTTCTGTGCATACATCAATCTCATACGGCCCATTGCTGCACCCTTCTACGTCTACAGATATCGTCTTTTTTTTATACCCAGATTGACATGTCCGACAATGTTCCACCGGTCCCAAATAACCATGCTCTTCCGTGTAAAAGTACTCAAAGTCCCCATCGGCACAACCGTTTTGATTAGAAAAAGATTCAGCATATGTGTAAACAAAGTCACATTGCACTTCGGCCATTTGTTTTTTTACACATGCCTGAACATTAAAAAGTCCACATTTTGTGCTTATTATTTGCCCAGAATCCTGTTTTTCATATCCCCATGTACAACGGATACATTCTTCAATTTTTAAAACTGGCGTGGAAGTATTATTTCCATAACATACTTCTCCAACTTCACTAACCAATGCTGTTTCTGATGAATTCGTTCGCAGCGCACAATTCTCCGTATTTCCGTCCGCTGTACCACCAGTAAAAAGTGCGCAACTGGTTGGTCCTGTGCAATCTCCGAATGCATTATTACCATATACACCACACAGTATTAAACCACCGTTTGTTTTCGGCAAAATAAAGGGAATAAAAAATGCAGAAAATAGGGATTTTTTCAAAAATAAAAACACCGATTTTAATCGGTGGTTTATTTTCGGCATTTATTTATATCTATTTTACCCCAAAATCCGCCCACACGTCAATATCATTTTTGACGTTTTTTACCGACCGTTTATCTTCGGCAAAACGTAGGGACAAAAACATGCAGAAATCAGCTTTTTTTACATACTCAAAAATAACACAACTGGGGTCTTTATGCACCATAATTGCATATTTAATCTTTTTACCAACTGCCCCGACACTGGGCGCATCCAGTTCATATTGCACAATCCAACCCGGATGCACCAATTATTCCGGTAATGTCAATGGCCCAACAGTACCAGAAAATTGTGCAAAAACAGTATCTGGAACATCTGTAGTACCCCAGGTCAGCAAGACATGCTATGGTCCAACCGCGAACAATCCGGTGATTGCATACCGCGAATGCGCACAATGCGCATGGGGATATAAACGTACAATCGCAGGAACATTTATTGATGCCAATTGTTCAAATGCATTGAATTATTATGCATGTACCCCCAGCAGTATGGCAACCGTCCAATGTTACGATACGGGCTATCCGGATGTCAGTTTTACAAACAGAAACGGTTGCGCCCGTGGTTCCACATGGCGTATACATTCCGATGTCTACGGGATAATGGACGAAGTGGACAGCTGTGAACTATGTGCCAGTGGATATACCCTGGAATATGAAACAGTTTCTGTACGCGGATGCAGAAACAGTTTCAGTGTGGGTGTCTGTAATTTTGATAATTCATGCAGTACACACCGCGATTGTCCGGGCTTTCAAACAGGTACCGGAACCGATGTTCCCGGCAAACCCGGATTAAAGCAACAAATTGCATGCGTAGAAGGCGAATGCATCAGAAAAAACAGATGTGACACAGACCAGGGATATTACAACGGCATGCTTGACAAGAACAAATATCCAATCAGTTGTAACAAATGTCCAAACTATACAGGTTCACTTAATGCAGGTGAATACACCGTCAAATGCGAATATGACAATCCAACACTGTCTGGATGCTATATCGTTTACAACAGAACTATCGAAATTCCCGAAGGTGAATTTGTTTTCGAAGAAGATTGCAATTATTAAAAATCCCACGATTGTGGGATTTTTTTATTCTTCATCATCTGGTTCTTCATCGTCGTCATCTATATCAACGGCGTTCAAATCAATTTCCTTTGGTACGCCCAATATATCTTCTATCTTTTCAGACGCGGCATCAATATCAATTTTATGCAACACCGCAAATTCTTGGGCCATACGTTCCAATGCCCGCAAATATAATTGACGCGCAGAAAAAGTCATTGTATCTGTTGGATTGCGTCGTTGCAAATCACGCACAACTTCGGCCAATTTCATCGGATCGCCTGAATTTATATTATCTTCGTATTGTGCGGCACGACGCGCCCAAATCATACGTTTCGCGCCGGCCTTGCCCTTGGCAGATGCGATTGCTTCGTCCATCTTTTTAATTGATGTCAATGGCCGCAGACCTGAAATTTCTGCACGTTCAACCGGCACACGTAACGTCATATGATTACGTTCAAAATCAATAACCAACATTTTAATTTTTTGTCCACCAATAACCTGCTCTTCTACCCGAACAAGTTTTCCCACACCCTGGGTTGGATAGACAACATATTGTCCTGTCTTAAAATCTAATTTTTTACTTGGCATAATCTGGATACCTTTTACAGTTGCCATTCTCTCAGTCCCATATATTATAGCACAAAAAACGTGAAAAACAAATTATTGACGCAAAAAATAAATATGCCCCATTTGGGGCATATAATCCATTTAACGAATTGGGCGTCGTAATGAACCAGACGTTCTGCGAATACTGGATTCACGACTGCCTGTTGTGGTTCCTGTTGACACCGCACAAGTCCATTGCCCATCTTGCAAAATCGCGGTTTGACCATCCGGACAATCAGGTTTTTCTAAATTCCATGCAAAACAACTGCCACGTTGATACGACGTATATGTGGCATTATCATCCCCACCATACGTATATGCACCATATTCTGGGTTCCAATATCCTTCGGGTTGGCCACTGCACCATTTACGATCGCCAAAACATTCGACACAGTTACCATCTGCATCGCATAATTCCATCGGATAAGACGTTGTTTTATACCCATTATTGGCACGGTCGCCACTGCCCATTGTTTTACCCGTTTCTAAATCACGGCACCACAGTTTTTGACATTCTGCTGCATCAATGCCGTCAATATCACTGTGTTCCACCAATACATACCCCGGCCCACAAGACGTAAATTTATCCGCCGCCATTGCCGCACCAAAAAACGCAAAATTTACAACAAACAAAGAAAATAAAATTCGTTTCATTTCCTAATTCTCTTTTGTTTTTATTTTACACGTTTTTGACAATCTTTGCAAATACCTTTTTACTATTGCCCCAACCCCGCAGGTGAAAAGCGCCCAACATTATTAAACAATTCTTGTAACGCGTTTAATTCAATCGCCGCTGGGATTTCTGTTTCATCTTCGGAAATAATAATATCTGGTAAATCATCGTCATATAAAATTTTAATATCAGTAACCCGATTACCATCAACCCACGCCAATAAAACAGTTTGATTATCATACTTCAACGGCAACGGCCCACGATAATTTTCATCTGCGCCATAATAAATCCAAACCGTGTCGCCATATATAGTTTTCACCTGGGGCGAACCGATTTCATTTGTCAACTGGGTTGTTGTTTTGATATTCGCCACCGTTGCATCCAAATCAGGCGGAAAAACATATCCACGATGCTTGGTTTGAAAAGTACACGCCGTCAAAGAAATCAACAAAATCAGAAATAATTTTTTCATACCCCAAATGTACAATAAACATCACAACATAAGCAACAAAAAAGTAAATTATTACTTATACACACTAATGGTATTAAATCAAAACGGGGCACACGCCCCGTTTTTATCCTTCTCCGTTTTCTTTAACCTGTGGCGAATTCATCATCGCAAAATGCGCAATATATTTTTTCAATTCGCTGCGATAATGATTGTTTTCCTTGGCTTCGGCAACCAATCGGTCAAAATGCGGATTTGCCGCACGTGCCGCACCAAAACGACTTTCTGTTTTCAAGAAATCTTCCAAAGGCGTGGTTTCATCTGCATTTGAATCCATTGTCAACGGACTGTGCCCATCCAAAATCAACGATGGATCAAATCGATATAACGGCCATGCGCCTGTAGATACCAACTGGGTCTGGTGTTCTGGACCATTTTGTAATTGGAACCCATGCGCAATACATGGCGCATACGCCAATATAATTGATGGTCCTGGGAACGCCGCCGCTTCACGAAATGCACGTATTGCCTGGGCCTGATTTGCACCCAACGCAATTTGCGCAACATATGCCCCAGACATCATGGCAATCATACCTAAATCTTTTTTGGCATGTTCTTTACCACCGATGGCAAATTTCATACTGGCGCCAAACGGCGTGGCTTTGGACTGTTGCCCACCAGTGTTTGAATACCCTTCGGTATCCAGAACCAAAATGTTCACATTTTCGCCACTGTGCAACACATGATCCAATCCACCATATCCGATGTCATATGCCCAACCATCACCACCAACAATCCATACAGATTTGTCAACGATTTCACCAACTAAACTGCGCGCCAACGCTGCACGTGGCGAATCGATTTTTTCCAACACCGCACGTAATTTCGTTTCAATTTCGCGCTGTTTATCTGGGTCGCGTTCTGCAAACATTTCTTCGACATTTGGAATATTCAATTCGAATAACAAGCCTTTTAACGTTTCACGTTTCTGGTTTAACGCGATACGCATACCCAAACCATATTCCGCATTATCCTCGAATAAAGAATTAGACCACGCCGGCCCACGACCATTTGCATCTGCGGTCCATGGCGTTGTTGGCAAATTTCCACCATATATTGATGAACAACCTGTTGCATTTGCGACAATCATACGGTCACCAAATAAATGCGACATCATTTTGATATACGGTGTTTCACCACAACCTGCACACGCACCTGGGAATTCGAAATAATGCGGCAATAATTCCACATGTTTTGGAATATTCAGGTTTAATTTTTCGCGCGGAATATCTGGGATTTTTTGTGCTGCATCAAAACGTTTTTGTTGTTCCCCAGAATCCGCCAATGCCATCATAGACAACGCATGTACCGGACAATTTTTCACACAAACATTGCACCCTGTGCAATCTGCTGGGGAAATATTTAATGTGAAATACATATCTGGCCCCAATTCAGGCGTTTTCATTGGTACAACAATAACCCCATTTGCCCGTGCGCGTTCTGCTTCATCCGCAGTCATTGCCTTGATACGAATCGCCGCATGCGGACACAGTGCTGAACATTTTCCACATTGAATACATTTTTCTAAATCAACCGTTGCAACACGTTCTGAAATTGCGCGTTTTTCATATTTTGCCGTACCAACAGGATATTGACCTGCACCGAATTTGCCATCAACACGGAAACGCGACACAGGAATTTCGTCACCACGTTGTGCCGCCATTTCACCCAATGTCCCGGCAATTTCTGATGGGGCCGCTGACGTCATGGCCGGCACAAAATCAGGTGCAAAATTTGATACCGAAGACGGCAATACGTATTCGTGTAAATAATCAGCCGCCTTGTCCACCGCAGCCCAGTTGGCCTGGACAATATCCATACCCTTCTTTTTATATGTTTTTTCTATTGCAACTTTGGCACTTTGCGCTGCGACATCTGGATCAATAACATGTGTTAAATTAAAGAAATTCAACATTATAAATGTATTGATTCTGTTCCCCAGACCTAATTCTGCCGCTGCGGCATTGGCGTTCAAAAAGAACACACGCGCCCGAATTCGCATTAAATGTTCTTGGGTTTCACGTGGCAAATTTGCAAATGCCACATCTGGCGCCATGGACGTATTTATCATAACAGTCCCACCCGGTCGCAATCCACGGAACACATCAAAACGTTGCGCAATCATAAAGTTTGAAACACTGATAAAATCTGCAACTTCGATTAAATATTGGCTTTTAATCGGCTTGTCAGAAAATCTGATATGCGACGCAGTCAAACCACCAGATTTTTTAGAATCATACACCGCGTACGATTGCGGATACAAATCAGAATTTTCACCAACAATCTTTACAATATTTTTAACCGCGCCAACCGTACCATCAGAACCGATACCATACAAAATTGCCGTTTTGAAATTATCATCTTGAACAGAAAACGCCGCATCTGTTTTCAACGATAATCCTGTTAAATCATCTTCGATACCAACAGTAAAGTTATGATGTAATGTTCCACGCATCAGGTTTTCATACACAGCCTTGACATCGCGTGGCTTGAATTCTTTTGATCCCAACCCATAACGACCGCCAAATACCGCCGCCGTATCACCAACAACAGTCTTGACATCTTGATACAATGGTTCGCCCAAACTGCCGGGTTCTTTGCATCTGTCCAAAACAGCGATACGTTTCACAGACTTTGGCAATGCCGCTAAAAATGCATCACGTGGAAATGGCCGGAATAAATGTACCTTAACCAATCCCAAACCTGCTGGCAAATGCGACATTGTTTCTTCGATTGTTTCACACGCACTGCCCATCGCGACAATAACATTTTCTGCATTTGGGTCACCGACATAATCCACCAAATGATACGCACGTCCGGTCAGTTGCGCAAATTCATCCATGCATTGTTGAACAATTTCTGGTGTGTTCGCATACAGCGGATTTGCCGCTTCGCGTCCCTGGAAAAACACATCTGGATTTTGTGCTGTTCCACGAATCGTCGGATTATCTGGTGTCATACCACGCGCACGATTTGCCAAAATTAAATCATCAGGCAACATTTGATGTAATACTTCATCATCAATACGTTCTAATCGCGATTCTTCGTGACTGGTACGAAAACCATCAAAGAAATGCAAGAAAGGTACACGTGCACGCAACGTTGCCGCATGTGCAACAGCGGCCAAATCGTGTGCCTGTTGAACATTGTGACTGGACAACAACGCAAATCCTGTTGACCGCACAGACATAACATCACTGTGATCACCAAATATAGACAACGCATGTGTTGCCAACGCACGTGCAGCAACATGCATAACAAACGGCGTCTGTTCGCCTGCGATTTTATACATATTAGGTATCATCAACAACAATCCCTGAGACGCAGTAAACGTTGTTGCCAAAGAACCCATTTGTAATGCGCCATGCATTGCGCCGGCGGCGCCACCTTCGGATTGCATTTCAATTATTTGTGGTATTGCACCCCAAATATTTTTCTTATGTTGAAACGACCACTCGTCTGCCAATTCACCCATTGTACTGCTGGGGGTAATTGGATAAATTGCCGCAAAATCAACACATCTGTACGCGACGTCTGCCGCCGCCCAGTTACCATCTACAATTAAATTTGCCATTTCTTTATTCCCTTAAAAAAATTCGTACGGGCTATATCATACCCCTAAATTTGTCACAAGGCAAGATTTATAAAACATTGACAAAATAAAAATCGGGACAAATGTCCCGATTTTTATTTTTTATCAGATTTATCATCATCAGATTTTGTATCATCCGCATCACCATCAATTTCCATGGCAATCGGCATATCTGCATCTGTGGCCGGAACCAATTCGGCACGCGCCTGTAATTTTGACATTGCACGAACCATATCCATTGCGCGCTGTAATTGATAATCCAGCGCATCTTTTTCTGCATCTGTCAATTCTGTATCTTCGTCATCAGATTTATCTTTATTTTTCTTATCAGCCTCTTCATTTTTCAATGCGTTTTTGAACGACGCTTCGGAATACAGGCTTTCACGACGTTCCAAAACTTCTACCTTGCTTTGCAAGACTTCTATATCCGGGGTAATCCCCTCGTTTTGAATTGAACGCCCAGACGGTGTATAATAACGCGCAATCGTAATATGAATCGCGGTACCATCCCCCAATGGTTTTTGCTGTTGAACACTGCCCTTGCCAAATGATTGCGACCCCATAACCAACGCACGTCCATTATCCTGTAATGCCCCAGCCACAATTTCAGACGCAGACGCCGACCCATGATTTATCAACACCACCACAGGCTTGCCATTGGCCAAATCACCTGGCTTTGCAAAATTGCGTTCTATATCTGTTTTACGTTTTCCACGTGTAGAAACAATTTCCCCTGCATCCAAAAATGCATCTGATACATCAATCGCTGCTGTTAAATACCCCCCTGGATTATTCCGTACATCCAAAACGTAACCGATTACGCCCTTGTCTTCCAATTTTTCCAGCGCTTTATTTAACTCTTTGGCTGTTGTTGCCCCAAAATCAGATATACGAATATATCCGATTTTATCGGCATCTTCGTCATCTTCCATCCCAGCCATTGTTTTTTCTTCATATTTTACAGATTCGACCTTGATAATTGCACGTTTTAATGTAATTGTGCGCGGTTCTTGTCCTTCGGATATAACAGTCAATTTAACCTTGGTTCCCGGCCGTCCCTTCATCTTTTTAGTCGCCTGATTCAAAGTCAAATCAAACACTGGTTCATCATCAATATGCGTGATATAATCCCCTGCCTTGATACCAGCCTTGTCCGCAGGTGTATCATCAATCGGCGAAATAACCCGTACTGCGCCACGATCACTGGTAATCTGGATTCCCAACCCACCAAATTCACCCAATGATTTATCATTAAATTCCTTGAAATCATCTGCCGACAAATACGAAGAATGCGGATCCAAGGCCTGTAACATACCGTTCATTGCGGCTTCTAACATTTTTTTCTCGTCCGCTTCTTCTACGAAATTATCGCGCGCGGTTTCGAACACCAATGCCAATTTTTTCAACTGTTCATAAATTTGTTCATCTGTTAAATGTTCCACAGGTTCATCATCTTTGGATTTATCTGCGCCATACACAACCATCGGCACCATCAAAGCCACTAAAACCAATAACTTTTTCAGCATTACAATTCCTTTCGTCACAATATTAAAAACATTAAAACAAGCATAAAACAAAATAATGCGCCCCGCAAGCCCCTTTTACACATAAAACATAAATTTATCAAAAAATATTGACAAATTTGATTTAAGGGTTATATTTATAAAGTAAGAATAAGCAGGTAACACCGATGACCAAGACCCAAAAATATAAAAAACAGGTTGACCAAAATCGTGAAACGATAACAAAAATGTTATCGGGTGCCGATACTGTCAAACGTTTGAATAATTTGAATTGGTTACGGCATGAAATTTCTTATACAGAACCACGTACACTATTTTACGTTCCCAACAAAGACCAGCAACCATATCTGGATTATAATTCTATGAAAAATCTGGGCGAAGCATATGATTACATCATCAACAACCCCAAAAAAGATATAGATATAACCGAAATTTGCAAAATTCACAGTATATTATGCACCAATACACATATCCAAGGTGGCTTATTTCGTACAACGCCCAAAATTATTGAAATAAGCGTAAATGGCCAACGGGTTCATGCGCCTGATTCATCACAAATATTATCAAAAATGAACGACATCGTATTCAAACTGCATAATACAGAATCATGCACATTAAATCGTGCATTTAACGTACATTACGATTTAATAATGCTGCAACCATTTGACGATTTTAACAAGCGTACTGCCCGTCTGATTATGAACTGGGTTTTAATTCATGGCGGATATCGTCCGATTGTGTTCAATCATCCAACCGATAAACAGAAATACAAGGCCGCAATTACTGCTTTTGCGAACGGCAATTCCAAAGACTATTATTCATACATGGGTGCATGCATGCTGCGTACACAACGCGAAATAATCAAACTGTTGACCAAATCAAAAATGTTGTAAAAAATGGCAGACAGCAATATAAAGAATCTTAAAAATCATGGTCGTGAAACTTACGCTGTCTATTACGGCGATGAATTTGTGTTAAAACGTCCATTACCAACTTTTAATGATTCATCAAAGCAAGCATGGTTGAACAAGCAACATAAAACCAAACAAATTATTGACGATATTCGTGCGATAAAAAATCCACTGTATAACGTACCTGCAATGAAATACATCAATGACGATGAATTTCAAATTCTGGAAGAACGCGCCCCCGGCACACCATTGACCCCAGATTTATATAATAATCTGTCAAAACGGCAACAGTTTGAAATTATAAACAGTATCGCCAGTTTCTTGGTTGATATGAACGAATTAAAACCGATTGGTAAAATTCAAACGCACCAAATACGTTACGAATTAAAATTTAGCCGTTTAGACAATTTCATAGAAAACAAAATGTCAACATGGTTTACCCGGGCCGAAGTAACCCAAATGGCAAAATTGCGTGATATAATTGGAACATTTGAATACGAAACCCGTCTGGCATGGTCACACGCTGACATAAATTCTGGCAATGTTTTATACGACCCCAAAACCAGCCGCATATCATTTATCGATTTCGCTGAAACGGATTATAAATTCATTTATCGTGACATATTTGCACCATTACAAATCGAACTAGATATATACAAACGTGTATATGAAACATACTGTACATTACATAATAAAAACCTGTACACAATGCCGGGAATAAAGAACGAAAATCTGCGCGAAATTATGAAATACAGAATCATGGTTGTTTGGTTACGCCGTTTTATCAAAGCAGCCGACGATTTACGCAAAAATCCAATAAATCAAAAAAGTGCAGATAACAATATGGAAAAAATTTTCTTTATGCGCCGTATGATGCAAAACTTTATAAATCTGGAAAATCAATTTTCTAAATAATATCAATCTTCTTCGCGGAACAAACGTGCCGGATCAACCGCCTTGTCGCCACGCCGCACCTCTAAATACATCTCAGGCTTATCAGAATCCATACGACCGATTGGTTCACCAGCCAACACTTCTTGTCCCAACATAACATTGATTTCGCCCAGATTAGTCATCACTGTATTATATCCATTTTTATGTGACATAATTACAACCTGGCCAAATCCTTTGAATTTGTCGGCAAATTTTACAGTTCCATCTGCTGGTGCCATAACTAATGCACTGCCCCGTACACGTATACGCCACCCATCTGATTTTAACCCCAACGCTGTTTTTTCACCAAAATGCACAACGACACGCCCACGCACAGGCTTGTTCAATTTGCGAATAGAAAAACGCGAATCCCCTGACATTTCCGTACTCCCCACGCCGGCTGATAATTCAGATATTGTTTTCGCGCGCGCCGACAAATCACGCAATTTTTTCTGTAATGCTGATTGTTGTGTACGCAACTTTTGATTTTGTGCAGATCGCGTTCGCAACAACTTATCTAATTCATTTTTTTCATCTGCATAACGCTTTGCAGTTCTGTCTAACTTTTCTTTTTCGACGGCACGTTCTTTACGAATTTCTCCCAATTCGCGAATTTGTTCTGTGGCTGTTTTAATCTCGGAATCAAAACTGTCCGCGGCACCAGATAATATCGCCGACGTCAAAACGTAATCGCGCATATTTTCAGAATCAAAACTGGGGTGCGATGCAACGAATAAAATAGTTGCCGCAGCATCGGCAATTCGTTCCCGGTTTTTCTGTAATTCCGCCTCTAATTTATCGCGTTGTGAATCCAATTCTTGAATTTTTTTTGCAACCGCACTGCGTTGCTCTTCTAATGTGCTAACTTTATCTGCCGCTTTGACCAACTGTTTTTTTGTTGATTCAATTTCACGCTGGGATGATTTTACCTGTTGGTCCAGTTTTTTATTTTGCTGTTCTGTTTTTTTTATCTGCGCCTGAATATTGGCCAATTCACTGGCACAAACCCCAGGTTGGGTAACAAATACACATCCCACCAGCAAAAGCGCAAATATTTTTTTCATTTCCAATATATTTTAACAAAAACATGACAAATTGCAAACCCATCAACAATAAAAACCGGGTCATTTGTGACCCGGTTTTTATCATTTACAAATAACTTTTAGAAATACTTTTTTACCCTTTTGCACCATGATTTCATCGCGTGGCACAACCACAGATTTCCAATCAGTTACCTTGTCACCATCAATCTGAACCCCACCCTGTTCAACCATACGACGCGCTTCGGATTTTGATGGAAATAATTTTATCAAAACCAAGAAATCCAACACCCCCATTTTGTCAGTCATTTCAATTTCCACCGACGGAACATTTTCTGCGTTTGCCCCACCAGCGAACAATGCATCGGCCGCACTTTCTGCCGCCACTGCCGCCGCATGACCATGCGCAATTTCTGTTGCCGCAAATGCCAAGATACGTTTCGCAGAATTTAATTCCGCACCCTGTAATTTCGACAAACGCGCAATTTCATCCAATGGAATTTCTGTAAATATTTTCAAAAATTTTTCCACTAAGTCATCTGGGGTATTTCTAAAATACTGATAATATTCATATGGTGTTGTTTTATCTTCGTTTACCCACACGGCATTTCCAGCAGATTTACCAATTTTTTCACCACGCGAATCCGTAATCAACGCAGTTGATAACACAAATACTTCACGCCCTAATTTTTTTCGCACCAATTCAACACCCATAACACTGTTGCCCCATTGATCCGCGCCACAAAATTGTAATGTGCAATTATATTTTTTATTCAGTGTTAAAAAATCTACCGCCTGGAAAGTCATATAATTAAATTCCAAAAACGTCATACCATTTTCCAAACGTCTGCGCACACTTTCCATTGACAACATGCGCGGCACCGTGAAATCTGTACCATATTCACGCAAAAATTCCATATGGCTGTAGCCCTTCATCCAATCATAATTATCAACCATTATGGCATCTGTCGCCCCATCGCCAAATTTAATAAATTTAGAAATAGATTTACGTAACCCTGCGCAATTATGTTCAATCTGAACATCAGTCAACATGGGGCGCCCTTTATCACGTCCAGATGGGTCACCAACACGCCCAGTTGCCCCACCAACCAATAAAATTGGCTTGTGCCCATATTTTTGAAACCACCGCATCAACATCAACGACGCCAAATGCCCCACATGCAAAGAATCCCCAGTTGGGTCAGTCCCCCAATAACCAACAACACGCCCAGCATTTAATGCATCATTTAACCCATCTAAATTTGATGATTGATTTATAAAACCACGTGCATCTAACTCTTTTAATAATTCGTTTTGCATATTTTCACCACTTATGATTATTACCGTCCATTTCTGGTATTCTGTTTATTATTCAAAAACATACGTAAATTATTTGTTACAGACACAGTTGGCGCAATTCCACGTGCCGATAATGTACGCATCAACGCGTATCGAAAATACATACCATCTGCCAAACTAAATTGTTCTGTGACAAAGTTATGAATTCTGTAATCACTGATTGGTTCTATGACCAAATGCAAACGATTGCGATATACCCACGCCACAGGCATTAAATTATCATCATTACCCAATCCCAACAATTTATCGCCAATCTTCATACCATCAACAAAATCTGACGTAAATAACTGTTTACGAAAAGTGCTGTTACTGCGCATAACAACAGATGCATATGCCCCATTATCATATATATTATCAACCACATATTTTCTCATTACGCAAAACCCCTTACTTATAAAAAAATACCATTATATATACCGATTTTCCATAAAATAATGCCATATAATATCATATATAAAAAATCCGGCACATTGGCCGGATTTTTATCGGTACGCAAAAATGCCCATTATGACAACATTTTTGCAACTTCATCGGCCAGATTGTCTTCACGTTTCTGGATACCTTCGCCCAGAACAAAATACGCAAACCCAGCCAGTTTACCACCAGCTTCTTCGACAACCTGTTTAACAGTCTTGGACGGATCCATGACGAACGGCTGTTCTTCCAGTACTGTTTCTGCATAATATTTGTGAATGCGGCCTTGAACCATTTTTTCAACAACTTGTTCTGGTTTCCCAGCTGTTGCCCCAGATTCAATAAAGACCTTTTTTTCACGTTCAACCGCCGCAGGATCAACGTCTGCGATTGTCATAAATTCAGGTTTATTCGCGGCAATATGCATTGCAACTTTATTACCAATTTCATCAATTTTGTCAGAATCACCATTGATTGCGACAACAACACCAATTTGCCCCATACCTGGTACCAATGCATTGTGAATATAGGTATAAATATGATCACCTGTTACCTTGGCAATACGGCGCAAATTCATATTTTCACCAATAGTAGAAATCGTTGCAGCAATATCGTCTTTGACTGCGTTCATTGTCGCATCGAAATCACCCTGTAATTCTGCCGCCTTGGTCGCGATATCAGATACCAATTTCTGGAATTTATCATTTTTGGCAACGAAATCTGTTTCTGCATTTACTTCGACGACGCATCCCATGTTGTCGCATTTAACAACAGTAACCAACCCAGACGCCGCAACACGCCCAGCCTTGGATGCCGCCTTGACAATACCTTTTTGACGCAACCAGTCGGCCGCCGCTTCGATATCACCATTATTTTCAACCAACGCTTTTTTACAATCCATCATCCCCGCGGACGTTTTTTCGCGCAGTTCTTGAATCAATTTTGCGGTAACTTCTGCCATTTTTTCCCCCATTAAATTATTATTTGAATTTGGTATTCGGGTATAACCCCGAATACCGATTTATATCCCCAGATATTATTTATCTGCTTTTTCCGCTTTTTCCATCAGTTTTCCACGACGTTCTGCACGTGCTTCGGACATTTTGGATTTTTGTTGTGCTTCTTTATCTTTGATATCTGCTTCGAAATCATCGGCGACATCAGACATATCAGATTCAACCTTTTTACCGGCCGCACCGCCCAAGCGTTTTTCAATACCAGACAAAATCGCGTCTACGAACAAATCGCAATATAATTGGATTGCACGTGCCGCATCATCATTACCCGGCACAGGATAATCCACCATTTCCGGATTTGCATTTGTATCGCAAATCGCGATTGTTGGGATATCCAAAATTTTTGCTTCACGCACAGCATTGATTTCACGCGGTACATCAATAACAATCATCGCCTGGGGTGTACCATGCATTTCCAATATACCACCAAATATGTCGCGTAATTTTGCAACTTCTTTGGTCATAACGCCGACTTCTTTTTTTGTCAGTCCTAATTTTTCGGCGTTTTCAATATCAGATTCCATTTTTTTCAGACGACGAATTGATTGTGAAACCGTTGTCCAGTTTGTCAACATACCACCCAACCAGCGGTTATTCACATAAAATTGTCCACAACGTTCTGCTGCATCTTTAACAATATCTTTGGCCTGGTGCTTGGTTGCGACGAACAAGATTTTACCACCCGCCGCTGCGATTGCTTCTAATGCAACCAAGGCGCGATGCAACAATGGTGCTGTTTTATTCAAATTGATAATATGAATTTTATCTTTAACCCCATAAACATATGGTGTCATCAACGGGTTCCAGCGACGTGTATGGTGCCCAAAATGCACACCAGATTCCATCAACTGTTTCATAGAAAATGTTGGCAATGCCATTTTTATATCCTTTGTTTTCTGTTGTTATCCTCGTCATTGGTAAAAAACCGAATTTTAGTACCCGGACAGAAACTTTTAACCAAATGACTGTGTTCTTCACGTAAAAACGTGTAGCCGAATATTAGAATAATTCTGTACAAAAATCAAGCAAAAATTGCCATTTTCACACATAATAAATTCCTACACAAAAACTTGACAAAAACATTTTATGTATTTAATATGTAATAGACAAAAATGAAACAAGTACTGGTATCTATTTTATGTATATTTACCTGTATACCATCCGTGATGGCACTGCAAATCACGCCCACCACGGCATATGATTGCACCAATTCTGAATACCGCAAAAACAACCCAGATAAATGTGCATCTTTTTTAGGCGCCGCAACAATTCCATTATTATCCAGCGCAACCGTATTGGGTGGTGCATTGGCACTGATTGGATTATCAACCAGCACCACATCCGCCACCCCCCCAAGATGTTCCAACATACGTCCAACCAACATTGCCATCATACAACATGGTTGGTGGTGACGTTGAATCAATACAACTGGCAAATGCCACCAATACAGACGAATACGCACAAAACTTTAATCAATATAATGATATAAGATTGGCGTATTCTATTGCACGTGGATATACTGGCCGCACAACAAATATTGCAATATTAGATGCCGGATTAGATTCATGGCACGGCAGTGCCGTTGCCGCGATTGCCAGTGGCCCCATTGCCCCAAACGCCACCGTAACATCATACAAAATTGCATACAATATGGATTTTATTCCATATTCAGAAATCGGCGACACAATCGCCAGTGCCAGCGACGCGAACATTTATAACGCCAGTTGGTCTGTCCCTATGCGCGCCACAGAATTACACTCGCGCCAACAACTGATAAATCTGACTGATGAAAATTTTGTAAACCAGTTATCAAACGCTGTTGAACGTGACGCGATATTCGTATGGGCGGCTGGTAATGATTCCAGTTCACAAAGCAGCGCATTATCTGCATTACCTGTTGTTATGCCAGAATTACATGGACATTTTATAAACGTCGTCGCATGGGACAGTGAAACGCAATCTTTGGCCGATTACAGTAATGCATGCGGCATAACCAGCGACTGGTGCATAACAGCCCCAGGCACAAATTTAGATACCGGCAAATCTATTGCCACCGGCACCAGTTTTGCTGCACCGATTGTATCAGCGGCACTGGCGGTAATTCGCGAAGCGTTCCCATACATGCAGGCCAGTGAAATCACAGAACTATTATTTGAAACCGCCCGTGATTTAGGCACCCCCGGCGTTGATGCAATATATGGTCATGGCATGTTGGATTTGGAACGCGCAACCAGACCAGTTGGCGCACCATTGGTTCCATTAGAAAACGGAACATGGCAAACATTACAACCTGCACGGGTTTCTGGTGTAATCGCACACAATATAAAAAACGCGAATCCACAATTCGCATACTTTGATAAATACGGTCGCGCATTTAACACTGATATTTCAAACATAATTTCTGTTAAAAATCCCGGACAAGGATTTCACAGATTGCGCGCCCCAGACGATATAAATATTGCAAAATTTGGAAATATAAAAATGGGTTTGACAGAAACAGACCTGGAACTGGGTGACAGTTTTATGGACACCGCCGGCCCAGATTGGTTTGGATTTATTGGTATGTCAAACGAATTTGATATTGGACGTGTAACATTATCACAAAACGCCCGTGTTACATTTGGCACACCACGTATCACAAAAAATTCACTGATAAACAATTTTTCAAACATATATACAGCCTCGCTTGGGGTTGATGCAACAATCGGTAACTGGACATTTGGAATTTCTGTTCCAGACACAATCGTTGGTGGCGAAATGAATTTGCGATTGCCCATTGGGCGTGCAAATAACGGCGCCATAATATATAATAACTACACAATCGATATGCGTGGACGGCCATCAATAGAATACTCCATTTCATATAAATCAATAACTGCCAGTTTTGTTGACAACCCATACGGTACAGATGAATTTTTTATTCTGACACGTGGTCGCATTGCATTTTAATGCCTGTGGCGTTATCTGAAACGATTCCACGTTCTTCAATAAACCTTGCCAAAGTATCACGATGAACGTGCAAACGACGTGCAATCGCATTTTTCTTGCTGCCATCTGCTAATTTCTGGGCGATATATTTTTCACGTCCTTCTAATTTACTGACATTTCGACTGCCCTGGGGACGACCGACACGCTTGCCTTCGGCCTTGACACGTGCCAACGCTTCTTTGGTTCGTTGTGAAATCAAATTTCTTTCAATTTCCGCAGACAAACCAAATGCGAACGCTAATACTTTGCTGGTAATATCAGACCCCAAACGATAATTATCTTTTATTGTCCATATACGGGCACCAATATTCATACAATGATGCAAGATACTCATTATTTGTAATAAATTACGTCCAAGTCGTGACAACTCGGACGCAATTATTAAATCATCTTTTTGGATACGCTTTATTAAACGCCCCAATTTTCTTTTATTCAAATCTTTGGTTGCAGAAATTGTTTCTTCTATCCAGCAATCAATAACCAATTCTTGCTTTTCACAGAATTTTTGAATTTCAAACCTTTGGTTTTCTGTTGTCTGGTGGTCGGTCGACACACGTATATATCCATATACCACGATGGCCTCCTTTGTTATTTATGGACAAATACACGCTTCTCTCGTCCCGGTGGGGGCTCCCCGATTTGTTTGATAAAAATCCTAAAAGCAAAAAAAGCCGTAGCAAATTTTAATTATTGACTTGTAATTTGATAGTTTCGCATCTAATATGATTTCATCACAGGAAGGGGTATTTTATATGCAACGCAAACAACAGTCCAAACGAATCACCAAACAACACGCCAAATCCAATAAAAACACACCATTAAACAGATTTTTAATCTGGGTTGGTGGAATATTGTTATTGTTGGGAATTGTGGCCGGCATATTGTGGGGGATTTTTGGGATAAACAATGATAAAACCAAACTGATTGCAAACGCATATGCCCCAACCGTTGCGACATTTTCTGACAACAACACAATGTTTTTTGCCACATCACACAGTATTCCTGAACCAAACAATGCACGTGATATAACCAATCCCGACAGTGTGATAATTGCATATACTGTAAAATCTGGAAACTATGCCCCTGCGTTCAAATCCAACATTGATAGCGCCGATTTATCAAAACAAATTAAAATAACCCCATTTATTCGTGGCACGTGGAATATGCGCGGCAATGACACACTGGTATTTACCCCAGAATCACACTGGCCTGCGAATACTAAATTCACAGTAAAAATTGATTCAGATTTATTTAATAACGATGTCACCCCAGACAAAACCCGTATATCTTTTACCATCCCAGACATTGTGGCATCAATCGATAATTTTAATCTGTACACAAATCCAGACGCAAAAAAATCTGTAATTGGTGTTGCAGTAATATCATTTAATTACGAAATTGATACCACCGATTTTAGTGATAAAGTTTCTATGAAACTGGATGATAAAAAATTAGATTTTTCTGTAAAGTTTGATAAATTTCGCCGCACCGCTTTCATAACATCTGCGCCAACAGAAATAACCGACACCCCACAAATTATGCGTCTAAAACTGAATCGTGTACCTGCACGCAGCGGCGATGGCCGTACAGAAAAACTGACTGCGAATATAACGGTTGAATCTGCGGATAATATATTCAAAATCGCATCTGTGGAAACAGTTGTGGCCACAAACAATGACGGCAATGCACAACAGTTGATATTACTGAACACCACAACCGCCGCACACAACGGAACAAATTGGTCCCAACATATCAACGCATATTTATTACCAGAATATCGCGATGATGATGAACGTGAAAATAATACCCCCCACATATGGAAAAACGATGAAATAACATCCGATGTAATATCAAAATCTGAAAAATTAAATTTATCTGCCACAGATTTAACCGCACCAAATGGCGTATACCAATACGCTTTTGCATATTCTGTATCAGAAAAAACACCACGATACATATACGTTGATATAACCCCAGGCATCACATCTGCAAATGATTTTACAATGCAGAACGGTATAAAAACTGTGCTGCGTGTACCATATCCTGAACAATCTGTAACTATTGCTGGTGATGGTGCATTACTATCATTGGCCGGCAACCGCGAATTAGGTATTGTTGCACGCGGTGGTGCAGATACTGCATACATAAATTTATATAAAGTTAAATCATCTGAAATAAATCATTTAATATCACAAACATATAACGTTTTTGCCAACGCCATGGAATTTAAGTCCTGGAATTTTGGGGTTTATGATATGTCTGTGGTATTTCAAAAACAAATTTCATTTGTAAATCCATCTGCCACACGCGCAAATTATGCTTCGATTGATTTGGGTGATTATCTGGACCGCACATATGGTGACAACACCGGTATATTTATTATTCAAACTGGCACATCAGAAAGCGCATCTGAATTCAACGACAAACGTTTAATATTGCTGACAGATTTAGGCATAATACGTAAAGTAAATATGGACGGTTCATCTGTTGTATTCATATCAAACCTGGGGGCTGGCACCCCGGCATCCGATGTTGAAATCAGTGTTTTAGGTCGCAATGGCAACGCCGTATGGATGGGACGCACAGATTCTGATGGTCGTGCGGATATTCCAAACCTGCCATGGTCTGAATATAAAAACGCGCGTGAACCTGTGGCGATTGTTGCGCGTCGTGGCAATGATGTATCTTTTATTCCATATAACGCATACAACCAGCGCGTTGAATATTCTAAATTTAATATTGACGGCACATATTCCACCACTGCGGTACCAATGAACGCATTTGTGTTTTCAGATCGCGGTATTTATCGCCCTGGTGAAAATTTAATCGTTGGCGGAATTGTTAAAAACAAGTCTTTCAAATCTTTGGCCGGGATACCAGTTAAAATGCAAATTCGTGATTCACGCGGACGCTTGGCACTGGAACGTACATTTTCACTGACATCTGACGGTATGTTTGACATACAATACAAAATCCCCAACGATGCCGCATTGGGCGGATGGACTGCATATCTATATTCTTTGACATCAAACGATAAACTAGATGACATGTTGGGCATGACAAGTTTTGATGTCCAAGAATTTACACCCGACACAATGAAAATATCTGCAAAAATTGCCAGTGCATCTGATAACGGATGGATTTCACCAGATAATTTATCTGCTAATGTTTCTTTGCGAAATTTATTTGGCACCCCGGCCGCGAATCGCAAAATCAGCGCCACTGCGACATTGACCCCAGTTGAATTTACTTTTGATAAATATCCTGAATATAAATTCACACCAAACTTTATATCTGACACAGGATTATCAGAAAACACTGTTCGCCGTGCGCAAACATTTTCCACCACCATCCCAGATGTATTTACAGACACCAACGGTGCGGCAAAATTTGATATTAAATTTGATACAAACATCCCAAATGGTACATACAAATTGGCATTAAACATACGTGGATTTGAACAAAATTCTGGTATAAATGTTCAAACCAACATAACAACAAATGTATCAAATGCTAAGTATTTAATTGGATGGCATGCCACCAGCGATTTGTCATACATCAATCGCAATGCAAAACGTAATATTAAATTGATTTCTATTGATCACACATCAACACCAATGGCCACAGACGGTTTAACAATGCGTATTATACGTCGTGAAAAACAAACCAGTTTAATCAAAGATTACAACAATATGTACAAATACCAAACTGTGTCCAAAGACAAGATAATATCACAATCACAAATAAATATTCCTGTCAATGGCACAGAATTGACATTAAACACAACAAACGGCGGATCATACATATTACAAATTTTAGATTCATCTGACAGAATATTGGCAAATATTGAATATTTTGTTGCCGGTCAAACAAATGAAACATTGTCATCTGACACAAACGCAGAATTAGCCATAAAATTAAACAAATCAGAATACATCCCTGGCGAAGAAATAACAATCAATATAACCGCCCCATATACTGGCACAGGTTTGATAACGATTGAACGCGATAAAGTTTATGCATACAAATGGTTTACCAGCACATCTACAACATCTGTACAAAAAATTAAATTACCCAGTGGATTTGAAGGCACTGGATATATAAACGTTTCGTTCGTCCGCGATATAAACAGCCGCGATATTTTCACCACGCCATACGCGTATGCTGTGGCACCTTTTTCTGCGGACACATCTGCACGAAATATTAAAATAAAATTAAATGCACCCGATATTGTATCTGACGGTAAATTAAACGTTGAATACACAACAAACAAAGATGCTAAATTGATGATATTTGCGGTAAACACCGGAATTTTACAGGTCGCAAAATATCAAATTCCAAATCCTTTGGCACACTTTTTCCAAAAATCTGCATTACAGGTTGATACATTTCAAATATTGTCATTGTTATTACCTGAATACAACATATTACGTGAATACGCCAAAACTGGCGGTGGCGATTACGGTGTCGATGGTGCCATTGAACAAATCGTGAACAATCCATTTGGTCGTGCCACCCTGCCCCCGGTTGCATTTTATTCTGGTATAATTGACGCACACGCAAATACCCCATCAAATATACAATTTGAAATACCAGAATATTTTAATGGCGAATTGCAAATATTCGCGGTTGCGGCAAACACATCTGCGATTGGTTCTGCGGATACAAAAACATTGGTGCAATCACCAATTATTATATCAACATCTGCACCAACCGCGGTTGCACCTGGCGATATATTTGATATAAACACTGTTATCACCAACATGACCGGCGACAACGCGGATATATCTGTTATGTCTGATACAACGGATGGCATTGAAATTACGTCTGCCCAAACAGCACGCGCACCGATTGCAACAAACGCAGAAAAACTGTTTACATTTACTGCACGTGCAACAAATGCGCTGGGTAATGCCACGGTATCATTTAATGCCACTGCATCTGATATTTCACGCCGCGGCACAACAGCAATATCTGTACGCCCAGCAACAACATTTAACACATATATCAAATCAGATTTAATTGATTCAGAAATCACAAAAATATCAGATTTTGCAATCGACCTGTACCCAGAATACGCAACACGACGTTTATATATATCACGTGGCGCAGCGGCATATATAATGCCTTTGTTTGAATACTTGGCTAATTATGAATATCCATGTACAGAACAAATTGTTTCACGTGCAATACCGTATGCGGTAATGCCAAACAATGAAATTTTGGGAACAACATTTGATAATGCCACAACCAAAATTACCACGGCAATAAATACATTACGCAATCGTCAAAACGACGACGGTTCATTTGCACTGTGGTCTGGGGGTGCAACACCACGTGCCAATCAATCAAATACAGATTCAGCATATCTGACATCATATGTTGTACAATTTTTAACCATTGCAAAAAATGCTGGGTTCCCAGTACCAAATGATATGTTATCACGTGGCATTGATTACCTGCGCACATTTGCAGGTGGCACAATAACAGATGCCGCATACGCACGCGCTGTGGCATATGCCATATATGTCATTTCATCAAACGATTTTGTCACAACCAGTTATATTGATGCATTTACCCAATATGCAAATGAAAATATTCCTGATTGGGAATCCGATTTAATGGGCATATATATCGCGGCATCTTATAAAATATTACAACAAGAAGATTTGGCACGGAATTTAATTGCCAAATACAAAGAATCTGCAAACTCTGATTTTGAATACAGCAGCCTGTTTAATAACAACGTTGCCAATGATGCGATGTATTATTACATCTTGAACAAATATTTTTCATCACAAAACCCAATGCAATCAATATCCATCCGTAAATATATAGAATCAGGTATGTACAGTGCGTACACATCCGCGATTGTCATAATGGGTATGTCTGGTAATAATAATGCACCAATATCATCGGTCACAATTACAACAGACACAGATGCAACCCCAATCGTAAAAACAACCCAATCTGGGGTTATCGCAGAAATCCCATCAAATGCAACCAGCCTTGAAATAAATTGCGCAAATTGCAGTGATTCAGACACCGCATACTATACATTATTACAGCAAGGGTATCCAACAGCCCCCAATCCGGCATCAAACGGGATTGAAATAATTCGCGAATATTATAATGCTGATGGCGACAAAATAACATCCGCCAATCTGGGTGATATTATAACTGTTAAAATATTTGCACGTACACGTGGTGGGGTCGATGTTGCCGATAATGTTGTTATCACAGACTTATTGCCTGGCGGATTTATTCCAACCCCAGAATCTGCCACGGGAAATATGGAATTTATCGAAATGCGTGAAGACAGGGTTTTAATATATACAGACCTGACCCGTTCAGAACAAACATTTACATACAATGTGCAAATCGGTGCTGGCGGTAAATTTATAGTTCCTGCCATTACCGCCCAATCAATGTATAATCCATCAATCAATGCCACCGATAAACCAGGTATATTCACCGTATTAAATGAAACACCAAACCACTAGGTTAAAAACAATCATCCATCGTATGGCGACGCATATGCGCCGCCATCGGGTTTTATATATAACCGTTGGTATTTTAATTTTATTATGGATTATTATAAAAATATTTTTTACCCCACCATTACTATCTGACACACATTTTGGACGCGCATATTTTGACAGAAATGGAAAATTATTACGCATAACATTATCCGCAGATGATAAATACAGATTATACACCCCACTGGATAAAATCAGCCCAGATGTACAACGCGCAACCATTTTATACGAAGATAAATATTTCAAATATCATATTGGAATAAACCCAATATCTTTGATACGCGCCACAATAAACTATTTTTCTGGTGTTGAAAACCCGGCTGGCGCATCCACCATCACAATGCAGGTTGCCCGTATAAAATATCACCTGGACACGCGACAAATCATGGGTAAACTGAAACAAATTGCCGCGGCAATTTATATTGATTTATTCTATTCAAAAAATGAAATACTCGAAGCATACCTGAACTTGGCACCATATGGCGGCAATATTGAAAGTATTGGCGCAGCATCTTTGATATATTTTGATAAACCAGCATATGATTTAACAACAATCCAGGCAATAACACTGTCTACGATTCCACAAAACCCGACCAAGCGTGGTTTGAACACAGATTCCGGGTTAAAAAACATGATGAATATGCGTGGTGACTTGGTTCGACGTTGGGTTGATAAAAATCCAACAGACAAAAACCTGATTGCATTGGCACAAATGCCATTGGATGTACGCACCACGAATAATTTACCTTTTTATGCACCGCATTTTATAAATTATCAAATATCACAAAACAATAATTATTGGTCAGATATTGGCACACATAATTCAACAATACAAACCACATTAGATTTAGATTTACAACAAACATTAGAACATACTTTGGAATCAGAAATCGCAAAAAAGCGCAACAATGGCATAAATAATGCGTCAGCAATACTGATAAATTATAAAACAATGGAAACATTGGCATATATTGGATCTGCGAATTATTTTGATAAATCTATATTTGGTGAAAACGATGGTGTGCGTGCCCGACGCAGTCCGGGATCTACACTGAAACCATTGATATACGCAACCGCCGTTGACATGGGATTGATACATTCCATGACTTTACTAAAAGACGCAAAAATAAATTTTGGCGTATACGCACCTGAAAATTCAGACAGTGAATTTTTTGGTCCTGTGCTGGCTCGCGATGCATTGACATTATCACGAAATATACCAGCAATAAATTTATTGCGCCAAATCGGAACAAAAAATTTTTATAATATATTGACCAAATCTGGTGTTACAAACCTGAAATCACCAGATTATTACGGAATTTCTATTGCCCTGGGCGGTGCAGAAGTATCAATGTTTGAACTGGCAGATATTTATGCGACAATGGCAAATCTGGGCACACGTTATAATATACGCACAAAAATATCAGAACCACACGACGCGATTTCACAAATTTTAAGTCCTGAATCTTTTTTTATAACGTTGGACATGCTGGCACACCAATACACCCCGACAAAACGTATTCCATTTGCAAAAGAACCAGAAAACACACTGCGCCATTATTGGAAAACAGGAACATCGTCTTCTTTTCGCGATGCGTGGACTGCCGGCATATTTGGTGATTTTGTTTTGATTGTATGGGTCGGTAATTTTGACGGCACCCCAAATAACGCGTTCAGTGGCGCACACGCCGCCGCCCCAATATACTTTGCATTGGCCAATGCCACATCTAAATATTACGCAACACACGGTATACGCATACAAAACAATAATTTTATGCGTGACGATTTGAATATATCAGAAATTGATATGTGTGCCGACGTCGGCGGATTGGCCGGAAAATATTGTCCCAAAACAGTTCGTGCATATTTTATTCCCGGCAAATCCCCAATCGCAACATCATCTGTTTATCGTGCTGTTCCCATTGATAATAAAACAGGTCTGCGCGCCTGCACACGTGACCCGAACACAACACACATGGCTGTATATGAATTTTGGGATGCAGAATATTTAGACATGTTTCAACGTGCCGGCATTTCACGTAACACCCCACCCCCATTTATGCCTGGATGCAACCTGGACGCCATTACCACCACCCATACCGCACCAATAATATTATCACCGGTTGACGGAACACGTACGGTAATATTATCCGACAAAAACGCCCAAGGAATCGCCTTTCGCGCCATATCAGACATGGACGATATAAAAATTTTCTGGTTTCTGGATAATGAAATGATTGGCACCAGCATATCTGGTCAAACATTTACACACAATACACCGATTGGTGACCATACCGTTCGGGTCATAGACGAAATGGGCGGCGCCACCGCAATACAATTCAGCATTGTGAAATAAAATTATAACAAGAAATCAGTTATATAATTAAAAGAAATGCCAACAATCAAATTGCTGCCGTAATGTTCTGCGCCACGCGCCTTGGCCAAACGATATTGCACATATGGTCCCATTGTAAAATGCCCCCACAAATTTGTATCCAAACGCAACACCGCACTAAAATCACGTTCTAAATCAGTTCCAACATATTCAGAATAAGAAAAATATTCACGATAATATCCATCAGACGACAATTTCACCCCGTCACGAATACCATATTCTAAACGCCATCCAAATTCTGCACCGAACTTGTTATTTTGCGCCCCAGCATATGTAAAATCATATTCATGTATGCCGGTTAAATATAAACTTTTGACAACATCATGGTCAAACAAAGAAATACCAGCACTGGAACGAACAATATTTTGTCGTGGCAAAGAATCACTGTCTTGAAATTGTGTTTCATACGCGGCACGTACCGTTGGACCAAATTTTAACCCAGCAAATTCCCAGCAAGAATAAGATAAATCACTGGAAAATAAAATTTTGTCTGCATTATCATCAGTTGTTGCCGGTGCATCATATGGTTTCAGTGTTGTTTTACCATATTCCATAATCAGGCTGTTATCCCATTTGAATTTATTTTTTGTAAATTCCAAAATAGTATCAAACGCCCCCTTGATATAATCTTGGCTGGTGGCATTTAATGCAGACACGGGTGAATCTTGATATTCTGCGGCATTACGAACCTGGGTTTTCGACCAATCCAGCCCAATTCGGCGCACAGAAAATTTCAACACTTGGTCATTATGTGATACCCCGAACAAAGATTCTGCGTCATCCGCCATCGCAGCAAATGGCACACACAAACAAAATAAAATCACAGATATTTTTTTGAACATAAAATTACTTTATGATATGCAATACACCATTTTGGTCAGCATAACGCCAACCTGCTTCACGTATAGCGATTGTAAACGCACTGCGCAAAGACGTTGGTATTTCAATCGTTACCCTGTTACCATTTATATACTTGGTATCTAAATCTATACCTTCGGTACGTGCGATATTATTCAATTCTATCCACCCAGCTAACTTATCAGACATCACAATCTGCACCACGCACATATCACCTGATTTTCCGTCTGTCAGCCAATTTTGAATATTATTTTCGTTCATCCATGCACGCGCCGCATCCGCATCAATCGTCATTGTAATATTTGCAGAATAAGTCGTATCAGATTGTTTTTCACCATCAATCGATGACGACGCAATTAAATTTGTCAAATCAGCAGATTTAGCCGTTTGCATAACTGCATCCAACTGGTCTGGGATTGAATATTGCCCCAACACATCAGTAATAATTTGACGGCGCGCTTCGTCAAAAGCCATATTTTTTGCAGTCGCCGCCGTATCACTGGTAACATTTACCGACGCCACCCCAGACAAATCAATGGCGGCCGATGCAACCACCGGCGCCATTGCATAAAACAACGCGAATAAAATTTTTTTCATACCCAACCTGTTTTACCGCCATCAGAATTTAGCGTTTATGCCGACGCGAATTCCCAATGCTTTATAGAAAGATTCTATTTCACCATCAGACGAACAAACGCCACCTGGACATTGTGCCTCTAAATTTTTAATATTTATCGCGGTTGCATCACCTGTTACGCCCTCTATCTTGCCCAACATATAATCTTCGGTATTATCTGGATAATCAGTCTTCCATGCATCCAAAATCATATTATACCAATCATTATAATATGTCATATTCAGATATGTTTTTGCATCCGCGCCGCTGACACTGTAATAATCATATGTCAAACCCACAGACAATGCAACAGAATCTGTTATCGCAGTTTGCCAATTTGCCCCCAATCCAAAATGAATTGCGCCAAACATACCGGCTTCATCTTCTACACTTTTCGGATGCGCCCAATCAAATCGATACGGTTGATCACCAACAGACGAATAACCAGGAAATCCCAATTCAATACGTCCATTGACCGAATTGTTTTGATTGATTATATAATCCATATCCAACGCGATATACGGCCCAGACCATGTTGTTTCATATGAATGACTGACCCCGGGCTGTTGATAATAATATGTACTGCCAGTATTTATACTGGTTGCATTATCTGGCACATCCATACTGCCATTTATATCATCACGCCAAATAATTTGTTGACTGCCATCCCCCAGATTCACAACGATTGCCGGATCACATTGAATTTCATCACTGCCATCAACCCGGAAACATGCTGTTGTATCAACTGACAAACCATAATTATTTTCTGTTTCCAGTTTATATTTCAAATACCGATATCCCACAGACGGCGTAAATGTAACATTACCAATTTTGAAAATATCAGTCAGCCCAAACCCAACATTAAATCCCAACATGTTGCCACCTTGGCTGGTACCGATTGACATTGCATGCCCAATCTGGTCACCAATTTCATCTTCGGTTACCGCATCAACCCACGTGGTCACCAAAAATCCGCCATTTGAAATATCGTCATCATACATGGTGCTTTCACCCCATTGCATACCATATTTCAAACCAGCATCAATCTGCATTGTTGTATTCCCAGCACTAAAAGCATACCCTGCGGACACATCAAATACGTTCCAACCGACATTATCATAGCTTAAAATACTGCCAGATTGGTTCATTTCCATTTGCCATTGTGCCATTTCATGTGTAATTCCAGCATCCAACCAAAATCCTGTTTTCTTATTACTTGCCGATTGCTGTGATTGCGCGTTTGTCGTATTCCGTGCCGTCACAGCATTATTGCCATACGAATTATACCGCGTACTGGCATACGAAGGCGCACTGTACGTATTATTATACCGATTTGCATACCCTGTTTGCCGTCCAGCATATGTTTGTGACGCATAACTGGTTTGTGGGGATTGATATGCCCCCGTATAGTAAGTCCCAGCCGCATTTGCCGCGATTGGCGCCAACATCAAAGCAAGTAAAGAAACTTTTTTCATTTTGATATCCCCTACATCTTAATATCGAATATATTCTATCATAAAATGATTGAAAAAAAAACATGTTCTTGTAAGATTTTATGAATAATCACAGGCATGGCGACTACGCAGCGCAGCGAAGTGCCGCCGGGACGCAGAACACAAAGTTGTACATATTGCGAGCATGGCGAAACGGTAGACGCGCAGCACTAAGGATGCTGTGGACAAAATCCTTGGGGGTTCGATTCCCCCTGCTCGCACCAAAATACTCATAAATTATGAATTAAAAATAACTAATTTCTCCTTGCCCCAAATTTCAAAATTTTGCTAACATTATCTATAAAGATACAGGATGAAAGGAATCAAACGGATTTTATCATACTGCACGGCGGTATTTATGCTGGGCATACCATATGCGCACGCTGATGATTCGGCGGACGCGATTGCACGTGCCGCAACACGTCGTGACGCAACAACAACTGTTGTACGCCAAAATTCAGAATCACATACCGACACACCACAAATCACAACAACATCTGGGATTTCGCGCGCAACAAATATTACCAACACCGGCACCAATGTACGCAGTCGCGAAACATCATCTGTTACAACCCGTGATAATGTCGTTGTTCGTGACGGCGGCACACGTAATACAACCAATGGCACAACCCAATCTGTATCTGCACGAACAACATCAAATGTAATGTCGCGTGGTGCAACAACATCTGGTAAAACAATTTCTGTACCATCGCGCGCCGCAACAATTCGTGGAAATACCACTTCTGTATCACGCACTGGTAACTTATCCAGCGCATCTGTTTCGCGTGGTGTAACAACGTCACAACGTACATCCAACATGCGTTCAGATACATCATCCCAATCACGCAGTGCATTGTCACGTGCGGCCACAACACAACCTGTGAAATCTGGCGGTGCCACATCCACTGCGCGTCGCACGGTAACTGGGAATTCTGGTCGTGTTGCACGCGCCGGCGTCACTGCCGAAGAAATTATGAATCGTGACTATACCCAATGCCGCGAAGTTTATTACAGCTGTATGGATGAATTTTGTGCCAATAAAGACAGCCAATTAAAACGCTGTGCATGTTCGTCACGCGTCAATGAATTTGATAATGTCAAGGCACAACTGGCCGAAGTCGAAGATAAATTATTGGATTTTAACCAACGCCTGTTGACCGTCAATATGGATAAAGAAGATGCAGAATCAATATACCAGGCAACCGAAGGCGAATTGGCATTTAACCAAGAAGACAAATCTAAATCCAAGGAATTATTAGACGAAATATCTGAAAAATTAAATTCAACATTTGACACCAGTTCGTTTGATTCTAACCTGGCACCGATTTCATTATCATTAAACGCAGCGGCGGCATTTGACAGTGTTGATTCATTGGCCGGCGCATCCACGACCAGCAAAACAGGCACAGAATTATACAGTGCCGCATTACCAATTTGTCGTGAAATGGCACTGGAAGTTTGCACCCAAGATGAATTGGATATCGTAGAAAGCGGATATCAAATGGCCATTGAACAAGATTGCAATACTGTATCCAAGGCATATCAAACCCAACAAGATTTGGCACGTGAAAAAATCCGCGAAGGCAGTGCTTTATTAGATATATCACGACTGGATATATACCAAGAACGCAATTCTGACGACATATTGACATGCAAGAAAAAAATGTTAGATATGCTGACTGATACGGCTGTATGTGGCACAAATTTGCAAAAATGTTTGGATATCAGTGGTCAATATATCGATCCATCAACTGGCGAAGCGATTTTAACATCTAACTTGGTAAATCTGGGCAGTTTAATTACCAGACCCGAAGCCAACCAAACATGGACTGGTGCCCCAGGAAACGCAAAATTTGTATCATATTTGAATTCAAAAAAAATGTATCTCGAAGCGGCAACTGAAAACTGCCAAGATATTGCTGATTATGTATGGGATGCATTTATAGAAGATGCGTTGGCACAAATTAAACTGGCCCAAGAAAATAAACTGGAAGAAGTCCGCCAAAGTTGTACAACATTGACAACCCAATGTTTAACCGAATCGGCTGAATCCATCGAAGAATTTGATGCGCGCGCATTATCAATCTTTGGTGTCGAAGCGGACAAAACAGTTAAACAGATGTGTGCCGAAGTGCAAACGGCATGTACCGCATTATTAGATTCTGTGGATGGCGGCACAGATTGGAACGCTGGTATGACAGAAATTGCCACAGACAAAACATATGAAACAATTCTGCAAACATGCCGCGAAGTTGGTCGTGCATGCATTATCCAATCATGCAAATCAATTTCTGGTAACTTTGGTTTATGCGAAGATATTCAAACATCCGTCAACCGCAAGGCAATTATCAACCGCACGGCATGTTGGGACGAAGTTATGGATTGCGTGGCCAGTGCTGGTATTGATGCAATCAATCAAATTACAACCCAAGAATCATCTGTCATAGATACATATAATGGTTCATTTTATCCGTCTACGTATGGTGTACGTTATACAACCAACGGTTCTGCCACATACGATATTACCAATGACGAATTGGTTGATGGTTTTGCTGGTAAATCATGCATTATTTCCGAAGAAAACGAAGATGGCGAACTGGTACCCAGCAACACCATGTGCATATATGATTTATGCGCAAATGAATGTGGGTTTGATACACAAACAGGTTTATATTCGAAATCAAAATCTGACGAATGCCAGGTTTGCCGTATCACAGAACAAATTTGGGGTAACTGCGAAGCGCACCCTGCCAGCAACCTTAGCGCTGCGAATTCACACAATCAAATATTGACAGATGGCCAAGAAACATTATTGTCTTGGTTTGCAAAAAATACTAATACAGACGACGCAATCGACAGTTGCCGTGATACATCATGTGGCCCAGGATTTATACCGCAATGGGACGCAGAAACACAAACCAGTACATGCGTATCCGAAGCCAACCTGTCAGACGACGGCGAAGTTTGCCCAGCAAATAACTTTTGGCGTATTCCAATCACATTGGGTGAAAACAGTTATGAAAATTGTTGCAAGGCCGCTGATAATACCGCCGGTGGTCGTGACGGTTTTGGTAATTGTTGTCTGGGTAAGTTGATAGACACAGACAATGTTGATTGGGACGGCACCAGCCCATATTGGAATACAGGATTACAGTATACCGGACTTGGCTCTACTGGTGTTACAGTAACCGGTACAATTCCTGAGGACAAAGATGGGGGATTATGCATGCCAGATAATGCAGAATTTGTTGTCGCATTTCAACCCAGTGAATATTACACCGTTGGCGGCGAAGCCGAAGACGCCAAACTGGCATTTCTGTTCTGTGTGGGTTCCATGGCATCAAGCGACAAAACCGACACATATCCGGGTGGGCAAACACTGACTTGCAAAGGTTCATATATCATTGTAACCGCCAATGGGAAATATATAACGCCACAATATGATGAATCAAATGTTGCGCAATATCCAGCCAGCTTCTATCGTGCCAAAGAAGAAGTCAGCAACGCAGAATTTATTCGTAACTTCAAAGACGCAACCTGGTCTTGGTGTTCATCTAATGATGGAACCAGTCAATGTGTAACAGACATCCCCAAAAACATGTTGCTAGAATATCGCAGCACATCCGCCCCAGGGGGATAATTATAAATTTTAATAAAATATCACAAAATGATTTTAGAAATGGCATCTTGGATTTGTGCCATTTCTGAATCTGTAAATTTACCCAACACCCAATCAGCTGGATCCATCGGTAAACCAAAATCACGTGGGTGCCCAATTCCGATACGAATACGGCGATAATCTGACCCGATTGCCGCATCAACAGATTTTATACCATTATGACCAGCACTGCCGCCGCCAATTTTTTCACGCAATACCCCCGTTTTCAAATCCATATCATCATGTATAACCGTTATATTTTCATTTGGAATCTTATAAAACCGTGCCAATGCGCCAACCGCCGTGCCACTGTTATTCATAAACGTTTGTGGTAACACAAATATAACACGTCGCCCGTCAATATTTTCAACATATGTCAATGCATCATATTCATTTCGCCATGTGGCATCATCCGGAACGAAATGCCGCACCGCCATAAAACCAACATTATGACGTGTCTTTTCATACTGTGCCCCTGGATTTCCCAATCCAACAATTAAAATCGGTTTATTTTCTTGCATATACTTCTCTTTTTTTTATTATAATATCACACAAAGGAGAAAAATATGAAATTAAAATATGCAGGTGTTTTAACCGCTGCGATTATATCAGTTTCTGGCGCTGCCAATGCCGGTGCATTATTTGACGTATATGCCGGCGCAACTGTTGCGGTTGGTGGTGCAACAATATTTGCCAACGACACAGATGTCAGCCGCAATGCCCAATCATACGGCGCGGTTATTGGGTTTGATATCCCAGTATTTCGGTTTGAATTGGAATATGACTATATGCACGCAGACAGCATAAAAATGCATATCGGCATGATAAATGCATATGCAAAAATGCCACTGCCAATGGTAAAGCCATACATTGGAATCGGTATTGGAAATATATTCAGTGGCCAAGACGAAGGATTTATCGATATTGATTCGGTCGCCGCGTACCAGGCTATGTTGGGTGTAACATTTGACATCCCGGTGTTGCCGATTGACGTCGATATCGAAGGTCGCGCCCTGTACGCCGCAGATATATATGATTTTGCTGGCCTGAAACCAGACTTTTTACAATACGAAGCGCGCCTGAAACTGCGTTATGTATTTTAATAAAATGGGGAAAATATGCTGACGCTGATTGACGGTAATTCCATATTGTTTCGCGCATATTATGGCGTACACAGTCGCCTGACACGCAGTGATGGCACACCCACTGGTGCCGTTTACGGATTTTTCAATATGATTTTACCAATATTGGCGTCAGCAAAACAGAACGATTCATTTGTATGTGTATTTGATGCATCGCGAATTTCTTTTCGCCAAGATATATATCCTGCGTACAAGGCCAACCGTACTGAAACCCCGGCCGATTTGATATCGCAATCATATCTGGTACGCGAAGGTGTCGCCGCCATGGGAATCCCAGTACTATGTATCCCCGGGGTTGAAGCCGACGATGTAATTGCAACATTGGCAAAAGAAAACTGTACTGGACACGACGCAACACGCATTATCACCAGTGATAAAGATTTAATGCAACTGGTATCAGATTGCGTGTTTTTATACGACGGCATGAAACAGCGTGAAATCCGTGCCCCCCAGGTTTTAGAAAAATTTGGCGTTCGCCCAGACCAGGTTATTGATATACAAAGTTTAATGGGCGATTCGTCTGACAATGTTCCTGGCGTTCCTGGAATCGGTCCCAAAAAGGCCGCAGAACTGATAAATAAATTTGGTTCTTTGGACGAATTATTCAAACACCTGGACGATATTCCAAACGAACGTACACGCAATATTTTACGTGATAATCGTGACAGCGCATATATTTCCAAGCAACTGGTAAC
The DNA here is from genome assembly GCA_944389515.1 of uncultured Alphaproteobacteria bacterium. Classification (GTDB taxonomy): domain Bacteria; phylum Pseudomonadota; class Alphaproteobacteria; order Rs-D84; family Rs-D84; genus Enterousia. Next base: position 43,724 of record CALXMQ010000001.1, on the reverse strand, counting down.
ATTAAAAACAGACGTTGATTTATCTGGGTTGAAAATCACACCGTTTATATTTAATACCCCAACTGCATTAAATTTTGTTCGTGAAAAATTAGAAAGTAATTCATTGGTTGCTAAAATAGAAAAACTGTTCCCAATGGATAAATTCAACGCGGGGCCACAACCAACAATATTTGAATTTGCCGCATCAGATTGTGGTATCGAACCAGAACAAAAATCAACCCAAACAAATAAAAATAAACAACTGACATCAGAAACAATTACAACCGTTGATGAACTGGATAAATTTCTGGCAACTGTTGACGATGTCATCGCCATTGATACAGAAACCACCGGGCTGAATTATCTGGATTCTAAAATAGTTGGCATTTCACTGGCAACAAACGATTCGCATGGGGTATATATTCCGATTCGCCACCGTATTGGCAGTGATGATTTATTCACAGAAAATACAATCGCCCCAAATCAGTTGGATATTGATACCGTATATAAAAAACTGTGGCCTATATTTACAAACAAAAATATTACCAAGGTTGGACATAACCTGAAATTTGATTTGCACATGTTTGCAAATGATGGATGGGATATATATCAAATATCCCCAGTTGATGACACAATGCTGATATCATATGCATTACATGGCACATTACACGGCCATGGTTTAGATGAATTGGCACAAAAATATTTAGCGCATATAAACATACCATTTTCATCACTGTTTCCACCCAAAACACGTGACGCAGATATGCATTTTGATACACTGGATATATCTGCGGCAACACCATATGCCGCCGAAGATGCAACAATTTGCATGGCATTGTATAAACTGATGCGTCCACAACTGAATAAAAATGACAAATTACGCGAATTATATGAAACATGTGATTTGCCATTGATGCCTGTTTTAATAAAAATGGAACGCGCCGGTGTATTGGTCAATCGTGATGGTCTGTTACAATTATCGGGCGTATTTCATAATCAACTGACCCAACTGGAATCAGAAATATGGCAAATGGCCGGTCATGAATTTAATATCGCCAGTCCCAAACAACTGGCCACAATATTATTTGATGAATTAAATCTGCCGGCAAATAAAAAGCGTTCAACAGACGCTGAAACATTAAATGATTTGCTGGACACACACCCAATAATTGAAAAAATACTAAATTGGCGTTCAATCGCAAAACTTGCCGGCACATACGCTGACGCATTGCCGCGCCAAATCGCATCAGACGGTCGTATTCATACCACATATTTACAAACCAGTACGAACACCGGCCGCCTGTCCAGCCGTGACCCCAATCTGCAAAACATACCAATAAAAACAGAATTGGGCGAAGAAATCAGAAAATGCTTTGTTGCACCAAATGGACGTGTACTGATATCCGCAGATTATTCACAAATTCAACTGCGCTTGTTGGCAGATGTCGCAGATGTTCATACGTTCAAAGAAACATTTAACGCCGGTCGTGATATTCACGAACAAACAGCACGCCAGATATTCGGCATTGCATCAGATGCACCCGTGCCACGTGATTTGCGTCGTGCGGCAAAAACAGTAAACTTTTCAATCATATATGGAATATCATCATTTGGATTATCTGGTCAACTGGGCATATCACGCCCAGATGCCCAAAACATAATAAATTCATATATGGCTGGGTTACCTGAAATAAAAAAATATATTGAATACATCAAAGATTTTGCCACAACACATGCGTGCGTATATACCCCATGGGGACGCCGCATAGAATTACCAGAGGTAAGAAATCCACGCATGCGTGCATACGCAATGCGCGCCGCAATAAACGCCCCTATCCAAGGGTTCGAGGCTGATTTAATGCGTCGTGCCATGGTAAATATTGACCGCGACATCGTGCAACCAAACCCAGATAAAATCAAAATGATTATGCAGGTTCACGATGAAATAATATTTGAATGCGATGAAAATGTGGCAAACGATTTTGCCCAACAAATCGAATCGGCAATGGAAAACGTTGCAAAATTGTCCGTGCCATTGGCAGCAGATTATGTAATTGGAAAATATTGGGGCAAATAAATTTGCCCCAATATTTTGATAATTTTGAATTATTGTGCGGCTTCGCCACCACTGACCGGTGGTCCAACAACAACACTATTTGAATACGAACAATCTCTTGTAAACTGATACGTTCCTTCGTTTGCAACCACATTTGTATTTGCTGGGATATAACAACTCGTAATACTGCGGTTATTTCCGATATCACTGTCAATTCTATCCGCATCTTCCCCTGTTGGTGATGGACATATGGTGCAACGTCCAGAAAAACTGTCATCTCCTGTGTCCGTCAGCGTCCCATAATACCCAGAAAAACAAGACCATTTTGTTTCTTCTGCACAATACTCAATTCCCATACTGCTTGTTTTGCATTCACGATACACACGTTTATATGCACCCGAACTAACCGTTGATCCCCCAGGAACAAAAGTCCATTGTGAATCAGACGTACAATCTGCGCATGGATCCGCAGGAACAAATCCTTTATTGCATTGATACAGATTCAACACATTATCGCATCCATCAACCGTTATCGTTTCTTTTAACGCCCGATTATAACTGCTGAGGCATACATCACAACTGACATATGTTGTTCCACCAAAACAAAACGTTGATGCAGAAGAACAATTTGCAATCGCAGGCGGCAAAGTACCAGGACACGCACCATTTGTTATAACACAATCTTCTTCGACACACGTGTCTAATATCATTTTACAATCACCAAATGTATATTCGGTTGGCACCAGTTCATACCCAGTATTGCATGCCGGACATTCATGTGCATAGGCCTGACCACCAGTAACACTAAACATAACGCAATCATCACGCATATATTCACCAACCAATCCAGAACCACCTGTCGGATAATAACATATAGACGTTCCGCCTGACCACGGTGTCAAATTTATATAATTGCCTAACTCGCCTGTTCCACCCGCAGAACTGATGACGTCGGAACAATTACCAATAATTCTGCACCCCCCATCGGTTGGTGAAGAATAAGAAAACGCCCATTGTGGTTCTAATAAAATTATACCTGACACAATAAAACCACCGATTTTTTTCGGCAAAAAAGGGGGAATAAAAAATGCAGAAAATGGGGATTTTTTCAAAAATAAAAACGCCGATTTTAATCGGTGGTTTATTTTCGGCATTTATTTATGTTTATTTTACCCCAAAATCCGCCCACACGTCAATACCATTTTTGACGTTTTTATCAGTACTTGTATTTTTAACAAAAAATGCAAAAAAACCGCCCAAACGGGCGGCATTTATTTTTTTAGAATCCAAAGACCATACGTTGTTTTGATTGACGTTTCTTTTCGTTACGCACGGCTTCTTCTTTTAAACGTTTGCGTTTAGTTGTTGGTTTTTCATAACGCTGACGTTCCTTCATTTCGCGATACAGGCCTTCTTTTTGTGATTTACGTTTTGCAACGCGCAATGCCTGTTCGACGTTATTGTCGCGAACCAGAACTTTCACCATCGTATATTCACCCCCTTTGACGCATTTATTTTTATGGTGGAGCTGATCAGACTCGAACTGACGACCCCCTGCTTGCAAAGCAGGTGCTCTACCAACTGAGCTACAACCCCAAAACTTTGCTTTTTTATATTTTTGCTTTTCAAAACTCTTTGAAAGCTCACAAATTTTATACATATTTAGTAATATTGTCAAATTAAAAATGAAAAAACATGATTTTAATCTTTCACTGGACAGAATTTGCCCCACCACTTATAATTAGTTTCATGTTACAGAAAATAAAGAAAAGTATAAAAAAACTTATCCGGGGCGATGAAAATAACGCCCGTATCAAATGGTCTTTATATGGGCGTGTATGGCGCGAAATCGGCAAACCACAATGGAAATGGTTGGTGTGCGGCGTAATCGCAACAATATGTGCGGCAGCAGCCGAAGCATATACAATCACCCTGGTACAACAGGTTGTAGACAAGGCGTTTATACAAAAAAGTATGGCGCATATTTACTTTTTCGGACTGCAAGTTATCGCTGCATTTGGATTCAAGGGAATATTCAGTTACGCTAAATCACTGATAATGGCCAAAGCCGGTCTGAACGCCAGCGCAGATTTGCAAAAGCGCATATATAACCATATGGTAAAAATGAATATTTCCAATTTCTATGGCGATGGAATTGGTAAACATTTGAATTATTTCAGTGTCCAGGCTGGTGCTGTTTTGAATTTGGTTACCGGGACACTTATCAGTACTGTTCAACAAATTGCAACATTGGCAATGACATTGGGGTTGATGATTTATTATGCCCCACAATTATGCGCGATATTGATATTTTTAGTGCCTGCGATAATGATACCAATGGTTTTAATTATGCGTCGCCGGCGTAAATTATCACGCGAATCGTTTGGTATTGCAAACGATGTATCCCAACATTTGAATCAAACATTGCATGGCATTAAAACAATCCAGGCATTTGCCAATGAAGATACAGAAACAAAAAAATTCGAACGTGTTTTGAATTCGTCAATGGTAAACTCATACAAAGGAACCCAGGCATTTGCACTGCAATCACCATTATTGGAACTGATGATTTCAATCGGATTATGTTTGGCCTTGATTGCAGGTGGGCATTTTATTGTGACTGGTGCAATTACAACCGGTGATTTTACTGCATTTTTATTGGCGTTGACCGCGGCGTATAAACCAGCGCGCAGCATTACCAGCACCAGCAACACCGTACAACATGGTTTGTTGGCTGCCGAAGTTTTGTTTAATTTCCTGGACAGCAAGCCAGATATTGTCGATGCGCCAAATGCCCGTGAATTAAAACCTGGGAAACTGTCGGTCAAATTCAACCATGTATCATTTGAATATACGCCTGGTGAACCGATTTTGCGTGATATAAATTTGAACGTGCCGGCTGGCAAAGTATGCGCATTAGTTGGGCCGTCTGGTGGTGGTAAAACAACAATGTTCAATTTAATTGAACGTTTTTATGAACCCCAACGTGGCAAAGTCGAAATAAACAATACCGATATCCAGAAATATACACTGAAATCATTACGTCAAAATATTGCAGAAGTATCCCAAGACGTATTTCTGTTTAATGGTACAATCGAAGATAATATAAAATATGGTGCCCCAAACGCCACATCAGAACAAGTAATTGCCGCGGCACGTGCGGCAAACGCCCATGATTTTATTATGGCATTTCCGCATAAATATAAATCCAAAGTTGGTGAAGGTGGGGCGTTATTGTCTGGTGGGCAAAAGCAACGAATCGCTATTGCCCGTGCAATATTAAAAGATGCACCAATATTATTGTTGGACGAAGCCACGTCTGCATTGGATACACAAAGTGAAAAACAAATTCAATCTGCACTGCGCGATTTAATGCGTGGACGTACAACATTTGTAATTGCCCACAGATTATCAACCATTTTGGATGCAGATATTATATGCGTGGTCAAAGATGGAAAAATCATAGAACAAGGTACAGATTCAGAATTGGTCGCATTGGACGGTGAATATAAAAAACTGCGTGATATTCAATTCAAGGATAAAAAACAAAAATAATATTGTATAAATCTGATTATGGGGCAAAACGTCACATAAAAAATATTATTAAAAAATTATGAACCCAAGGATGATGATATGCCCAAAACAACAAATTCTGGGTCGGAAAGTTTTCTGGAACAACTGGCTGAAAAAATTTTAAGTGATAAAACTGTGGCAGCAGCTTTTCGTGATTTTCAGCGCACGGCCGCAAACCTGTCTGATGCAATCGCAAAAAAAATAGCAATAAATTTTGTTATGGGCGCATTAAACGAACTGATATCGTCAAACGAAATGTCGACGCAAAGTGACGGCAAATCTGTACAAACAAAAACGTCAATTCCCAAGATACAACCACCGAAAGCTTTGGGTAATAAATCAGTACCGTTGTCTGAATTGCCCGATATTCGTCTGCGCCAAATTTATCATCAAACAAAAAAATCAGGTACCCAAATTGATAATGAATTAAACGCAGAATTGGCGCGCCGGTTCCCCAACTATAACCCAACAACACAAATATTTAAGCGTGGCCGCATTGCAAATACGAATCAGTCCAAAGACCGATTCGCTAAAATGCGTGATACATCACTGCGTACAATACTGGGGCGTTATAAATCATCCGGCAAAGAAATACCGGCTGAACTGAATTCCGAATTGGCACGTCGATTTTCAAATTATAATACTGTGACCCAGTCATTTCACCGGGTTCACCATAAAAAACAATCATCTGTCGCACCAGTTGCCACACCACATTGCGAAAAACCAAATGTTGTTCATTTACCGTTGTACTGCAAGGCAACAAGAAATGGGACATTTAATTTATACACCACCAATCAAAACAATGGTTATCCAATATTGACTGGTGCAAGTACCCCATACGATTTATGTTTGTTCGACGACAAAACAAACATCGCCATCGTACGCAAGAAAAAAGGCGACAATCAATTCAATCTGTATGTGATTGATGTCAATAACCATACCGTTGTGCCATTTTCAAAATACGGGCTGACATCTGTTGGATACGAACCGCATTTGCACAAAATATATATGTCACACGATTCATCACGCAGATTTACCATCATTTCTGATACTGACATAATTGAACAAGTGTATTCTATGCCGATGAACACACCCAAAATCAAGGCACGTGCCACGCTAAGTAATACTGTTATTATAAATAAATCTGGCAATGAAGTTCGGTGCAAATTGATACAAGTCGCAACACCCGACAATATGGCACGTCAAAATAACTTGTTGCATCATATTTTGCACAACGACGAACCAGTTATCACCCCAGAAACCGTGCGTAAAAACGCCAATGCCGTACAGTATCAAAACATAACTGTGACCGTAAAATCAATCAAAACCACACTGGATGGCACGTACAATGACATTTATATCAACGGCGTGAAATTTATTGGCAATCATGTTGACACAAAAATCAAATTATTGTGCGATAACACGGTTTTGGCAATACATGGAACAGTTGTAAATAATCCAAAATATCCAGCAATTCCGACATGGATGGTGTATGACGTAAATTTACGTTCACGTATTCCTGAATATAAACAAAAGTTTTCCCAGTACAATATTTATGCCAACGGAATAACAAACATGTCAAACGGCACAGCAATATTGGAACTAAGCAATAAAGCCAAAGTATATCTGGAAACCGAACGCATGAAAAAAATTGCACAAATGCGTCGATTTATAATAGGTAATCAAAAATAAACACGGGGCATTTGCCCCGTGTTTGTTATTCGACAATCAAATCTTTACCATGAACATCGACAACAACGGTGCTGCCTTCGCCCACTGTGCCAGACAAAATCAAATCTGCGATTTTATCTTCGACCGCGGACGTAATCAGTCGTTTCAATGGCCGCGCACCAAATACAGGATCGTATCCATTATCGCCCAACCATTTAATCGCCTTGTCTGATACGTTCAAACTTATCCGACGTTCTGCCAAACGATTTTCCAGATTACGTAACTGGATTTTAACAATCCCAGCCATAACGTCTTTGCCCAACGGATTAAAGAATACAATTTCGTCAATACGATTTATAAATTCCGGACGGAATTGTTTTTTGACCGCATCCATATCAGGCAAATTACTGGTCATAATTATAATGGTGTTCGTAAAGTTTACCACATGTCCCTGGCCATCTGTTAAACGTCCATCATCCAGTATTTGCAAAAACACGTTAAATACATCTGGATTTGCCTTTTCGATTTCATCGAACAATAAAACCTGGTACGGACGACGACGAACACTTTCTGTCAAAACCCCACCTTGTTCATATCCAACATATCCTGGGGGACTGCCAATCAGACGTGACACAGAATGCGGTTCCATATATTCACTCATATCAATACGGGTCATGGCCGTTTCATCATTAAACAGATATTCTGCCAACGCTTTGGCAACTTCTGTTTTTCCAACCCCTGTTGGCCCCAAGAACATAAAGCTGCCCGATGGCCGATGTGGGTCAGATAACCCTGCGCGGCTGCGACGAATCGCACGTGCAACAACAGTCAGCGCATGATCTTGGCCAACAACGCGTTTGCGCAATTCATCTTCTATGTTTAACAATTTTGATTGTTCTTCCATACTCAATTTATCTGCCGGCACCCCAGTCCATTTACTGACCACGGCCGCAATATGTTCTGGTAACACAGTTTTATATTCACGCGCATCAGTATTCATTTTACTGATTTGTTGTTCCAATTCTGGAATCTTGCCGTATTGTAATGCAGACGCCTTTTCATAATCGCCGTTACGCATTGCGCTGGCGACTTCGGCTTTGGCGGCATCCAATGCTGCCATCGCATCAGATAACGCACGCATTTTTTCTTGTTCTGCGCGCCAATCTGCGGTCAGTTTGGCAGATTCTGCCTCGGTATCACGGATAATTGTTTCTAATTCTTTCAACCGCTTTTTTGAATCTTCGTCTTTTTCTTTTTTCAACGCCTGCTGTTCTATTTTCAACTGCATCAAATGCCGGTCAACTTCATCCAGTTTATCAGGTTTTGACGCAACCTCTATACGAACACGTGCTGCGGCCTCATCAATCAAGTCGATTGCTTTATCCGGCAAAAATCGGTCTGTGATATATCGATTCGATAAACGCACTGCGGATACCAACGCCGCATCAGAAATACGAACACCATGATGACCTTCGTATTTTTCTTTTAATCCACGCAGAATTGAAATCGTATCATCCACAGATGGTTCATCAACATATACAGGCTGGAAACGCCGCGCCAATGCCGGGTCTTTTTCAATATATTGCCGATATTCATCCAGCGTCGTCGCCCCCAAACAGTGCAATTCGCCACGCGCCAACATTGGTTTTATCAAATTACCTGCATCCATTGAACCTTCGCCTTTGCCAGCGCCGACCAATGTATGTAATTCATCAATGAACAAAATAATTTGCCCATCAGAATCTTTGACCGCCTTTAATATCGCCTTGAACCGACCTTCGAATTGACCACGAAACATCGCGCCAGCCATCATTGCGCCCATATCCAAAGATAACAATTTCTTGTTCAATAAATTTTCGGGCACATCGCGTGATACGATTCGTTCGGCCAAACCTTCGACTATTGCTGTTTTTCCAACACCCGGATTACCAATCAGCACAGGGTTATTTTTTGTACGCCGGGACAAAACCTGGATAGTGCGACGAATTTCTTCGTCACGTCCAATGACCGGGTCTAATTTTCCATCTGCCGCCAATTTAGTAAAATCAGTGGTATATTTTGCAATCGCCTGTTCTGGCGTTTCTTGCATTTCTTCTGGATTCATAGATATGTATCTCCTTGTTATTTTTCTCTATATATAGTAGCATTTTATGTAATTTCAAGGTACAGGAATCAAAACATTGATTTATCATAACACATTGCAATTTGAAAAAATTGTGATATAATGTGCAAACTGTCGCGGTATAAAAAATAATAAAACAATTCTTGACTTTTTGGGAATTGTAGTATAAATTATGCCCCAGTTATCAAAGGATTATAATATGCCACGCGTATGTAAAGTTACAGGCAAAAAAACAATGGTTGGTATGAACGTATCGCATTCTGAACGTCATACAAAGCGTACATTTTTGCCCAATTTGCAAAAGTTAAAATTTCACAGCGATATTTTGAATCGCGATTTTTCACTGCGTATTTCAACGGCTGGCCTGCGTACATTGACCAAGCATGGCGGTCTGGATGCGTATGTGATGTCAAAATCACCGTCTCGTTTAACACCTGAAATGGCGGCTATAAAAAAGGCCATCAATAAAAAGATTGGCACAGTGGAAAAACCAACAAAAAAACCAACACACAAAGCGAATCGCAGTGCACGTTTGGTTAAAAAGGTTGAATCACGCAAGGCTGCAACAAAATAATTTGTTGTATTGCGTTTTGGCCCCGTGGCGGAATTGGTAGACGCGCTTGACTCAAAATCAAGTTCTGCAAGGAGTGTCGGTTCGAGTCCGACCAGGGCCACCAGAAATAAAGCACCCATTTTGGGTGTTTTTTTATTCCTGTATCGAAACAGACAGATTACAATTATCAATATTGCTGTCATGAAAAATGAAATTTTGTGGACAGATTGATTATCAGATTAAATAAAACCGTCTCTTTTTCAGAATCATTGGTTTTAACAGAAATTCAATATAAATAAAAACACTGATAAAAACGTCAAAAATGGTGTTGACGTGTGGGCGGATTTTGGGGTAAAATAGATGTAAATAAATGCCGAAAATAAACCACCGATTATGGTGGCGTTTTTATTTGTTTCAAAAATCCCAATTTTCTGGGATTTTTTTATCCCCTTTTTTGCCGAAATAAATCGGTGGGTTGTAAACAAACCCAGGGGGATATCAGTGAAACAAATATTCTTTGCACTTGTTGTAATATTTTCAGCATCTGTGGCATATGCAACAACATCTTTGACCCAACCATGCCCAATCGCAGGCCGCGAAAACGAAGTTTTATGCAGCAGCAGTCCAACAATTTGCTGTGCATCCAGCTCTATATGGTGTATCGCAGAATGCGGTGGTATAATTGGCCCTGGGGGTGGCGATGATGACGACGATAAAACAGAATGCCCCGACGAATGCCCCAGTGAAACATCGTGGAACACCGCAACACTTGGGCGTATGGCAAAATGTGTAAAGGATACAAGCAGTGCCCAATGTGTTTATAAATGTGTATCAAATTGGTACGCCACATCAAAAACAACCGTAAATGGCCAAATCAGCGCAGGCGCATGTGCTGAATGCCCGGATGACGCAACATGTACCATATGGTCACAGCCACCAATATGTAACCAAAATCGTTACAGTAAAAAGAACACAACTGATAACACATATACATGCCAACTATGCCCACAATATACGATTATTCAAGATGGATTTGCACCAATGATTGTCAATGGTTCAACGTCCGAACCCGGCGCAATATCAATCCAAGAATGCTATATTCCAAACAATACAAATTCTTTGGATGATACGGGCTTTTTCACAATAACCGGGGGTGATTGTTATTATTCAAACAGATTTACAGGATAATAAAAACACGGGGCGTTTGCCCCGTGTTTTTATGCAACTTTCTTGGCATCACGCAATATTTCCACCGGTGGCTTTTTACCGGCAACAACATCCTTGTCAATTACGATTTCGGCCAAATCTTCTTTTTCAGGGGCTTCGAACATCGGTTCCAGCAATATTTTTTCCAAAATACTGCGCAATCCGCGCGCACCTGTTTTACGTTCGACCGCACGTTTCGCAATCGCACGCAACCCGTCATCAGTTATCGTCAATTTCACGCCATCCATTTCCAACATCGCCGCATATTGCTTTACGATTGCATTTTTGGGCTCTGTCAAAATTTTTACTAATGCGTCTTCGTCTAAATCCTGTAATGTCGTTACGATCGGCAAACGCCCAACCAATTCAGGAATAATACCAAACTTTACCAAATCTTCGGGTTGAACATCGTCCAAGCGATTCTTGGCATCGCGTTCTTTTTTCGATTCTACGTGCGCACCAAACCCGATACCAGCACGTTCATTGGTACGCGCACCAATAATTTTATTTAATCCATCAAATGCCCCACCACAGATAAATAAAATCTTGGATGTATCCAGTTGCACAGTGGCCTCGCCCGGGTGTTTGCGCCCTGCCCCACCGGCTGGCACATTTGCAACTGTGCCTTCGACTAATTTTAACAACGCCTGTTGTACACCTTCGCCAGAAACATCGCGCGTCAATGATGGATTTTCAGATTTACGCGCAATTTTGTCGATTTCATCGATGTAAATTATTCCACGACCAGCACGTTCAACATCAAAATTCGCATTTTGCAACAGTCGTGTTAAAACGCTTTCCACGTCATCACCAACGTATCCAGCCTCGGTCAAAGTGGTGGCGTCTGCGATTGCGAACGGCACATCCAAAATACGCGCCAACGTTTGGGCAAACAAAGTTTTACCCGTGCCAGTCGGCCCAATCAGCAAAACATTTGATTTTTGAATTTCAACCTTGGTATCCATGGACACACTGTGACGTTTATAATGATTATATACCGCCACCGACAAAGTACGTTTTGCATTATCTTGGCCAACAATATATTCGTTCAAAAAGTTATAAATTTGCCGTGGTGTTGGTAATTTTGTTGTATTCGTACTGATTTCATCACGCATATCATCTGCCATAATATCATTACACAGATTTATACATTCATCACAAATACATACATTGCGCCCACTGACCAGTTTTTTTACTTCATACACAGCCTTGCCACAAAAACTGCAAAATTGTGGCGGCGTATTTGTCTGTGTATCATCAGTGGATTTAATTTTATCGTCACTCATATCCCGATATCCCCCATAATAAAATATCAGATAAAATTATTTACGTTTTAACACACCATCAATCAAGCCAAAATCTTTGGCATCATCTGGCGTCATCCAATTATCGCGTTCCATGGCGTCAAATAATTCTTTTTCTTTGCGCCCCGTAAATTCAGACATTTGTTTAATCAATGTTTTTTTAGTACGCTGTAATTCCTTCATACGAATTTCGACATCTGTGACCTGGCCTTCGAATCCACCCAAAGGTTGATGAATCATAATGCTGGTGTTCGGCAACGCAAAACGCTTGCCCTTTTCACCGGCCGCCAACAGAACAGACCCCATCGATGCCACCAATCCCATACCAATGGTTGAAACCGGCGATTTTATATATTGCATAGTATCCATAATCGCCCACCCAGCAGACACATCACCGCCCGGTGAATTGATATATAATGAAATTTCAGCATTTGGATTTTCTGATTCCAAAAACAGCAACTGGGCCACAACCGTATTGGCCATGCCCGGTTCAATTTGCCCATTTATCATAACAATACGATCGCGCAGCAAACGTGAAAAAATGTCAAAGGAACGTTCACCACGGGGCGATTCCTCTATTACCATTGGTATCAAAGCCATCTTACTAAATCCTTATTTTACAAATAAAACTATATCACACAAAAACCCGATTCGCGAATTTATGATATATATAGTTTATAGTTATAAAAATACAAGTTTTATTCCAACATTGACAAACGTTATGATTTGTATATCATACACCCAAAAGGATTTTTATTTATGACACCAGAACACACAAACGGTTTTTATAATCTGGAAATGGCACGATTACGTTATGAAATTGCGCGCGCATACGCAACCAAGGCCGCCATAAAACAAAACAGCCAGAATTCCCAGGATGCTTTAATCAACAAATCCATCAGTGTACACCAAGAAATTTTGGCATTGGAATCTGATTACATTGATATTCAAACATTACTATCCACATCACCAGAAACAAATATAATAAAATCCGCGATGAACATCGCATATCGACGCCATGACCATAAAATAGCAAAATATATATCCAAGCTGTGTGGCCGCACACGATAAAAATATTGCAAAACTTAAACCATATATAATATAATACTGACGTTGACAGGTATTCTGTCAATGGGGTGTGACTACCCTTATGAACGCGTCGGAATATACAAACATGGCGCGCAAAGTGCGCTGTTTTAATATTACGACGAAAAATAAACTCCTGAACATTTGGGTCAGGAGGGTCGCTGAATATCAAATACGCGACACAATTCGTTCAATTGTAGTCAACCTCCTGACCACCAAAACGCTTGGTGGTTTCTTTTAACCAAGAAAAAACAGGAGTTTGAAAATGCACAAATGTTTCTTAATCGCAGGCGCAATTTGTATCGCCACCATTTCACCAACTTTTGCAATATCCGTAATGCCAATTGGTGGTGTAACAAAATGCGTACAGTTATCAAGTTCAACAACATGCGTCGCTGAACACCAAGCATCTACATCTAAAGTAGATTGGTCTGTAACTTGTGGCACAAAAAATATATCAGTCATTGGAATTAGTATGTGCGCATCATCAAGCGGCAGTGCAGGCACCGCAAGCACATCATTATCAAGATCCGATGAAAATAATAACTGTTGGTGCAAAATGGTTTCACCCGCTGTTTCCAGATGGATATCCAGTGGCTTTTCTTCTGTTGCTTGCCACAGGGATTGCGCAGGTTCTTGCAGACGCGCATTGGAAGATAATTCCACATTTCGTTCGGCAATGTTCAGTAATTTATCTGACTAAACAGATGGGGGATAAATCATGAAGCAAATATTTGTATTTATTATGGCAATCGCCCCAACATGTGTGATTGCAGCCACGCCATCAACATCATGCCCCACGGGTTATGTCGCTATTACAGAAAGTTATTTAACCATTGAATCTGGCACCTGCCCATCGGGCACTACGTCTGTTGGTTCAGCATACAGCTGTCTGGTATCAAATCCAAATGGTTCATGCATGATGTACGCGCCAACCGGGGTCAATTATACAGATAATACCGGCACATACGAATTTACAGAACCGTGTCCAATGTCTGGTATAAATATATCCCCTGTTGGATAAAAAAACGGGGTAATGCCCCGTTTTTATGCAACTTTTTTCATATCGTGTTTTACACTGCGCACATATTTACGTAATTCATCAATCGGCACCAAAGAACCATCACGTTTTTCCGCAGACCAATAATCCCATCCATTAAAACTGACACTGTGCTGCAATCGCGCGGCCATAACATGAATTGATGCCTTGCCATACAACGTGTGCGTCAACTGGCCATCACGTGTAATCATCACACGTTCACCACGTGGACTGACCAATGTTTGACCAACATATAACAAACCTGCTTCTATCAATTCTTTGAACGCCACGCGCACTTCGGCACGTTTTGGTGTCGCAACTTCTATATCCGACAAATCAATCGGTTTTACCGCGGCAACACGTTCCTGGGCCGCCGCCACATATGCGGCTTCGCGTTCAATTCCGATAAAATTGCGTCCTAATTCCCGGGCCGCCGCCGCCGTTGTACCACTGCCCATAAAAGGATCCAAAATAATATCGCCCTGCTTGGTTGAAGACAAAATCACACGACGTAATAAATCCATCGGTTTTTGTGTATTATGTAAACTTTTTCCATCTGCGCCCTTGACACGTTCTTCACCCAAACAAATATTTATATCCCAATCAGAACGCATCTGTTTGCCGCCATTTAATTTTTTCATGGTTTCATAATTAAAAGTATATTTGCCAGTCTTGCGCGGTGTTGCCCAAATCAGTGTTTCATGTGCATTTGTAAATCGCGTCCCACGAAAATTCGGCATTGGATTTGTTTTTACCCATACAATATCGTTCAAAATCCAAAATCCTAAATCCTGTAAAATGGCGCCAACACGAAAGATGTTATGATAACTGCCAATAACCCACATTGCACCATCTGGCTTTAACACCCGTTTACATTCTGTCATCCATGCACGCGTAAATTCATCATATGCGTCCATGCTGTCAAAAGAATCCCACGCATCACGCACCGCACGTGCGGCCGTTTGATCTTCGGGCCGATACAGTGTTTTTGCCCCCAACTGCAAATTATATGGGGCATCTGCAAACACAGCATCCACCGATGCATCCGGAATTCCGCGCATAATATCGACACAATCACCGGTCAAAATCTGGTTCAGATATTTATTCATCTCTCTTCTGGCCCTGTGAACATATTTTATCACAAAATGCCCCTATTAAAAAGTCGCCCCACAACAATCAAACAGAAATAAAGTGCTTGATTTTTATAAAAAACGCATTTTTTGGCCAAACCCCAGACAATCACTTTCTGCTTTACAGTTGGGGATTTGATTGCTACCGTATATGGATATGAGATGTCCATATTGTAATTCAACCGACAGTCGGGTGACTGATTCTCGCCCAGATACCGAAGATGCAATTATTCGGCGTCGTCGCGTATGCAATCAATGTGGCGCAAAATTCACAACTGTTGAACGCGTTCAAATGCGCGATTTAATGGTACGAAAAAACAGCGGAAAACTAGAAGCTTTTGACCGCGAAAAATTGCGCCGCAGTATTAAATTAGCATGCCGAAATCGCGATGTCGGTGACGAACAAATTGAAAAACTGGTGACATCAATTCATCGCAGATTGGAAACAGAAACCGCCGATGATACAGTAACCAGCGCAATGGTCGGCCAAATGGTATCTGATTCTTTATTAAATCTGGATCCAATCGCATTTGTACGGTTTGTATCTGTGTATCGTAAATTTTCGCGCATTTCGGATTTCAAAAAAATCTTGGCACAAATACCCGAAGATAATGATGATGCCAATGTATGCAAACTGCCAAAAACATCACTATTTTGATATCAAAAACACATGAAAAAAATATTCACATTTTTAATAGCAATATTTTTGCCGCTTTCTGCGATGGCATCTGATTTGCCAAACATTGACGTATTGTCTGACGCTGACGCCAGTCTGTACACACAAATATTTTTATTACAAGACGAAGAAGAAATCAGCGCCGCGCAAAAATTAGAAAAACAGTTATCAGACCCATTGTTGATGAACGAAGTTTTATATCAACGTTTTATTTCTGATACATATCGCACCCGTGGCAAAGAACTGGTTGCATGGATGAACAAATATTATGATATGCCCGGCGCAGAACGCATGGCAAAACTGGCAAAAATAAAACAGGCAACTGTTCGCAAACCATATGTTCCACGCACAATCAGTGGCGGCGCATCGATTGAAACCGCACAATCAGAAACATGGACTGCGAAAAAATACAGCGGTGACACAAACACAAAAATAAATAAATTCAAACGCGCAATTCGCAGTGGTACAACAAAAAACGCCCGTTTAATATTAGAAGATTCTTCATTTAAGAAAAAATTGACCGAATCTGATTATGGTCGTCTGGCCGGTCGATTGGCATTTATATATTATACAAATGGTGAATTTGAATTGGCCAAAAAATGGGGTTTTGTTGCATCTGATGCAAAATCTGAATACGGTATGTGGGCAATGGGATTACTGTATTTCAAAGAAGAAAAATATGATGAAAGTGAAAAATATTTCAGTGCAATCTTGGATTTACCACAAATAAATAATGCCCGTAAAACCGAAGCCGCATTTTGGGCCGGCCGTGCGGCTGATGCAAACGGTAATCGCAGTGCCGCAAAAAAATACTGGAAAATTGCGGCGGCACATCCAATGGCATTTTACGGCGCATTGTCATCTGTAATGCTGGGACGTACACCACGTTATGAATTTTTTGAACAAGATTGCACAGATGACGACATTGACATATTGCGTGAAACAAAATATGGGAAAATTGCGCTGGGATTATTACAGGTTGGCCAAAAAGACCGCGCTGAATTATACCTAAAATACATGATTACTGCCAAAGTAACCGATAAAACATTACACGCAATCAATTCTGTGGCAACTGCATATGGCCTGCCCCGTGTGTCGATTCAGGCATCCAGTTTAATCAAAGACCGTGGCATTTTGGAAATTGATGATAACATTATATATTCTGCACAATATCCATTGCCAGACTGGGAACCAATGGGCGGCTGGTCAATCGACCGCGCATTATTACTGGCCATAACAAAACAAGAAAGCGGTTTCCGTGCCAACGCTAAATCTGGCGCTGGTGCAAATGGTTTGATGCAAATTATGCCCAGCACCGCCAAACGCGTTGCCCGTGAAAACAAGGTTGATATGTCGGATATCGACATGTTAAAGCCTGAACACAATATGTTTTTGGGTCAACAATACATTGTTGATTTATTGGCGCACCCCAATATAAATAATAATATCATCAAAATGTTGGCGGCATATAATGCTGGCATGGGCACATTGGTTCAATTTGAAAATATGTTTGAAACATATGACCCATTATTATATATAGAAACATTTCCAACATACGAAACACGCAGTTATATAAAACGCGTAATGTCAAACATGTGGCTGTATCGTGCCAGATTAGATCAACCATTGACCACCATGCGTGATTTGGCCGACGGCCAATGGCCATTATATAACAGCGAAGATGAATACGTGCAAAAACAAATTGCCGACCGCATGGCGATTTAGCCTGCTAAATGAAATGCTGTGGCAATTTGAAAAATAATTTTACGTTTGTTGTTTGGCAATTTATAAACAGTATTTATCAAACAGGTCATATTTTTATCATGAACATATGACTTATTTACTTCGTCATAAAACGCAGCCGGCGATATTTCAAACACACGACAAATATCATTTAATCGTGCGGCGTTTAATCTGCTTTTTCCACTTTCATATTTTTGAATTTGCTGAAAAGTGACGCCCAATTTTTTACCCAAATCCTGCTGACTGATTCCCATACGCGTGCGCAACATTGTAATAATCCGTCCAGCATTGATGTCAAATTCACACACCCGGTGCTTTATTCCAACCATAAATCCCCCCATAATAAAAAACCACCAGAAAATTTTTTCAGGTGGGTTGGAGGTTCACAACTATTAGTACGAATAGCGTGCTTTATTGGTTATTCAGCACCCTCCAACCCCGGGTTGGAGAATTTTTCATTTCGCATATACGAAACGCGTACTAACGGGTTGTGACACCCCATACCGGCAACACGCCGATACGCCATACATTATATATGAAAAGTTTTCCATTTACCATAAATTTATGATATGGTTTTAATCACTATGAAACCAGCACCCACATTTGATATTGAAAACGATACTGGATATACCACCATCGCCGGCGTGGACGAAGCCGGCCGTGGCCCCTTGTGCGGTCCAGTTGTTGCCGCCGCGGTGATTTTTCCACATCGTGACGTTGAAATTCCTGTGATTATTCGCGATTCAAAACAAATGACACAACATATGCGCGCCATCGCATATGATTGGATAATTCAGAACACAATTTGGGCGGTTGCACAATGCAGTGCATCTGAAATCGATGAATTAAATATTTTACGTGCATCAATGACCGCAATGACACGTGCCATTGAAAAATTACCCTGCACACCACAGTTTTGTTTAATTGACGGGAACAAATTGCCACCAAATATAACTGGCACCCCAATAATCAAAGGCGATGCAAAATCATTGTCGATTGCGGCTGCATCCATTATTGCCAAAGAAACACGTGATAAAATCATGCATGATTTATCGATTCAATTTCCGATGTATGGATGGGATAAAAACGCCGGATATCCGACCGCAGAACATTTGCGCGCGATTGAAAAATATGGTATAAACGAACATTATCGTAAAAGTTATAAACCAATCAAGGAAAGGATGAATAACAATGAAATTACGCACGATTGAAAATCTTGATGTACGTGGAAAATATATTTTGCTGCGCGATGATTTTAACGTTCAAATTGTTGATGGTAAAATCACCGACGCATTCAGAATTGAACAAAGTATGCCAACAATAAATGCCCTGCGCGCTGGTGGCGCCAGAATTGCGATTTGCGCACACCTGGGACGACCAAAGGGCACACACAACATGGAATATACTTTGGCACCGGTGGCTGAATATATGAAAATTCCATTGATTGCAGATTGCTTAGATAAAAATTTCATGCAAAACATGAACGACGGTGATGTCGTTTTGTTGGAAAATGTACGCTTTTATCCTGGCGAAGAACAAAACGACCCCGATTTTGCAAAAAAATTGTCCGACGGATTTGACATTTTTATAAATGACGCATTTGCCGTATCACACCGCGCCCACGCCAGTACAGTTGGCGTTGCAGAAATTTTACCATCATATGCTGGATTATTACTGGCATCTGAAATAGAAAATCTGACCGCGGTTATGGAAAACCCAGCGCGCCCATTATTATCCATCGTCGGTGGCAGCAAAGTTTCCACAAAAATCGGGGTTCTGCGTGCATTGGCGAAATTATCTGACAAATTGATTATTGGTGGCGCATTGGGGACAACATTTAATTACGCATTGGGTGGCAAGGTTGGTAATTCTTTATTCGAAGCCGACCAAAAAGATAACGCACTAGAAATATTAGAATACGCAAAACAAAATAATTGTGAAGTTTTGTTACCTTTGGACAAAGGCGTTGCCCCAGAATTTACCCCGACTGCCGAACGTACAAACAAAGATTTCACCCAAATCCAAGATGACGATGTTATTATTGATGCCGGCATCGCCACGACCGAACGTGATACCGCGGCGATTCGGGATGCCGCCACAGTAATCTGGAACGGCACAGTCGGCATGGCAGAATGGCAACCAACTTGGTCATACGGGTCTTTTGCGATTGCACGAACAATCGCCGAACAAACACGCGCCGGAAAATTGACCAGCATCGTTGGCGGCGGTGATACCGTTGCTGCATTACAGGCATGCGGTGTCAAAGACGATATTACATATGTATCAACCGGTGGCGGCGCATTTCTTGAATTTATAGAGGGTCGCACCCTGCCCGGCATTGAAATATTGTCCGACAAATAAAAAACGTGGCATCGCCACGTTTTTTATTAGAATATAGAGTGTAGAGTATAGATATTGTCCGCGCAAATGCGCGGCTTTTTATTGGATTGCCACACCGCGCGTATGCATGACCGTTTTACTTGTCGCTGGTAATTGGTAACTCGTGATTAAAATTGTCAATGATGTTACCACCCCGGTGGCAATAATCACCCACGAAAATTGCATTTTCGTGGGGCCCGATTGTGCCCTCCCCTCCGCAGAGGGGAACTTTGTTCCGCAATGGTATACAGCCAGTTCCCCTCCATTGGAGGGGTGGCGGTTATACCGACGGGGTGGTTAGAGAATTCAAGTATATATTACTTGTTTACCTTGTCATTGCGAACGGCGTGGCAATCCAGTAAACAAGGTCGCATAATGTTTTTATTGTTTTTATAAACAACATAAACTATACTTAAAATTGAATCAACGGGGACGTTTGATTCAGGGACTTGAAAATCCCATAAGCAAACAGTGCACAATCGCACTGACATATCCACGATAAAGCCAAATGGCCATTGATTGCCGTATGCTTTATCCACCCGATTTTTGTAAAAGGTCTGGAATCTGCGGTTATATATTGAAGGCTGCAGGGTCATTTTTGCTTATGATTTTTAAAATTCCCGTCCGCCTGCCCCAGCACAACACCAACCCACAACGAATCTGGACATTACACAGTACAATGCGTAAAAACAGGGACACTTGCCATGTGCAGATATTCCTGTAACCAAGGATATTACGCCACCAGCACGGGTTTATTGGGCAATAATTGCACCAGTTGCGCAACAGCAACCGGTCATTCTGCCGCAACCACGGCCACCACTGGCAGCATCGGTATAACAACATGTTATATACCATCAGGCACATCTTTTTCAGACAGCACCGGTTCTGGTGTATATGACAGTGACTGTTACTATCAATCATAAAAAACGGGGCAAATGCCCCGTTTTTTATCAGATAAACCGAAAATATTATTCTGCGTCATTTAATGCAGATTCAATTTGATCGGCTGGGATTGCACCCGGGAACGCCTGTTCACCGATAATCAAGAACGGTGTTCCGCTGATTTCAAAGCGTTGTGCCAAATCACGAACATTGCGCAATTCACGTGCAACAACATCGCCGTTCATATCAGCTTTCAATTTTTCTGTATCCAAGCCAATTTCTTTTGCCATTTTCATAACATTTGCTTCAACCTTTTCACCAATGGTGGATTGATCTTGCAAATCTTCTTGGGTATAGAAATCACGTGTCATCAGCATATCTGTCAATTCTGCTGCTTTGGCTGGATCTTGCAGTTTTGCTGCGATAACCGCCTTGGCTGGTGCATCAGACAACGCCCCATGTATAGAGAAGTTCTTGATAACTACGCGTGTGTCATCACGATTGGCCAATACGCGTTCGATTTCGCCATGGACACGACGGCAGAAAGGACAAGAGAAGTCTGTCCAAACATAAATTGTCTTTTTCGCATCGCGATTACCCAAAACTGGGGCATCACGCATCATTTTTTCGCCTTCGGCGCGAACAAATTTACGAATCTGTTTATTTTTTTCAGCCTGCTGCTGTTCTTGCATGCCATTGACCATTTCCTGAACGATTGCCGGATTTATAGCAGTCAGGTAATAAGGCATATACAAACGGCACATACTGCCCGAAATCAAGATGATTGCAATAACACTGATACATTTCTTTGCAACGATTCTTCCAGCAGATGGTTTCTTTTCATCACCCTTGGGCAGCAACATGCCACCGAACAGGAACAAAAGGATACCAACAACCAGAACTAAAATTGTCCAAGTCATATTTTTTCTCCTTTATATCTGTTGAACAACAATACCATAATCAAAAAAATTTTGTTGTGCAAGGAATAAATTACATTATTTCACGCCACGTACCAACATTTTCCGTACAGACGGCAAATCCACACCCTGGGTCATACACGCACGTTCTAAAAAACGACATGTAACATCTAAATTCAACGGCAATTTATACAATTTATCAATATATGGTGTGGCACAATTTGAACATACCGCACGTCCAGTTCGTGGCGACAAATATTCTAAATTATCATGCGTTCCACACCCCGAACAAGATAATAAATTCAACGCATATCCCAATTCACGCAACAAAGAAATTTCCCAATTCAAATACACATCATCACATGAATCACACATTAAATTTTGCAACAAAATCAATGTGTCATTATATAATTTTTGATATTGTTCCCGTTCTGGTAACAGCGTCGCCAATAATGCAAAAGCACTGTTCATATATTCCAACGGTTTATATCGCATCATCAAAGATGCCGCCAAATTTTTTTCAGCATCCCAATGAAACACCCCCAGTTGCGAATCCAATCGTGCGTTCCATGACACCGCCCCCACCTGGCCCACCAATGGTTTGTTTTTTCGCGCCACCTGGGCACCACGCAGCAATCCACACAACACACCAAAATCAGCAGTAAAAATACGGGCGACAGAATCACGTTCACCCAATGGTTGCAAATTTATCAATACCCCCACAGATTCTAATTTCATTTCATGCATATTATATATATGTAATGCACGAAAGTTTATAAAAAATGGTGCAAATTGCACCATTTTTTATTCAACATAATTACAGTTATTATTTACGATTTGAAATCGTCCAGTCTTGTCACCAGAATGTGTACCTTCTGGAATATAACACGCAGTAATACTGCCCACACAAACATTTGGCGGCGTCATCCCGTACATAGTTATACCCATACTGCTGGTATCATCAGAATACCATCTATACGACGGACATTTCAGACACTGATACGTTGTTACCTGGCCGGTAAGTCCCGGATACACTGCGGTACTTTTTTCTGGATAATACATCAGGTTACAACATGGCACAGGCCCACCCGTACACGTTGCGTGTTCTGGACACGGTTCACACCGTATGCCTGCATTTTCAGCAATACTGGATCTGTAATATCCATCTGGATTACAACGATATTCACATACACCATCTTCGGTAAGTGTGCTGCATTTTATTTGCGCCCCCCCAGTTCCATAATCAGACCAAGTCGTTTTTCCTGCGCATTCCAATCCCTTGCACGCAACTATAATCGTACTGCCACCCCCACATGAATCCTTGGTGCATAATGTTCCTTGTGGAATACAACATCCTTCGCCAGCAATGGCATATACACTGCACCAAACTTGACCATTGGGACACGTTCCCCCAACAACGGTCGATACCGCCAATGCATTATCGGATAACATCATTACAATCCCGACAACATATGTTGCAAATAAAACCAGTTTTTTCATATGGATATTCCTTTGATTTTTGCCGAAGATAAACGGTCGGTAAAAAACGTCAAAAATGCTATTGACGTGTGGGCGGATTTTGGGGTAAAATAGGTATAAATAAATGCCGAAAATAAACCACCGATTATGGTGGCATTTTTATTTGTTTCAAAAATCCCAGTTTTCTGGGATTTTTTTATCCCCTTTTTTGCCGAAATAAATCGGTGGGTTGCCCACAACTTGAATCAAGGGGATATCCATATGAAAAAACTAATTTTATCCGTTATTTTAACAATCTTTATCACCCCAAATGTTTTTGCTGGAGCCAGTGTTGTTGACGGTGGCCAGTATTCAGAAACATGCCGCACAATATCTGGTGTTGTACTGGGTTCTAACGATTCGGGTTTAACTGCAACAAATACATCATATTGCGCAACCACCGGAACAATATCTTATGCATCATATGGTACCAGTGGTGGTGCAGCATCAGCAACATATACAAAAACATATTGTAATTCTTGCAAATCTGGATATATTCTGGAAACCAGATATAACGAACAATCCATTGCACGTGATTGCTTGGTTACATGGACAAACTGTGTCAAAGAACAACAAGGCCAACAAATATGCCAAGGTTTACCATGCCAAGGCATGGAAGATTGGGAATCAACCACCAACGGTAACGAAATGAAATGTGATGTGTCCGCAGGCAGGTGTGCTTACCAATGTCGCAGTGGATATTATGACCGCGGCGGAATGATAGCGATAGGCTCTGCAAAAACCTGCGCTGCATGCCCCACAAATGCAACATGTGCTGGTGGCACGGCCAAGCCAAGTTGCAATGCCGGGTATTATTTAACATCAACAACCTCTTTGAATATGGTGACATACACATGCCCACAATGCCCCAGTGTAACCGGTTCCAATCCAACAGTATACGGCACCAGTCTTCGTGGTTCAGATGCAATAACAGATTGTTATATACCCGTTGGCCGCAGCATAAATGTAACCGAAGGCACATATACTTTTACAAGCAAGTGCAATTATTCCAATGCAACCGCCATTTTGCCACCTGTGGAAATATGAAAATTCAATATATCCGGATATATCAATAAAAAAAAATGGGGCAACGCCCCATTTTTTATTCTGCATCTGCATTTTGTTCTGTTGGTACAGATTCTGCTGATTTTTCTTCGGTCTTTTCTTCTGACTGTTCTGGTTGTGAATCCGTTGATTCTGTCGCAGCGACTTCTTCTTCATCAACTTTTTTTGTACCAAATGTCAAAACTTTACCAGCAACCAATGCATCAATTTCATCTTGGGATTGTGCAACATATACTTTTACTGGCACAATAACATCTGGATGCAATGCAATTTGTGTATCAAATACACCCACAGATTTAATTGGTGCACCCAACATAACCTGGGCAGATTCGACAACAACATTTGCAGCATCTTTTAACATACGTGCAATATCACGTGTTGATACAGAACCATACAGTTGACCTGTATCACCCGCCTGGCGAATCATGTACAACTTTGCATTTTTAACTGCATCAACATTGGATTCTGCCGCTTTACGTGCAGCTTCCTGCCGTGCTTGTAATTCTGCCTTTTTCGCTTCGAACAACGCAACATTTTCACGTGACCAACGCATTGCTTTGCCCAAAGGCAACAAATAATTACGTGCGAAACCTGTTTTTACTTCGACAGTATCACCAATATTACCCAGTTTAGTAATTTTTTCTGTTAAAATAACTTTCATTTTATCTGTCCTTTATTTCAAGTTAGGGATAATCCCAAATATACATATTTTGAAATTGAATTATAACGTCACATTTGCTGGTTGTTGGGGCGCCAGTGTAACTGATTGTATACGGTGCTTGCCAACAACTGGGCATATGTATCGTTTTAATTCAATTTACCCAAGATTGTTGCGAACAAATGGCATCAATCCCAAATGACGCGCACGTTTAATGGCAGTCGCCAATTCACGCTGATCTTTCTGGGAAACGCCACTGATACGTGACGGAACAATTTTGCCACGTTCTGTGATATAATGTGACAATGTTTTAATATCTTTATAATCAATAACCTTGCCCTTTAATGGGTTAGATTTTTTACGATAAATTGCTGCACGAACTGCCATTATTCTGCCTCCTCGGTATTCTTTTTCATCATGATTGACGGTGTTGTTGACAATGCATCAACACGGACGTTCAAGAAACGAATAACATCTTCGTCAATGCGTGCACGACGTTCATATTCCGCCAATTTATCACCCGGCAATTCAATGTTCAGCATGACATAATGTGCCTTGCGATTTTTACGAATAATATAGGCCAAGTTTTTCAATCCCCAAAATTCTGTGGATTTAACATCGCCGCCCAATTCTTTGATAATATCAGTATATTTTACCGCTTTTTCTTTGACCTGCGGTTCGGTCAAATCCTGGCGAAAAACCAGAACGCTTTCATAATAAGCCATAAAGTTTTCCTTTGGTTTATACAGCCGACAACCCCATGTCGCCAGCAGGAATCCCACCAATTATGCCAATTTATTTAATAAAATCAAGTGTTTTATACATAAACGATTTCAGTTATAAAAACACAGTAACCGCTTGACTTGAATTACAAAAATTTACTAACATCATTTATATAAGATAGCATAAGAGAGATATATGACAAATCAGTTTCACCGTGCACTAAATCGTATGGCGTTATTCACCGCATTATTGGTGGCTGGGTTGATTTTGTTTTATGAACCATTTTTGCGTGTTGCGGCCGCTAATGTTTTCTTAAACGGTATAATTATTGGCACAACAATATTCGGAATTGGGCTGTGTTTTGTTGAAATGTTCAAATTGTTACCAGAATACAAATGGGCACGTGCATATTTTATGGGACGTAAAAACGCCGCCCTGCCCCCACGTCTGTTACGTTCTGTTGCATTGATATTACGGGCACGACCGATTCGTATATCTGCGACAACATTAAATGGCATGCTGGATATGATTTTAACCCGGTTCGAAGATTCACGTGAATCCGTACGATACATCACAAATACATTGATATTCTTGGGATTGCTGGGAACATTTTGGGGATTGATTGTAACCGTGGGCGGATTTGCAGATTTAATTGGTTCATTAAATTTCGACGATGCGTCTGTTATGCAAACAATGCAATCTGGTCTGACACGTCCATTATCTGGCATGGCAACCGCATTTACCAGTTCGCTGATGGGACTGGCCGGCAGCCTGACCGTCGGATTTTTAGGGTTACAGGTCCAGTTGGCACAAAATGCCATTTTCCGCGAAGTCGAAGATTACTTGTCTGCACACACCAGTGTTGCCACCACCGATACCGTATCGACAATATTGCCACAAATAAACGACAACTTGCGTGAAATAAAACAGACATTTACAGAATAACGTTCATAAAATAATCAAGAGAGAGAAAACATGATGAACATCAGATTTCGGGAAAAGACAAATACATGGCCGGCGTTCGTAGATTTATTTTCGAACCTGGTTATAATACTTATTTTTCTGCTGATTGTGTTTGTATTTTTATGGACAACAACCAGTGTATTTAACCGTGACAGTGGTGCAAAAACTGTGGCTGATTTGAAAAAAACAAATGCGGAACAGGCCGAAAAAATCGTCCAAATGACGGCCGACGAAGAAGAAGCAAAAAGATTGTTGGTATTGGCACGCACAGAACTGGAAAACCTTAGTGCGAACAACACACAACTGGCCACAGAATTACAACAAGTTGACATGACAATGGATGAATTGATTGCCGATTATGAATCCAAGGTCGCGGAATTACAATCCCAAGGAAATGATTTATCCGCCCAGGTTGCAGATTTAACAAATCAATTAAACCAGGCAACTTTGGATAAACAACGCACCGCTGAATTAGAACAAGAACGCCGTGCATTACAAGAACAAATGGCGACACAACGTGCATCATTGGCAGATCAATTAAATAAATTACAGGCCGCATTGGATGCCGCCGAAGAAGAATCGCATCAAAAAGACATCCAATACGTTGAAATGTCAAATCGTCTGAACAAGGCTTTGGCAGATAAAGTTGCTGAATTAAACCAAGTTGCCCAATACCAATCAACGTTTTACAAGGCGATAAAAGATGCCCTGGGTGATGACAGTTTTATTCAAACAACCGGCGATCGCTTTATAATATCCAGTGATATTTTATTCAGCAGTGGTTCTTATACCCTGTCACCCGAAGGAAAAAATCAACTGCGTCTGATTGCCAATGTAATCAAAGATTTAGAAAACAAAATACCAACAAACATTGATTGGATTATCCGTGTTGACGGCCACACCGACAGACAACAGGTTATCCCCGGCACACGTGGTTATTCAAATAATATGGAATTATCGTTGCTGCGCGCCAATGCGGTTGCCGCAGAACTGGCACGTGACGGCGTATCACGCCGCCGTTTAATCCCCAGTGGGTTTGGTGATTTGCACCCTGTTGTATTGGGCACAGATTCTGCCAGTCTGCAACAAAACAGACGCATTGAATTACAACTGACCAATCGATAAAAAAAAACGGGGAAATTCCCCGTTTTTTATACATATCCGATTTTTGAACAATACCAGATTCAAACACATATAAACAAATTTATTACGACACAAAACATTTACTGTTGATTTACCCCACACGTGTGATAATATAAAAATTGATGTGGGGTATTCCCACATTGGGCTTAAGAACCCATCACTATCGTCGCACAACGACGTAAAATAAATCCAACCCATGCGGTTGGAGTGTGGTGAATACATTGAATAAACCACGCAATTATAGTGATTGTTCTTAAACTCCAACCACCCGAAAAAATCTGGTGGTTTTCTTTTACTTAAAAACAAAAGAACGATGGAGATAAGAATATGAAAAAACATTTAATAATCACCGGTATAATTTGTATTGCGACAATTCCCCCTGCCACGGCCGTGACCAAGTGTGTGAATTTGTCATCATCCACAACCTGCAGTGATGCTTCTGGTTCCGGATCACAATGGACTGCAACATGTAATGAAATACCTGTTTCTGGTGTGGCATTTTGCAGTGATAAAAAAGGAACATCCAGCGGTGCAAAATCAAGCACCCTTACCGCATCTACAACCAGTAATGCAAATAAATATTGCTGGATAAAAATGACCAGTCCAGCTGTATCACAATGGGTATTTTATATGGATTTAGGAACCACTGATGGCTGCTTATATAATTGTGCCAGGAACACCAGCATGTACTTAGAACGAGCAACTAGCTCAATAAAAAACAGTTTATTTTCCAGCCTTTCAGATTAAACCAGGTGAATAAAAATGAAAAAAATAATTATGTTATACATGGCATTTATGGTAAATTCCGCATTTGCCGCAACACTGTCTACATCATGTCCCACGGGTTACGTTACAATAATGGAAACACATATGACAATCGCGACCAGTACATGCCCATCCGGATATACATCTGCCGGCACGGCAACCAGCTGTTTGGTATCAAATCCCGACGGTTCATGCATAATGTATGCCCCCACCGGCATCAGTTACACCGACAGCACTGGCACATATGAATTTACATCCCCCTGTCCACTTGAATAAAAACAAACCGCCCACACGGGCGGTTTATTTTTCATCACAAAAAATCCCAGATTATATTTTTTCAACATAATCAACATCAATTTCTGTTTTGAATAATCCGGCATCAACTTCGCCATATAATTTAACAGTATCAGATGGTGTTACTGTCTGGCCGCGCCAATCCTTGCGATCAATTTCAACCGTCACAGAATCAGTTGAATCTTCGAACAAATATTTATCATCACCCATACGTTGTACAATGTGACCTTGAACAATCACTGGAACATCATCACGCATTTCTTTGGCCTGTTTTACTGTTACAATATTTTCAACGCCGCCAACAAATCCACCACCAACTGGTGCACGTTGCGGTGTATTTGGTTGAAAATCCGCAATGGCAACACCCGTGACCAATGCACACATCACAGCCATAATAGAAATTTTTTTCATATATTACCCCTTTTGTTCGTTTACGCATATATAATATCACATTTATTCAATAAAATGTCTAGGAATTTATTTTTAACAAAAAACCCACATTACGTGGGTTTTATATACTACATCACAATATCTTCGCACTTTTCCACAGGCTCGGATTCTGTGCATTTCAATTCGTTTTTCGCCCCAATGCCCAAGAATCCTTTTTTACTGATTGATTCACATGATTTCGTAATCGTAGACGTACAATAATGGCATGTACGTGTTTCCCGATTAAACAAAGACCACATTTCACGCGTACCACTGGGCAAATCTATCTTGACACGATTTGACCCCAAACCAGTAAACGAATTTATAATTTCAGCAGCCTGGCTGGTACCTGCGGTTGTATCCATTGATGCGGTTCCACTGGTGGCGCCACTGCCACGGCCAGCGCCCTGGACCAATAAACTGTTATCCAACCCAGATCCAACATCGTAACTGATTGAATATGGTGTGGTCAATGGTGTATCAACATCCAATCCCCCCAATACAACACCACCAGTTGTCGGTAACATTTGACACATATATTGTGCCAAATCTGCGGACGCATCCTTGGTTGCCTCTGCAATCGCCTGATTCAATTTATTATTATAATTGTCTTGGGCCTGACGCAATGCCGATGCCGCAATTTGCATTTTTACCTGGTTCAACAAGTTCGGGAAACGCCCTGTTGTTGATTCACCTTCTTCGCCTGTGATTTGCGACAAATCACGTCCACTGACACAATATTGAATTTCAGGATCACTTTCTATCAAATCGATTGTCCGATTTATTGTACCAGCAATATTATTTAATTCTTCTTCGATTGTGCCAATAATTGCCTCTGCATTTGGTACATCTGCATTACGTTCACGAATTTTTGCAATATATTCGCCAACACCGATATCCCCTGGTTCCAATTTAACAGTTCCACCGTCACCATCATCAACAGTTTCACCATCTATGTCACCCATTTTGATACTGCCAAACGAAATCATGCCAGTTACCCGATAAACATTGCCATCTTTTTGACTGCGCAAAGAACCAGTTCCAATCGTATCATCAGACGCAAATCGATTACAATCTGTCGTACTGCCACAAATTTCAGCCATTTTAGTATCAACCAAATTCTGACATTGATCCATCATTGAATTATCAATATTCAGATACAATCCCATCAACATATCGTCCAAATCATCCATTGAAAAGTTTGGATTATTCGCCTTGCACACAACCAAACTGTCAATCGGACAAATATCGTGGATATAATCGTAATCCATACCGATACAGTTTTCAAAATTCGGCCCACAGCGTGTATCTGCGGTAAAGCAATCTTTGACTTCTTGGGTACATGCATCGACACGCATTGCCGCCAATTTATCTTCGACATATCCCCAAATCAGTGGTTCCATACGTTCACACGGATCAATTTCCACCTTGCAGAAACTGCGCGCCATTTCCGGACGTGACAAACATGCATCCATTGTTGCAACACCTTTGCCTGCGATATCATCACGACACGCCGTTGTAATACATTCAGAAATATTGGCCAAACAAGATTGCCGGAATTTTGATTCAACGATGCCTTCGGCCACCTTGATGGTTGGCGCCGCTTCGCGCAAGAAATTAGGCCATACTTGGTCGCGTACCGCCACACATTGATCCAAAACATTTTCACAAATAGGACGTTTCGCATTTAACATTTCCATCGTTGATGCGGTTATATCATATGTATCCACCGTATCCACAGTTGTCCCAGCCGTACTGGTTGCTGCATTATTCTGCATATTTTCAGACGCAATGGTCATCACACAATTTTCCCAATCTTCACCACACGCATCTTCTGTTTGCATACACTTTTTGAATTCGACCATACATTGCCCTAAATCAAATTTATTGGCACTTTCAAAACTTTCTTTTAACGCAGTGCGCACTTCTGATTCCGCCGCCGCCAATTCATTTTCAGCATTTGTACGTTGCTGGGACAAAGAATTTTTATACCCCAAACAATCAGATGTTATCTGCCGAGAATATAATTGTTGTAAAAATGCAATATCCCCAGCACAAGATTCAGGCACCTGGTTTACACATAATTCATTAGCGGCATTATATAATTCATCACCAATCATATCTGCCATATTGGCCACGGTGCTTTCTTCGGCAAAAACATCACCCGTATCATAAATACTGGTATTAAATATAGCCAATAAATCAGCGCGCCGTTTTTCCTTTTCTTCTTCTTCGGTCATTGTGCCTTCCGCCAAAATATTCCCATCTTCGTCATAACGGCGTTCACCAGTAAATACGATATCAGCATCTGCCCCTGCACGCACACGTTCAACTTCTTCGGTACGCAGTCGATTTGCTTCATCTAATATTTCTTGAATCTCGGCTAATTCGGTATTGTATTCATTTATTGTATTACTGCAATTACATGCGCCGCCACTGGCATTATCAGTTATACAAAATTGATCCATACATCCAAAATACGCATCATAACATGCCTGGTCATATAAACCGGTGGCTTCTACCTTGGTACGTACAGTTGTACCCTGGGCAATCGCAGATTGCCGACTGTTTTTTGATGTTGTCACTGCATACGACGACACCCCCACAACCAACATCATCAAACATACAACAGAACCCAAAACGACACGTGTTTTCATATATACTCTCTCCTGAATACATAATAATATGTAATTGGGACATACCCAATTACATATTTATATCTTCACAACTTTCAATTTCCTGACAGAATTCTTGTTCACCACCAGCTTCGCGTCCAACAAAGAATCCGCCAACCGCACCGACAACTGCGCCAATCGCTGTTCCCCAACCCGGTGACACCATTGTACCTGCTGACGCACCAGCCGCCAAACCACCGGCCGCACCCTGGGCACCGGCCGCCCCTTTGGACTGGCCACCTGTTTCACAAACTTGCTGCATACGGCAAACATGACAATTACGCAACGCTGGTTCAAATGTAACACTGCGGATATAACTATAATTTTTACTGGATTCGTCTGGTGTTTCAACCTGATACAGGTTATAACAGTTTTCTTCCGCTTCTTCTAAATCTTGTTCACGCGATAATTCTGCAATTTTTGATTCCAGTTCACGCATAGAACGATTTTCTGCATTTATTTGCGCAATCATTTTCGCAGAATTAAATACACTGTCCCCCAGGCTTTCCCTATCTGCTGGCTTTTGACTGTCTTGGCACGCGGCCACCGTTTTATCCTGTTCAAACTGAACAAAGAAATCGTTTACCGCCGCTTCGGTATTAGCACGCACACTTTCGCGCAACGCGGCCAAATCTTCTTGGGTATCTGGCACTTCGACCAACGACGCAATTTGCGTATCAGTTGGCAAGCACGACATATCCGTACCGCACACCGCACCCAACTGTTCACTGAAATAATTCAAGCATCCCTGTAACATCTGATAATCCATTTGCAACATGGCGGCCTGAACAATAATATCAAATTGTGTTTCATTGCTGCATGACGGGAACATATCTTGTGGACACAATGCCGCAATTTCCAGTGCACTTTTACCAACACATTCTGGCGCGGTAAAGTTTTCACCACATCTGTCACGCAAACATGCATCAATATCATTTTGACAGAACTGGGTACGCAAATACCCCAATTTGTCATTTACAACCGATTTAATCCCCGGAATCATTTCTTCGCATTCATCAATAACTGGACAAATGCCTGCTGCAACATTTACATTTGTTAAACACGCAGAATTTGTTTCCGTAGAACAACTGTCTTCTAAGCATAACTGAATACGTGCCAAACATGTTGCACGCGCATTTCTGTCTGCATATTTTGCAGCATCGGTTAAAATACTAACCGCTTCGTCTTGCCAATCTTGCAAAACATATTCACGCACCGCCATACATTGATCCAACACATTTTCACATGCATTTGCACGACGCTGTAATAAATCTGCATCCAAACAGTTTTCAAAATTTACACCACAACCGCCCTTGTCCGCGATACATGAACGATACGCCAACAAACATTCACCACGATTATATTTGTTTGTGGTATCCAGCATTTCTAAACGTGCCTGACGTACAGCGGCCTCAGCCGTGCGTTTATTTGCCTCTGCAATAGATTTTTGATCTTCCAAATATGATTCAAAATTTTTACAGTCTTGAACAATTTGACGTGCATACAAAAATTCTTCCATTTCTGCATCTTCGCCACACGCATCCAACCGGCTGGCACAAAATTCTGCCGCCATTGCATATAACGGATCACCAATATCACTGTCGCTGCCCAAACTGACATCTTCTTCGACACCACTGTTTATCCAGTCTGCAAAATTTATTCCTGATATACGTGAACTTTTTTGTGCCTCTTCACTTTCACCAAACACTAATTTAGCCTGGGCACCCATTTGTTCGCGTTCCACCCCTTCGGTATACAGCAAATCCGCTTCTTCTTGGATTGATTGAATTTCCTGAATCAAAGATTTTGATTGATTGATATTTGACGAACACGCACACCGGTTTCCTTCGGATTCATCCAGCAAACAGAATTCATCCATGCATGCCCGATACGCTTCGCGACACGTTTCGCTGGATGCCACAGGCACATCATCAACCGTCACATTTCCCGAACCCGTTGTATTATCGGACACATTGCCACTGCCACTTGGGGTTGTATCACCACCACCCCCAGAACCAGAAACCCCAGGATTTACATTTAATGTCGGCATTGATGCAGATATGTTTGCACCAGCAGAAACATCCACAGACATATTTGGCGCACGCGACGCCGCCTGGGCCATACGATTGACACCAATTCGCACAGTCGCATCATCACGCGTTGCCGCCAATCCAATCCCTGGTATCAAAGATATCACAGCAAAAAGTATTCCTAGTTTCATGTATCCCGTCCTACTTTTATAATTATACATAATTTTATCAAATGCAGCCCATTGGTGCAAGCAGATAAAAACATCTTGCAATGTTTTTTATAAAAATGTATCATATTCGTCAGATTTTTAAGTAAATACATACAGGAATACTTATGGCAAAAGATGATGTAATTGTTTTCAGTGGCACGGTTATGGATAAATTACCAAACACTATGTTTCGCGTAAAGCTAGAAAATGGCCACGAAATTTTGGCAACCGTATGCGGCAAAATGCGCAAGGCACGCATATGGGTCAATGTTGGTGAACATGTTCGTGTTGAAATGACCCCATATGATTTAGACAAGGGTCGCATCACATTTGTCGAACGCACCCGACCAACAAATGAAGGTAACACACCAGAAAATTAAATTCCGCATCTGTTGCGGAATTTTTTTATTGATAAAAACACAATTACTGAATAAATATCACTTTTCATAAAAATATATTTTTGTTATCATTATTTATATATACATTATGAAAAGGTTGATAATCTTTACTATTGCGTGTTTAATTGGCATCGCACATGCCGATGCTGCGGTACGTGATACAAACACGGTCACCCGAAACACCCAATCAACCACAAATTCTGGGACGGCCGTTATTGCACGAACTGCCCGAATTCCAACAACACAATCCAGTAATAATACAACCAGAACAATAACCAGAAATAATTCAACAACGGTCAATCGCACATCTGGCAATGTGCGCACTGCAACGACATCTGGAACATCACGTGCGGCATCTGTTGCCAGAACGGCAACAAACCAACAAACAACCGCATCACCGCGCAGTGCCACAACAAACAACGTTGTCCGAACCGCAACCACGGCACGTAATACTGTTACACCATCTGCACGTACGGCACGCAATGCGCGCGCCACAACAATCGCACCATCAACTGTTACAAACACATTTGGGACTGGGTATAACACATGCCGTAATGCGTATTTTACATGCATGGATCAATTTTGTGCCACCGCAAATGATTCTTATCGCAGATGCATATGTTCATCACGCCTGACCGACATCCAAGAACGCGAACGTGCATTATCCCAGGCATCAGATCAATTACAAGATTTTCACGATTTGAACATAGAAGTTATTCCTAAAACAGCCGCCGAAGTAAACGCCATGTTAAATGCCAGCGAAGGCGAATTGGCCGTCACCGATGATAAGTCAGAATCCGCACAACAACTGAACGGGATTCGTGATGTTTTGGCATCTACAAAAAATCAATCTTTATCTACATCGGGCACTTTGGACATCGCTGGTGATATAAATCAAATATGGGCAACAACAGATTTGGCATCTGGTCAAAACATTGCCAATTTAACTGGCGAAGCATTATATAACGCGGTACATGCCCAATGCGTTGATTTGATTTCTGAACAATGCCCATCGCAATCCACACTGGATATGGTTGTTTCTGCATACGGTATGTACATAGAAAATGATTGTTCCGCATTACTGAACGCACTGGATGGCCAACTGGTTCAGGCAAACAGTACAATCCGCGATACAGAACGCGAAATGAATATGGCACGATTGGAAAATTATAACGCCCATAATTCGACATCTATCAATGACTGCATTGCCCAGGTTCGAACCGATATCACCGCGGACACAGCATGTGGCGAAGATTATGTGCACTGTTTGGATATAACCGGTCGATATTTGAATCGTGATACTGGTGAACCAATTTACACACCTGAATTTTACGAACTGGGGAACCAGATATCTTTGGATGGCGACGTATTGACCAACGCAACCAATCGCCTGATTGTCGCAGAATTAAACAGCAAACGCATCTATGCCGAACGTGGATTGGAAACATGCCGCGATATTGCTGATGAAGTATGGGATGAATTTTTACGCCAGGCAATAACCGAAATATACCAAGGCCAACAAGAAAAAATTCGTAACGTAAAAAATGAATGCCTGGAAGTGGTAAATACATGTTACGACGAACAAAGTGATTCATTAAAAGATTTTAGCAATATCAAAGAAGAATTGCTGACTGGTTCACGTTTGGAACTATCCGAAGAATTATGCCAAGATAAATTATACGCATGCAGTAATCTGTACGGTGACCCAAATGGTAATGGACTAGATTTATTGATTACCGCCATGCATGATATCACAGACCAGAAAATTGCTGCACAATGCAAATCGTTATTAGAGGCCTTTGCCCAAGATATGTGCACCACCCCCAGCAGTGACACTTTACACACATATCCATATGCATGCCGCGTATATGCGCCCGGGGATGCGATATATGCATCAAAACCATTTTGTAACCGCCAAGATACCAATCCATCTTCTGGCGGCAGCAGTGGTGGTGGCGGTGGCGACACCACAACAACCGGATATTCATGCCCAACATATAAAAAATATACATCTTGTAATGCTGGATATTACATGGCCACCAAAGATGTCAATGGCGCATGGTCTGCATCCAGTGTACCAATGGCTGGTAATGCATGCCTGCCCTGTCCAGATGGCTGCCTGTGCAGTGGTAATACGTCTGCCCCATTATGCGACGATGGTGAATATAACACAGATACCGATTGTGGTGAAGATTACGCCGGCAGTTTATATCAAAAAATGGTAAAATACGCAACCCAGGTATGCGTCCGTCCGTCCGAATACGATAACATCGTTGCTGGTGCAAATGGCGCAAAAATACCAGAAACCGTATTACAAGACGTCAATACCGTTATGGATTCTATACGTGTTGATATGGCAAATGCGTTATCATCTGAATGCGAAAGATTGGGTGGTGCATGGGTTGATACACAATGGGTTGATAAATATAATAACGAAGATCCAACCAACACGGCTGCGGATGGGTTGCATGATAAAACAGGACAAGAATTATATAAACATTTCTATGATGAAACTGGTTCAAATACCAAATGGGGTTTCTGCACCAAAGATGAAAGTGTGCAACAGGCAATAGGCGGTTTAATTATCGGCGGCCAGGCAAAGCCATAATAAAGAACCAAATAAATGATATCGTCTTGCCTTAGAAAAAAATTTTTGTTAAAATTTTAGTAACAAGAGAGAAAAATGAAAAAAATATTTGCTGTTTCAATATTATGTTTGAACGTTGCGGCTGCCACCGCGGCAACCCCATGGTGGGAACAGCCAACGGTATGTAAACTGGATCCCACAGATTGTTACGCAACAATGGGCGCCGGATATGACCGTGAACTGTGGGATACAAAAACAGAATGCTGGGGCATGAAACTGATTTGTCCCGAAGCGTTGACAACATCAAACGATTATACCCCATTGGCAATGAGTCGCACGGACATCGAATCCGGCACAAATATCAATAAAGATTTTGATACTGATATTTTGAACGGCGATTGTTTTGGTGTACGTAAAACAACCGATAATGGTGCAATGGCATCTGTAAATGGCGAATATGTACGCGTATGGTGCAACGGTATTTTGGATAATCCTGACGAATATTTGCCAAATGGTGAAATTACATATGGCGCGCAACCAACATGTAATGAATTGGCAGAATATGGATATGTCGCGACAATCGATAATAAATGCTATGGCAAATATTATGATATGTCTAAATATTATATTGAATGCAACGGTAACGACATATTACCCAGTCGTATAATCATCACAAATAATGCTGATTATACAATGGCATCAAATGCACCGGCTGATGAATCCGCCGCGGATAAATTATTTGATAAAATGCAATCCGTGTCTGAATCACAACGTGAAATTTATTTCACCCAAGATTAAAAAGACATATAAAAATATAAAAAATCCCCCAACATCGGGGGATTTTTCATAACCATGCTGGTATCAGAAGTTATATCTGAATTTCAACATACCTGTCTGGGATGTATAATGTTCATGCAAATCTAAATCATAATTCACAGAAATTTCCCATCCGTTATACAATGCAGTCAATCCGATACCGAATTCACCACCAAAACGTGACAGACGTTCACCATCCAACACATACGATGCAACACCCGGCATATCGATTGTCGTTGTCATAACATCTGACATAAAATCATACGTCGCAGCGGCACGTAATTCTGGACGGAATTTCAAACGCGCATCCGATTCGATTGTGAACGCATATTTAACCTCAGCGATACCAGTTAAATAATCTGTATCACTGCCAGATATATCAGACAATCCGTTATTATAATCATCTTGCGATATATGCAAATAACGAACCCCAACTTCTGGCGTTAAACCAGTTGCGAAATCGTATCCGGTCATAACCTGGCCACCAAACGAATTCACATCATATTCTGCACCTGCGTTTATACCGAACGCAGAAACTTCTTCTGTATAATTCGCCATGGTGTAATTCAATGCCGCATTGATATACCACTGTGTCGGTTTATATTGGCCATACACAAATATGCTGTCACTGCTGATATCTGTGTCACGCGTCGCATCAACATCTGTTTCATTGTGCGCGTACCCAATACCAATAGTATATTTACCGTCAACCAATGCATCTGCCCCCACAGATATCCCCTTGGTATCCCCAGTAAATTTATCGGCATATTTTGCACGATTTATCAATCCTTGGGCCCAAATACCGTAATCTGCCTGGGACAAATCACCGCCACTGCGCCCAATCATTGATGCGCCACTCATACGGTTTGCCGCCACAGACAACACCTGGTTCTGAACCGATGTCGCCACAGATTGCGCAATCGGCGTATCATGTGGCAACATTTTTTTCGATTCGTTTTCTACGTATTCTGTATCACCAGATGCCAATGCAGACTGTGCATTTAACGATGCGATATTCATAGAATAATTATCACTGTTCATTAAACCAACCAGCACAGCCGCCGAATTAGTTGTTAAATTGGTATCTTTTGTTATATCTTGAACAGATTTCGTACCAACAATTATATCCGAACCATCCACAGACACCTGATAAATCGTGTCGTTATACGTAATCTGATCCAAATCAATGTCGATACCCAAATCATATGTTCCAACCGCACCCAATGTTAAATCTAATTTAGCATTGTCGCCTATTGTAAAATCATCAACGTCAAATTTACCAAACGCGTCTGAATTCACAATCGCAGCGACCAATGTTCCCTGCATATCCAGCGCACCTTGCTGTAACGTTGATGTGCCGATATCCAATACTGCACCATCTGCAACAGTCAACGTACCAGTACCTGTGATACCACCACTGATTGTTGTTTCACCATCTGCAATGGTTATCGTTCCCAGATTATGGATATCATTTCCAACACCATCAGCAGTATTACCACTGAACGTATTTGTTCCACCTAATTCAATGATGCCATGCGTATCATTATAAATCGCACCGCCATGCTGGCCGGCAACATTGCTGGTAAATTTAACATCTTGTAATTTAATATGTTGCTGTTTTGAAGAATCGTCATCTTGCGGATTTACATTTGCAATCGCGCCACCAATTTTACCAGCTTGGTTCCCAGAAAAATTGCTGTCCGCAATCAATGCGATATCCCCCGCATTTGCAATCGCGCCACCTTGGCCAAGACCATCTTCTGCGATGGCAGTATTGCTGACAAAATCAACCCCGGTCATAGATTCAACCACACTGCCCCACGTACCATTATTAAATGCACCGCCGTTCCCAGACGTATTGGCACTAAATAAAACTTCATTTATAGCACCAATTTTACCCTGGTTACGAATCGCGCCGCCTTGGGAATTACCGGCATCATTATTTGCAAATGTTGCATGGGCAATTTCACCAATATATCCCCCTTGGTTTTCACCAACCAAGTTAGAATTATTGATTGCACCACCTTGGGCTGCTTCGTTATATTGGAACAACACATGCGTCAATTTATCAATCGTGCCCTTGTTATAAATCGCCCCCCCAGCACCAGTTGAAATATTTTTACCAAACGTAATTTGCGCTGTATTAGTAAAATTCAATTCGCCTTCGTTCCAAATTGCCCCACCGAAACCAGCCGTATTATCTGTAAACGACGTACCATCACCAATCGTGGTTTTCA
Organism: uncultured Alphaproteobacteria bacterium; assembly: GCA_944389515.1. Classification (GTDB taxonomy): domain Bacteria; phylum Pseudomonadota; class Alphaproteobacteria; order Rs-D84; family Rs-D84; genus Enterousia. The sequence continues at coordinate 2,898 of CALXMQ010000001.1, read as the reverse complement.
CAGTATTATACAGTGCACCACCATATACATCGGCATGATTTTTTGAAAACAAAGAATTTGACAAAGTCAATGACGAATTATCAGCCGACGCCCCAATACGTGTTGCAATCGCGCCACCATATGTCCCAGATGTATTTTCACTGAACACAGAATCTGTAACTGTTGTATCAGATTCATCGTACAAGAATATTGCACCACCACCATTATTGGCATAATATGCAGGCTTACCTTCCTCTACGTCTTCTATCTTTAACGTACCCGTCGTTTTATTTCCAGTAAATGTTGAATTTTTAACCAGCATTGTGGAATCAGAAACAACCGCACCACCTTCGGCAACGGCCTGGTTCGTGTTGAACGCAGAACCATCGATAGTCATCGTTGCAGTTGAACCATCTGCCTGCAAAATCGCACCACCGGCAACTGTCGCGGTATTACCTGTAAACTCAGAATCAGAAACGTTTACCGTACCTATTACACCATTGCTTATAAATAACGCACCACCGGTACCATTTTCCACATCAACAGCATGATTTGTATCAAAAGTAAAGTTATTCAAACTCAACACCGCATCTGCGCTTTTACCATTATATGACAGTGCACCACCATGTTCAGCCGAATTGTTTTCAAATGTATATCCTGTACCCAACGTGGCATCATTATTAGCAATATACAGCGCACCACCTGTTTGTGTGGATGTATTGTCAGAAAACTTTGCGTTATCACCCATCACAAACTTTTTTGTATTGGCACTGACATTTATCGCGGCGCCGCCATTTTTGGCATTGTTATTTGTAAATACAGCATTATCACCAATTTCCAAAGAACCCTTATTATACATACTTAAGGTAATTCCACCTGCATTACCTGTAAATTCTGCATCATTACCTATTTTAATTTCACCACCACCATTGATGGCCGCACCGTTCAAATTACCAGAAAATTTAACATTATTCCCAACAGTCAGCGTGGATCCATCGGTATACGCATTATAAATGGCCGAACCATTACTGCTTGAATTTTCACTGAATACAGAACCATCAGCAATCGTCAAATCACCAGAATTCCAAATCGCGCCACCTTGTTTATTGGCAGAATTCCCATTAAACGTACCACTAACGTTCATTGTTCCAACATTATAAATCGCACCACCACGCCCATTGCCTTTGGTCGTAGTGGCCGTTGCCATATTTTCGCTGAAATCACCGGTAACATTTACCGTACCTTCGTTATAAATTGCGCCACCCAATGCGTCTGTTGTATTTGTTTGAACACTGTTATTTGCAAAATCACCAACAATTTCGTCAATAACAACATCGCCGTTTGTACCCGCATCTGCATCTACCTTGACAGAAATCGCACCACCGGTTGAATTTTTCTTGTTCTTGGTTGTATTGGTGGCGGCGATTACTTTGTTATCGGTCAAAACACCCTCTATCTTACCAATATGAACGGCATATTTATCAGAAATATCACGGTCACTTGCGCCACCCTTGATATAGATTGCACCACCGTTGGCATATTCGTCACCATTGGCACTGTTACCTGTAAAATCACCAGAAATTGTACCAATTATTACCTCGTCATCGCCAAACGCACCTTGGATATGCATTGCACCACCACCAGCGGAAATTTGACTGTTGCCAGTATAACTGGTTGTGCCACCACCCGAATATTGCGCCGTAACAGAATTTCCAATAAAATCAGCCTGTATACTGCCTATATTCGTACCGGCATACAACGCGAACGCACCACCGTTTGCAGTTGCCTTGCTGGCAGTGGCAGATGTATTAGTAATAGAATTATTTTCAAATGTACCAGTAATTTTACCAATTATTCCATTATTGTATAAAACAGAACCCTGACCAAAAACTTCGCCATCATATCCATCTGTTTTTGTCAGGGTTATGGAATTATCTTTTACATTGCCTGCTTTAATTTCATCAATTTTGTCGTCATTTGCAACCTTTAATACACCACCCATGCGTCCAGAATCTGTTGTCTCATATTTATTACCAGACCAATTTTCTACGTCCGCTGGATTTGTATATTGCGCCGTATCCGCCATCGCAGGCATAATTACCAACGCCGGCAATACAGAACAAATCTTTAATAAATCGGACAAATGTTTGTATGCAGACATAATATCTCCTTTTTGGTTATTTACAAAATACCCTTCCATACTTTTATTACGGTACCACAGCCAATCCAACATGCAACATAAATTATCATGCGCGTTTTCTGAAAAATAATACCACCAATCCAAATCAGGGACATGGTGGTCGTGGTATTAAAAAATCAACCAAATGTACACCACCAACCATTGGATAATCCTGATTTATAACTGATGCCCCCCGACCTATGTGGGATTTTAAGATAATCCAACATACGCCCATGCACCGCAATATTATCCATGTTAAATACGCCCCAACCATAAATAAAAAAATAGATTGCAAAACAAACACATACAATATATAATAGCCCCCACATTGGGGCATAGTTTAACGGTAGAACTCCGGACTCTGACTCCGTCAGTGTTGGTTCGAATCCAGCTGCCCCAACCAAAAATTAAAACGCCCTTGTGGCGTTTTTGTTTTTGGACGTGGGACGCGCAGTTCGACCACACGACGAACGTCGTTTGGTGCGACACGATAGTTGGTGAAAACAAGCATATTGAAAATATGCGCCGTTTGAACCTTACGTGTGGTGAGTGGCACAGCCACGAACAATCCAGCTGCCCCAACCAAAAATTAAAACGCCCCTGTGGCGTTTTTGTTTTTGGACGTGGGACGCGCAGTTCAACCACACGACGAACGTCGTTTGATGCGACACGATAGTTGGTGAAAACAAGCATATTGACAATATGCGCCGTTTGAACCTTACGTGTGGTGAGTGGCACAG